>JBDTZQ010000006.1:0-45051 GCA_040005035.1 Betaproteobacteria bacterium | reverse complement strand
CACGCAGTGACCACTCAGTGACCACCCCGGCGGCCCGGTGGTATAGTGCTCGCGACTCGCGAACGCGAGCGTGGCCGTCCGGCGGCGACGACATAGACGTCCAATAAGCAACCCTGAAGTTGCATTCACCAACGAGGAGAGCACGCAATGAATTCGGGACAATTTCGCCGCACGCGCCTCGCGGCAGCGGTTGCGGGTGCTGTGTTGACGATGGCGGCCGGCCAGGCGCTGGGCTCGGCATTCGCGCTTCAGGAGCAGAGCGGCAGCGGTCTGGGCAATGCGTTCGCCGGCGGCGCCGCCTCGGCGGAGGACGCCAGCACGATCTACTTCAACCCTGCGGGCATGTCGCGACTGCCGCTGCAGGTGGTCGTGGCGGGCAGCCTGGTCTGTCCCTCCTCGAAATTCAGCGACAGCGGATCGGCGCCGGCGGCGTTGCAACCGCTTGGCGGCAGCGGCGGCGACGCGGGCAGTTGTGCCGCTATCCCGGCGATGTACCTCTCCGTCCCCATCAACGCGCAGTGGGCGTTCGGCATCGGAGTCAATGTGCCCTTTGGTCTGAAGACCGAATACGACTCGAACTGGATCGGGCGCTTCCAGGGTGTCGAATCCAAGCTCGAGACCATCAACGTCAATCCGGCGTTGTCGTGGAAGCCCAGCGACATGCTCAGCTTTGGCGCCGGATTCAGCTACCAGCACATCAAGGCGACGCTCACCAACCAGGTGAACTATGCCGGGGCGATCGCGCAGGCCGCGCAGCAGGCGGCAGCGGCCGGGCAGATTCCGGTGGCGTTTGTCGCACCGGTGGTCGCGGCTTACGCCGGCTCGGAAGCGGGTGCCAATATACAGGGCAATGACAACGGCTATGGCTGGAACATCGGCATGATGTTCGAGCCGGACAAGCAGACGCGCTTCGGGCTCGCCTACCGGTCGTCGATCAAATACACGATCAACGGCAGCGCAAACTTCAGCACGCCGCCAGTGCCCACGCTGCCTTCGAACCTCGTGCCGGTGGCCACCGTGTTGTCGACCGCGATCAATAACGGGCCGCTGGTCAACACCAACGTGACCCTCGCTTTGCGCGTCCCGTCGACGACCAACGCCTCGTTCTTCCGCCAGATCGACAACCGGTGGGACGTGATGGGCGATGTGCAGTACACCGACTGGCACAGCGTGCAGCAACTGCAGATTGTGCGCAGCAATGGCACTGCCCTGCAAACGGTGCCGGAGAATTTCCGTAGCACATGGCGTGTCGCCGGCGGCGCCAACTACCACTACAACGACCAGTGGATGTTCCGCGGCGGTCTCGCTTTCGATCAGTCGCCCGTCAACAACACCGACCGTACCGTGCGGCTGCCCGACGAAGACCGCACTTGGTTCTCGGTCGGTGCCCAATATCGGATGTCGCCACAGTGGACATTCGATTTCGGCTATACCTTTATCTACGTGCAGAATCCGAGCATCAGCCAGAACCAGGGCAGCACCAACTCGTTCGGCTTGGTGAGCGGCACCTACCACAGCAACGTGAACATCGCAGCGCTGCAGGTGACCTACAACTTCAAGTAGGCCAGCATCACTGCAGTCGGAATCCACGCGCCGCGGGCTTCGCCTGCGGCGCATCACTTTGTAGGCCGCGGCATTCGCTCGTGGCGCATCACTTTGTAGGCCGCGGCATTCGCTCGCGGCGCATCACTTTGTAGGCCGCGGGCAAGGCTCGCGGTGCATTATTTTCGAGCATCGGGTACGGGAGGATTCGACGCCGGATGATCGTGGATCGCCAGCCTACCGATATGACCCAACCACCGTTTCTCATTCGCAGTGCCGCCGTGCTCGGCGCCGGCGTCATGGGCGCGCAGATCGCCGCGCACCTGGTCAACGCCGGAGTTCCCGTCCTGCTTTTTGATCTCGCCGCCAAGGAAGGCGACCGCAGCGCGGTTGCGCGAAAGGCGATCGACAACCTGCGCAAACTCGAACCCTCGCCGCTGGCGAGCGCCGACGTGGCGGCTACCATCGATCCCGCCAACTACGACGAAGACCTCACCCGGCTCGCCAATTGTGACCTCGTGATCGAGGCCATCTCCGAGCGCCTGGACTGGAAAAAGGCGCTCTACGAGAGGGTCGCGCCGCACATCGACGCGCGCGCGATCTTCGCGAGCAACACCTCGGGACTGTCGATCAATGCGCTGGCGCAGGCGTGCCCTCCGGCGCTGCGCCCGCGCTTCTGCGGCATTCACTTTTTCAATCCGCCGCGCTACATGCACCTGGTCGAGCTGATCGCGCAGAAGGATACCGAGCCGGCGCTTCTCGACCAGCTGGAAACCTTCCTGGTGAGCTCGCTGGGCAAGGGTGTGATCCGTGCCAAGGACACGCCCAACTTCGTCGCCAATCGTGTCGGCGTGTTCTCGATGCTGGCGACGATGGTGCACACCGAGCGCTTCGGCCTGGGCTTCGACGTCGTCGACGCGCTGACCGGGCCGGCGATCGGGCGCGCCAGGAGCGCGACCTACCGCACCGCCGACGTCGTGGGGCTCGACACGCTCGCGCACGTGATTCGCACGATGGACGAAACGCTGCCCGACGACCCGTGGCACAGCCACTATCGCGCGCCGGCGTGGCTCTCTGCGCTGATCGAAAAAGGCGCGCTGGGGCAGAAAACGCGCGCCGGCGTGTTCCGAAAGGTCGGCAAGGCGATCGAAGTGCTCGACCCGGTGATCCAGACGTATCGGGAATCCGCGCCAACGGTCGACCCGTCGGTCGCCGAGATCCTCGCGCTCAAGAACCCGGCCGAGAAATTCGCCCGCCTTCGCGCCAGCACGCATCCCCAGGCGCAGTTCCTGTGGTCGATTTTCCGCGACCTGTTTCACTATGCGGCGTATCACCTCGCCGACATCGCGGACAACGCGCGCGACGTCGATCTCGCGATTCGATGGGGATTCGGCTGGCAGGCAGGCCCCTTCGAGACCTGGCAGTCGGCGGGCTGGAAGGAGGTCGCGCAATGGATTGCCGAGGATATCGCCGCCGGCAAGGCGCTGGTCGCGGTGCCGCTGCCGGCGTGGGTGATGCACGGTCCGGCGGCGGACGGCGTGCATTCCGCGGCCGGCGCCTATTCCGCGTCCGCAAATGAATTCCGTCCGCGTTCCACGCTGCCGGTGTATCGCAGGCAGTATTTTCCCGACCCGGTGCTCGGCGAGCAGTGGCCGACGGGAACGACCATCATCGAAACCGCCGCGGTGCGCATGTGGCATACCGGCGACGACGTCGCGATCGTCTCCTTCAAGACCAAGGCCAACACCATCGGCGAGGACGTGCTTGACGGTCTGCAGGCGGCGATCGCCGAGGCCGAGAAGAACTGGCGCGGGCTGGTCATCTGGCAGACGCGCGAGCCGTTTTCCTTCGGCGCCAACCTTGCCGCGTTCTCCGCCACCGTGCAGACCGGGCAATGGGGCCGCGTCGAGGCCGTGGTCGCCAAGTTCCAGCAGACCTCGCAGCGCCTCAAATACAGCCTGATACCCACGGTGGCCGCGGTTCGAGGCATGGCGCTCGGCGGCTCGTGCGAGTTCATCATGCACTGCGACAGAACGGTGGCCGCGCTCGAGTCATACATCGGACTGGTCGAAGCGGGCGTCGGATTGCTTCCGGGCGGCGGTGGCTGCAAGGAGCTCGCGGTGCGGGCGGCGGCGGAGTCGGTGCGCGGCGCCAGCGGCAGCCCGCTCGACATGTTTCCCTTCGTGCGCACGTATTTCCAGCAGGTGGCGAAGGCGACGGTGTCGAAGAGCGCGCTCGACGCCCGCGAGCTGGGCTATTTGCGCTCCAGTGATGTGGTGATACAGAACCCCTTCGAGCTGCTCTGGGTGGCCAAGGCGCAGGTCGTGGCGCTGTCCGAGAGCGCGTACCGCCCGCAGCTTCCGCGTCGCGACATTCCCGTCGCCGGCAAGACCGGCATCGCCACGCTGGAGATGCTGCTGGTCAACATGCGCGACGGTGGGTTCATTTCGGCCTACGATTTCGAGGTGGCGCTGGCGGCCGCACGCGTGCTTTGCGGCGGCGCGGTCGAGTCGGGCAGCACGGTCGACGAAAAGTGGCTGCTCGACGTGGAGCGCCGCGAGTTCATGGCGCTGCTCAGGCATCCGAAGACGCTCGAACGCATCGCACACACGCTCGCGACCGGCAAGCCCCTGCGAAACTGAGCGAAACCGAAGTCCAACCACTCGCGCCAGCCCTTTTCGAGAATCTCATGGCCCGATCCCTGCAAGACGCCTACATCGTCGCCTCCATCCGAACTCCCGTGGGCAAGGCGCCTCGGGGCGTGTTCCGTCACACACGTCCGGATTCGCTGCTCGCGCATGTCCTGAAGGCGGTGCTGGCCAAGGTGCCGCAGCTCGACGCGAGGCGCGTCGACGACGTCATCGTCGGCTGTGCGATGCCCGAGTACGAGCAGGGGCTCAACGTGGCGCGCATCGGATTGCTGCTCGCGGGACTTCCCAACAGCGTGGCCGGAATGACGGTCAACCGGTTCTGTTCCTCGGGTTTGAATGCGGTATCGATCGCCGCGGATCGCATACGTACCGGAGAAGCCGACGTCATGATCGCCGCCGGCACCGAGAGCATGAGCATGATCCCGATGATGGGCCGCCTCGCGATCAACGCCGAAGTGTTCGCTCGAAACGAGAACCTGGGCATCGCCTACGGCATGGGCCTCACCGCGGAGAAGGTCGCCACCGGCTGGAACGTCTCGCGCGAGGCGCAGGATGCGTTCGCGCTGGAAAGCCATCGCAAGGCGCTGGCGGCGCAGGCGGCGGGTCAATTCGCCGACGAGATCTCGCCGTATTCCGTGGCGGATGAAATGCCGGACCTCTCCGCCGGCGCGGTGGTTTCGCGTCGGCGCGCCGTCGACCGCGACGAAGGTCCTCGCGTCGACACGAGCGCCGAAGGCCTGGCCAAGCTGCGCCCGGCGTTCGCCGCCAAGGGTTCCGTGACGGCAGGCAACAGCTCGCAGATGTCGGACGGCGCGGGCGCGTCGATCCTGGTGAGCGAGCGCGTGCTGCGCGAGCTTGCGCTCGCTCCGCTGGCGCGCTGGGTGGGATTCGCGGTGGGCGGCGTCGCGCCGGAAGTGATGGGCATGGGCCCGGTCGCGGCGATTCCGAAGGTTCTCGCGCAGACCGGCATCGCGAAGTCGTCGCTGGACTGGATCGAGCTCAACGAAGCGTTCGCCGCGCAGAATCTGGCGGTCATCCGCGAGCTGGACCTCGATCCCGCCAGGATCAATCCTCTCGGGGGCGCGATCGCACTCGGACATCCGCTGGGTGCCACCGGCGCGATTCGCACGGCGACGATCGTCCACGGTCTAAGGCGCAACAAGCAGAAGTACGGCATGGTGACGATGTGCGTGGGCACTGGAATGGGCGCCGCGGGCATCTTCGAGGCGCTTTAGGCGTCATCGAAATCAAAACGAGAGAGGAGAACATGATGGTACGAGCTTTAAGGGTTGCACTGAGGATTGCACTGAGGGTTGCACTGGTCTCGTTTGGTCTTTCGATCGCCGCATCGGCCGCCGAGATCGGCGGAGTGAAGCTCGACGACAAGGTGACGGTTGGCGGACAGGAGCTCGTGCTCAACGGCGCGGGCGTGCGCACCAAGGTCGTTTTCAAGATATACGTGGCCAGCCTGTACCTCCCGCAAAAGTCCGGTGACCTGCAGGGCGTGCTCGCGAAGGCGCCGCGGCGCATCCAGCTCAACATGCTGCGCGCGCTGTCGGCCGACCAGCTTACCGAGGCGCTGGTCGACGGTCTCAATGAAGCCAACACGCCGGAGCAGCTCGCGGCGATCAAGACGCAGATCGACCAGATGGTTTCGATCATGAAGGCGTTCAAGGAAGTGAAGGAAAAGGACGTCGTCACGCTCGACTACGTCAATGCTGCGACCCAGGTCGTCTGGAATGGCGAGAACAAGGGCAGCATCGCCGGCGAGGCGTTCAACCAGGCGCTGTCGCGCGTATGGCTCGGCGACAAGCCCGTTCAGGGCGACCTGCGCAAAGCGATGCTTGGCGGCTGACCGGGACGCGCGGCGACCGGCGAGGGGCCGTGCCTGACTTCTGGCCATCCTGCGGTTATCGACTTCTCGACATCGACGGTGATAGGCGGCTGCGCGTCACCGACGCGTTTTTGAGGAGCTACCTGCTTCGTCCGGAGCTCGCACCCGTCGGCGAATCGTGCGCCGACGAGCTCGCGCTCCACGAACTGCTGCTCGAATCGCCCGGGCGCGAGGTCGACGACGCCAACGTCTTCCGCATCGCCGACCCCGACGCGCGTGAGAATTTCCGGATATGGCTTCGCTTTCGCGATCGCCTGTTGCGATCATCGACGCTCGAAGCAGCCTACGCCGAGCTCTTTGCCGGCGAGGGCGTAGACGTTCCCCCACAATTCGTGCAACAGCTCACGCAGATCCTGCTGCGCCACATCCTTGGCGTCGACGCCGATCCGATGGAGGCGCGCGCCGCGGAAATGCTGTTCCGCACCCAGAAGATCAGCGTCCTCGAGGATGGCGCGGTGATGGCGGCCGACGAGGTCACCGTCGAGCGCTACGCCAGCGGCGCGTTCGGCAGCGTGGGCGAGCTGCTGGTGCGCAACCGCACGCCGACGCGCACGCTCGAGCTCGACGTCATGGATGCCGAGAACGCGCAGCGTTACTGGGATGCGGACGAGCGGTTCGACCAGGCGGTCAGCATCAATCGCGGCCGACCTGCTCTGGCGGCGCTGTGCCGCGTGCTCGAGCGCTGGGTGGTGCATTTCCTCGGCGTGGAAGTGTCGATCGTCGCGCAGCGCGAAATCAACGATGCGCGATGGGTGTGGCACGTCGGACTCGATGTCGAAGCGAGCGCGCTGCTCAACGATCTGTACAATCGTATCGAGGTCGCGACTGATCGGCACGAGCGCCTGCTGTGCCTGTTCGAGTTAAACTTCGCAGACCCCGCAGCAATGCGCGCGTCGATCGCGGGGCGTCCGGTGTACCTGGCGATGGCGATGGACGCCGGGCACCGGCTGAGGCTCAAGCCGCAGAACCTGCTGCTCAACCTGCCTCTTGCCCGTACCCAATGAGGAGCTGGCTGATGAAACCGAAATCGAGTATCCCGGCGCTCCTGGCGCTTTGTCTCATCGTTCCAGCGGTCGCGACGGCGCAAACCTGGACGCCGCCGTCGGGATCCGCACCTTCGCAGCCCGGTGCGGCTTCGCCGCTGCAGGCATTCGCATGGCTGGCCGGCTGCTGGGAAGGCAAGGTCAACCAGCGCGAGTTCCGCGAGGAGTGGCTGCCATTGAAAGGCGACATCATGGTCGGCGCGAGCCAGACCGCGATGCAGGGCAAGACGCAGACCTTCGAGTATCTGCGCATCGAGCCGCGGGCCGATGGCATCTACTACGTGCCTTCGCCTTCGGGACGCAAGGAAAGCGCGTTCAAGCTGGCAGGCAAGAAAATCGATGGCGACGACGAGATCTTCACTTTCGAGAACATCAGCGGCGAGTTCCCGCAGCGCATCCTGTATCGGCATGCGGCGAAGGGATGGTTGTTCGCTCACGTCGGTGGACAGGTCAATGGCGAGACCAAGGAAGTGATCTATCCGATGCAGCGCGTCGACTGCCAGAGCGGCGAATTTTTACACAGGTGAGTCTGCACAAATGAGCCCCGCGCAAGTGAATGCCCAAGTGAGACTGCACAGGTGAGCGCGACCGCACCCGGCGTCGAGGCTCTTGAGAAGCTGCTCGCATCGGGCAAGGACGGCACGCTGCTGCGCTTCGGCTTGGGCAGCGCCTATTTGGCGGCGGGAGACGCGCCGCGTGCGACCGAGCACCTGCGACGCGCGCTGGTGCTCGATCCGACCTACTCGGCGGCCTGGAAGCTGCTGGGCAAGGCGCTTACGCAGGCCGGCGACAAGGCGGCAGCGCTCGACGCCTATCGCGACGGGATGGCCGCGGCGCAAAAAAAGGGCGACAAGCAGGCGCTGAAGGAAATGCAGGTTTTCTCGAAGCGGCTCGCGGCGCCGTAGCAGCCAGCCTAGCCGCGCCGGCACCCAAGGGGTGGTGCTACCCGGCGAGCTCTTCCACGCCGCGATTGGCGAGCGCGTCGGCGCGCTCGTTCCCCGGCGTGTCGGAGTGCCCCTTGACCCAGCGCCATTCGATGTCGTGCAGCGGCACCAGTGCGTCGAGCTCGCGCCAGAGGTCGGCGTTCTTGACCGGTTTCTTGTCGGCGGTCTTCCAGCCGTTTTTTTTCCAACCGTGGATCCACGTCTGGATGCCGTTCTTGACGTATTGCGAGTCGGTGTAGATCACGACGCTGCAGCGGCGGCGCAGGCTCTCAAGCGCTTTGATGACCGCGGTGAGCTCCATGCGGTTGTTCGTCGTCGCCGAGTCGCCGCCGAAGATCTCGCGCTCCTGGCCATCGAACGCGAGCAGCGCACCCCAACCACCGGGGCCGGGGTTGCCCTTGCATGCACCGTCGGTGTAGATCACCACCGGCGGCGTCATCGGAGAACCCGCACGGCGCTTATTCGACGGTATCGGTACATTCGCGCGCCTGGCGCGCCACCGAGGCGAGCGCTTTCTTGCGGACGCGACGCGACCACTGCGGCGTGATCACGCGCATGCCGAGCAGGCGTTTGGTCGCGCGCAGGAAATAGACGCCGCCGGCAATGGGCCACCAGCGGTCGCCCGCCTTCTCGAAAAAGCCCATGCGACGCAGCCACTTTTCCTGTGAGTGAGGGGGAATGTAGGCGTCGAGGCTGCCCCCCGAGACTTCGAAGCCGAGCAGTGACAGCCAGTCCTTGAGCCGGTAGAGCGCGATGAAGTTGCCGTTCCAGGGCATGGTTTGTTCGCGGCCGAAGTATCGCTTCACCCCAAACAGGGAAAACGGATTGAAGCCCGCGATCATCACCTGGCCCTCGGGCCTGAGCACGCGATGCACCTCGCGCAGCAGCTGGTGAGGCTCGTCGGTGAATTCGAGAACGTGCGGCAGCACGATCAGGTCCATGCTGTTCTCGGCGAACGGCAGCCAGTGAGGGTCGGCAAGCACCTGCGCCGGCTCCTCGAGATCGATGGTGACGCGCGTGCTGATGCGCGACGCCTGCAGGAACGGGCACTCGGTCAGCCCGACCTGAAGCGCGTGATAGCCGAAGATGTCGGCGAGCACGCGGTCGAAATACGCCTGCTCGCGGGTGCGGAGGTAGCGGCCGGGAGGGGTCGCAAACCAATCAGCGAGCGTTCCGGTTGACAGGTGCGCCGGCGCTATCGAAGATTCGCTCATGCCATCGATTATCCCCATCCCGGCGTTCGCCGACAACTACATCTGGGCTCTGCGCGAAGGCGAGCACGTTGCCGTCGTCGATCCCGGCGATGCGGTCCCCGTGATCGCGTATCTCGAGCGCGAGAATCTCGCGTTGAGCGCGATTCTCGCAACACATCATCACGGTGATCACGTAGGCGGCATCCACGCGCTCACCGCGCGCTGGAAGGTGCCGGTCTACGGTCCCGCGCGCGAGGACATCCCTGGTCGCACTCGGGCGTGCGCTGCCGGCGACGCGATCGTCGTTCCCGGTCCCGGGATCGAATTTGCCGTGCTCGACATCCCGGGCCATACCGCCGGTCACATCGCGTTCGTCGGCGGCGGCAGCGTATTTTGCGGCGACACGCTGTTCGCGGCGGGGTGCGGCCGGCTGTTCGAGGGCACGCCCGCGCAGATGCTCGCCTCGCTCGACACGCTCGCGGCGCTTCCCGACGCCACGCAGGTCTATTGCGGGCACGAATACACCTTGTCGAACCTTCGCTTCGCTCGCGCGGTCGAACCCGGATCCGAGCCCCTTGCCGAGCGCGAAAAGCGCGTCCAGGCAAAGCGGGCACAGGGTTTGCCTACGCTTCCCTCCATGATCTCCGAAGAGCGTCTCACCAACCCCTTCCTGCGCGTGCGCGAGCCCGCCGTGCGCGCCGCGATCGAGCGCCATGCCGGGCGCACGCTCGATTCGGCGGTGGCGGCATTCGCCGAGCTGCGTGCCTGGAAGAACAGCTTTTGATCCCGCGGCGCGCCTTGACGCGGCCTCGCGCGGCCACCTACCATCGCGGCACCTTGCCTGACACCGATCCGATGTTTGCGGCGACGGCGCGTGTCGCGCTGGCGTGCATTTGTGCGCTCGTGCTCGCGTCGTGCTCCACGGTTCCGCGCGTTCCGGCGGAGCCGATCGCTCTGGCGGCACCGCCGGAGCAGCCGCCTGAGCCCCCGATAGTAGTTCTCGACGTCCCGGTCGAGCCGGCGCCGGTTTTCTTCCGCGCCGGCTCGGACAATCCGGCTGCGGTCGCCGGGGAGACGCTGCCGATCCAGTTCGAATACGCAGACCTGTGGATCCGCATCCGGCAGGGCTTCGAACTGCCCGATCTCCAGTCGCCCGAGGTCAAGTCGGCAGAGAGCTGGTACGCGACGCGCCCGGACTACGTGGCGCGAATGGTCGATCGCAGCCGCCGCTACCTCTACTACATCGTCGGCGAGATCCAGAAGCGCGGCATGCCCACCGAAGTGGCGCTGCTGCCCATGATCGAGAGTGCGTACAACCCGATGGCGTATTCGCGCAGCCGTGCATCGGGCATCTGGCAATTCATCCCGTCGACCGGGAAACATTTCGGCCTCGAGCAGACGTGGTGGCTCGACGAGCGCCGCGACGTCGTCGCCGCGACTGGCGGCGCGCTCGACTACCTGCAGAAGTTGTACGCCGAATTCGGCGACTGGTATCTGGCGCTCGCGGCCTACAACTGGGGCGAAGGCTCGGTGCGCCGCGCCATCGCCGCGAACGTCAAGCGCGGCCTGCCCACCGATTACCAGAGCCTCAGCATGCCTGCCGAAACGCGGCAGTACGTGCCGAAGCTGCAGGCGGTCAAGAACATCATCCGCGATCCCGAGGTCTTCGGGCTCGATCTCGCCGACGTCCCCGACGCACCTTACTTCGCCGTCGTGCGCACCACCCGGAAGATGGACATCAAGAAGGCCGCAGAGCTCGCCGAGATGCCGCTCGACGAGTTTCTCTCGCTCAATCCCCAGCACAACCGTCCGGTGATCGCCGGCGCCGACGAGACGACGCTGCTTTTGCCGTACGACAAGGCCGAGCTGTTCGCGGCCAAGCTCGAGCTCATCGATCAGCCGATGGTCACGTGGCAGGCGTATCGCACCCGGCCGGGGGAGACGCTGGCGCAGGTCGCCGCGCGCTTCGGCATGCCGCTGGAGACGCTGCGCACCGTCAATGGCCTCGGCGCGCGCGCGACCGGCGTGCCCGCGGGTCACGCCTTGCTGGTGCCGTCACAGGCACCGTCGGATGCGACCGCCGCGTCGCTGCAGGACGTGGTCTTCACCGCGGTGCCAAGCACGCGCACGGTGTTCCACCGCGTCGGGAAAGGCGAGTCGCTGGCATCCATTGCTGTGCGCTACGATGTGACGCAGCAGGACATCCGGTCATGGAACCAGGGTCTGGGCACGCACCTGTCGGTGGGGCAGAAGCTTCGCATCGTCAGCGACGCCACTCCCACGAAATCGCTCCGCTCGAACAGGAAGAGGCCGGCAGCCGCCGGCGGGTCTCGCGCCAAGTCGGCGACAAGCCCGGCGACGCATCCTCGCGCACGGTCGGGCCAGGTCCGCTGACCCCGATCCGCAAAACGCGGTCCGCAAAACAAAACAGGCGACACTCTCGCGTCGCCTGTTTTGGCGTCCGTTGCCTTAAGGCAACAGACCATTCGCTGCCGAAGCTTAGATCTTCTTTGCCTTGCGCGCCTTCTTGGCTGGCTTGCGCTTGGCGGCCTTCTTCTTCGGAGCGGCCTTTTTCTTTCCGGCCTTCTTCTTCTTCCCTGCCTTCTTCTTGGCGGGTTTGCGCTTCGCCGCTTTCTTCTTCGCAGCCTTCTTCTTCTTCTTGGGGGCGGCCTTCTTCTTCGCCGCTTTCCTCTTCTTCGGGGCCGCCTTCTTCTTCTTTGCAGCCTTCTTCTTCGGAGCCGCCTTCTTCTTTGCAGCCTTCTTCTTGGTCGCGGCCTTCTTCTTCGCCTTCTTCTTAGGCGCCTTCATGGCCGGAGCGGCCGGGGCCATCGTCATCATATCTGCCATCATCTTTGGTTCTCCTGTCTGAGTTCCATGACTGTTATGAGTGCTTCTGTTTCATCGCAGGTTGCCTTGAATCGGCCATCGGGTTTCAACAACCTGTTTATAAACCCATTGACAAACCCATTGACACCTGCTGCCTGAATTCTAGCCAATTTTTTTCGAAATACAAGATTTAAATGCTGTTTTAGGTGACGCGGAACGTCAGTGTTGCGAATTTGCACACGCATTTTTTCGCGTTGCGAAGCGCACTACGGCAGCAGCGATTCGCTGGCGAAGAGATCGTCGATGCGCTCGCGGGATCGCACCAGATGCGCGGTGTCGCCGTCGACGATGACCTCGGCGGCGCGCGGCCGCGAGTTGTAGTTCGAGCTCATCGCCATCGCATACGCACCGGCGGAACCGATCGCCAGAAGGTCGTCGCCGGCGAGCGACAGCTCGCGGTCGTGCGCGAGGAAATCGGCGCTTTCGCAGACCGGGCCGACGATCTGCCAGACCGCCATGGTCCCTTTCCCTTGTCGCGGCCGCACCGCGCGCACGTCGTGCCACGCCTCGTACAGCGCCGGACGCAGGAGGTCGTTCATCGCCGCATCGACGATGGCGAAGTTCTTTTCCGCGCCGGGTTTGAGGTGCAGGACGCGGGTCAGGAGGATCCCCGCATTCCCTACCAGGAAGCGGCCCGGCTCCAGAAGCACCTCGAGCGATCGGTTACCGCGCAGACGACCGATCGCCAGCGCGTATTCGTACGGATGGATCGTTTCCTCGTCGCGATAGCGGATGCCGATGCCGCCGCCGAGGTCGATGTGCTCGAGTTGGATGCCTTCCGCGGCAAGCCGGTCGCTCAGCGCGAAGGCTTTCTCGGCGGCCTCAAGGTGCGGCCCCAGCTCGGTGATTTGCGAGCCGATGTGCATGTCGATGCCGCGGATGGCGACATTGCGCATCGCCGCTGCGCGGCGATAAAGCTCATGAGCCTCTTCGAACGCGACGCCGAACTTATTGTCCCGAAGGCCCGTGGAGATGTAGGGATGCGTGCGCGAATCGACGTCGGGATTGACCCGGAAGCTCACCGGCGCGCGCACGCGCAACCGGCCGGCCACTGCGTCGAGGCGATCGAGTTCGCTTGCCGACTCGACGTTGAAGCAGTGGATCGAAAGCTCGAGCGCCTTCGCCATTTCGGCGTCGGTCTTGCCGACACCGGAGAACACCACCTTGCGGGGATCTCCGCCGGCCGCGATCACTCGCGAGAGCTCGCCGCCGGAAACGATGTCGAAGCCGCTGCCCAGGCGGGCGAAGACGTTGAGCACGCCGAGGTTCGAGTTGGCTTTCATGGCGTAGCAAATGCGGTGCGGAATGCCCTCGAATGCCGCGTCGAAGTCCCGGTAGGCAGCTTCCAGCGCGGCGCGGGAGTAAACGAAGCAGGGCGTGCCGAAGCGGTGCGCGATCGCCGAGAGCGACACGCCCTCGACGGCGAGCTCCGTATCGGAGCTCTCGCGCACAGCGGTCCACGGCCCCTGCATCGCGCCTGCCGGCGCTTGCGATGTCACTGCGTCGGGCCTTCGCTCGACGGTACGGGAACGCGGGGCTTGGTCGATTCGGTCGCGGGCTCGGGAACCGATGGAGCGGGTGTTTCGGAGCTCGGCCGTGCCGGCGGTGCGACGCTCGTGTCGGACGCGCCGGGCTTCGCCGGCGGCAGCCGCAGGGGACCTTTGATGCCGCAACCGGTGGTCGCAAGCGCTGCCGCGACGAACAGAACGGACACCGAACGGCGTAACATCCAGAGCTTCATGCCACACGTCACGATGCGATTCACGATGCGATTGCGTCCGAGTCTAGCACGCAGGTCGGAGCCGGGCAGGTGAGCGCGGAGAGCGATTTCAGCGCGCTCGCCGATCGCGTGCTGGCGACGATCGGTGGCGCGCTCGATGCGGCGGGTGTCGACGTCGACTGGACGCTCAACGACGGTGTGCTCGACATCGATTGCGGCGACGGCGGCAAGCTCATCGTCAACCGTCATCTGCCCAGTCGCGAGATCTGGGTCGCGGCGCGCTCCGGCGGCTTCCACTATCGAAGCGATGCGGGCGCATGGCGCGACACCCGCAGCGGCACGGAGCTCGGCGTGGCGCTGGCGAGCCTGCTGCAAGCGCAGTCGGGCATCGATGTCGCGTTGCCTGAGCTTCCCGCACCCACCTGAGAGGCGCACAGCGCGCTTCCTCGCGTTGCCGGCGTGTTCAGCTACCCCAGGAGCGGCGTCAGCGCGTCGAGCTCGCATCGCGCCGCGACGTGGCCTGGAAGCAGCGCTTCCACGAGCGCCCAGAAGCGCGGCGAATGGTTGAGCTCAATCAGGTGTGCGACTTCATGCGCCACCACGTAGTCCGCGATGTGCGGCGGAAGCTGCACCAGGCGCCAGTTGAGCCGGATCTCGCCGCGATGGTTGCACGTGCCCCATTGCGTGCGGGCGTTGGAAAGCTTCAGCGTTGGCGCGGTGGTGGTGACCTTGCTTGCGAAGTGCGCGACCCGAGGCGCCAGCAGCGCCAGCGCCTGCTCCTTGAGCCAGCTGCCAACGTACTCGCCGATCTCCTGCTCGTCGGCGGGGTTGGGATGCTGCACGGTGAGGTGCAGCAAGTCGGCTGCGATCCTGCGTCGGCGCGCGGTGAACAGGGCTAGGGTCAACGGGCGGCCGAGGTAGAGCAGCGCCGCGCCTTCACGCCACGCTGCGGGCAATGCCTCGCATTCGCGTCCCTGCCACTCGACCAGCGTGTCGACCACCCATTGCGCGCGCTCGACGAGCGCCTGCTCGATGTCGCGGATGCTCACCCACGGGGGAGCGCGCACCGTGAGTCCCGTCTGATCGATGAGCATGCCGATGGAGCGACGGCGCGCGCGGAAGAGTCGATAGCCGATGCTGCGGCCGCACAGCAGCACGCTGCGCTCGGTGGCGTTCCCCCCGCGGATCAGGCGCGCTCGCGCCCGCTCGCTCGCCGCGGGTCGCCCAGTCGCACGACCTCGTTCTCGATCCAGGATTCAACCTCGTTCATGAGGCGCTGCATGTCCTTGCCGTCGGAGGCGATCGGTGCGCCGATCGACATGGTGACCGTGCCCGGCAGTTTGCCGAGCATCCCCTTGGGCCACAAGTAGCCCGCATTATGCGCCACCGGCAGGATCGGAACGCCAAGCATCAAGGCGAGCCTCGCGCCGCCGGTCTTGTAGTGCGCACGCGTACCGGTGCGGATGCGCGTGCCTTCGGGATAAACGACGATCCAGAATCCCTGCGCCAGACGCTCGCGGCCCTGCGTGGCGATCTGCGTCATCGCGGACTGGCCGGAGGTTCGATCGATGGTGATCGGCGACGCGCAACGGAATGCCCATCCGAAGAATGGGATGGAAAGCAGCTCCTTCTTGGCCACAAAAGCAAGCGGCGGGCAGACGAAATTCAGCGCCAGCGTCTCCCAGGTCGACGAGTGCTTGCACATCACCACGTGCGGCTGGTCGAAGGGCGGCAGGTTTTCGCGGCCGATGACGCGACAGTGGATGCCACAGATCCAGCGCGCGCCGAAAAGGTTGAGCCAGCACCACCCCATGATGAACTTGAAGCGCGGGATCGGCGGCAGCCAGAAAAGGAGCAGCACCAGCACCGCCCAGCTCGGCGTGACGACGAGCTGGTAGAGCATGAACAGGACTGAACGCAGCGCCGACATCGTCGCTAGGGTCTTTGACCAGGCCCTAGTCGCCGGCGAGAAGCGCCGTGGCGACGAAGGCGAGGTCGGGGAAGATCACGGCATTCTTGGGAAAGTTGCCCTCGCGCAGCGTCTTCTCGCCCTTGCCGGTGAGAACGAGCATGGGCTGGGCGCCGACCGCGGCGGCCGCCTCCAGATCGCGAACGCTGTCGCCGACGCATGGCACCCCGGTCATGTCCACGCCGAAGCGCCTTCCGATCTCGACGAACATCCCGGGCTTTGGCTTGCGGCATTCGCACGCCGAATCCGCGGTGTGAGGGCAGTAGAAGATCCCGTCGATGCGCCCGCCCGCGTGCGCCAGCGCCTTGTACATCTTGTCGTGGATGGTAATCAGCGTCGCCATGTCGAACAGCCCGCGGCCGAGTCCCGACTGGTTGGTCGCGACGACGACGCGGAACCCGGCGTGATTGAGCCGCGCAATCGCCTCGAGACTTCCCGGGATCGGCCTCCACTCGTCGGGCGACTTGATGAACTGGTCGCTGTCGTAGTTGATGACGCCGTCGCGGTCGAGGACGATGAGCTTGGCGTGGCGGGTCTGCGCAATCGATTCGGAGGCGAACTGGACCATGGCTTTCGCGTTATTTCAGGCGGCAAGCTTGGAGATGTCGGCGACCTGGTTCATCGCCTCGGCCAGCCCGCGCAGGAGCGCCAGGCGGTTGGCGCGCAAGGCGCGGTCGTCGGCCATCACCATCACGTCGTCGAAAAAGCGGTCGACAGGCCCGCGCGCCGACGCGAGCGCGCGCAATGCCTCGGTGTAGTCGCCGCGATGCACGTGGCCGTGAACCAACGGCAGCAGCACCTGCACCGCCGCGTAGAGGTCGTGCTCGGCCCCGTCATTGAGCAGCGCCCGATCGACCGAAGCCGCGGCGTCGCCTCCGGACTTCTTGAGGATGTTGGCGATGCGCTTGTTGGCCGAGGCGAGCGATTCGGCCTCGGGCAGCATGCCGAAGGCACGCACCGCGGCGAGCCGCGCTGGAAGATTGTCGATGGCTTCGGGGTGCGCGTCGACGACTGCGGCGACTTCGAGCGTCGTATAGCCCTGGTCGCGCAGATAGCCGCGCAGGCGATCGTAGATGAAATCAAGCAACCCGCCGGGCTCGCGCGTCACCGCCGGGATGGCGTTGAACGCGTCGAAGGCGAGATCGGCGAGCACGGGCAGCGACACGCGGTGCGCACGTTCGATCAAGATGCGGATCACGCCGAGCGCTGCGCGGCGCAATCCCATCGGATCCTTGTCGCCCGTTGGCGCCTGGCCGATGCCGAACATTCCTACCAGCGACTCGAGCTTGTCGGCCAGCGCGACCGATTGCGCGACCGGGTCTTCGGGGAGCGCGCCGCCGGCGACCTTGGGCCAGTAGTGCTGCTCGATGGCGTTTGCCACCACCGCAGGTTCGCCGTCGTGCAGCGCGTAGTAGCGTCCCATCGTGCCCTGCAGCTCGGGAAACTCGGCGACCATGTCGGTGACCAGGTCCGCCTTCGCCAGCAGCGCGCCGCGCTCGGCGTGCGCCGGGTCGGCGCCGAGCAGCGGCGCGATCTTCTTGGCCAGGTAAACCAGACGGTCGACACGCTCGGCGTTGCTGCCGAGCTTGTTGTGATAGACAACACCGCGCAGGCGCTCGACGCGGGACTCGAGGGACGTTCGGCGGTCCTGATCGTAGAAGAAGCGGGCGTCGGCCAGCCGCGCGCGCAGGACGCGCTCGTTGCCGTGCACGATCGCGGAGGGATCCTCGCAGCGCAGGTTGCTCACCAGCAGGAAGCGGTGGCGCAGCGCGCCCGCGTCGTCGGCGAGCGCAAAGTATTTCTGGTTCTGTTGCATGGTGAGGATCAGGCACTCTTGCGGCACCTCGAGGAAGGCGCGGTCGAAGGTGCCGGGATAGACCGCGGGCCACTCGACGAGCGCGGTCACCTCGTCGAGCAGCGCGTCGGGCATGATGACGCGGGCGTGCTCGGAGGCTTGCTCGAGCGCTGCGACGATCTCGGCGCGACGCTTGTCGAACGAGGCGATGACCTTGCCTTCAGCTTCGAGCGTGGGCTCGTAAGCGTCGGCCGAGGCGATGTGCAGGTCGGCGCGGCCCAGGAAACGATGTCCGGCGCTTACGCGTCCGGCTTCCAGGCCCAGCGCGCGAACGGGTACGATGTCCGCGCCGTGCAGCGCGACCAACCCGTGCGCAGGACGGACGAACTTGCGATCGTTGTAAAAGCCACCGGCGCCTGTATAGCTCATGACCTTGGCGATGGGCAGCGCGGAGATGGCCTCGTCGAGCGCCGCCTGCAGCGCGGTGGCGAGCGGACCGCCTTTGGCGACGTCGGCGTAGAAAAGAACCTCAGCCTTGCCGTCGTGCTCGCGGCCGAGCGTCGATGGATCGAGATGCGAGAGCTGCCTCGCCTTGAGCTTGCCGATCAGCGCCGGCGTCGGCTTGCCGGAAGCATCGAAGGCGACGCTGACCGGCAGCAGCTTCTCCTTGAACGGCTTGTCGGAAGCGGTTGCCAGAACGTCGGTGATCGTTACGGCGAGCCGGCGCGGCGTCGCGAAGACGGTGACGACACCGCGCGCGCCGACGAAGTCGCGCGTGCGCAGCGCATCGTGCACCTCGCGCGCGAACGCTTCCGACAGGCGCTTGAGTCCCTTCGGCGGCAATTCCTCCGTCAGGAGCTCGACCAGCAGCGTTGCCGCACTTGTAGGATCCCCCCGAGCGTCGCTGCGCGCCGCTCCCCCCAGGGGGCGAGCGCCTTGGGGCGGCCCGGCGGCACTCATCACGCGGCCCTGCGCCGGTCGTCCGGAAGCATCGGGAAACCAAGCGCTTCGCGCGCTTCGACGTAGGCCTGCGCCACCATGCGCGACAGCGCGCGGATGCGGCCGATGTAGCCGGCGCGCTCGGTGACCGAAATGGCACCGCGCGCGTCGAGCAGGTTGAAGCTGTGCGCAGCCTTGAGGATCATCTCGTATCCCGGCAAAGGGAGCTTGGCTTCGAGCAGCCGCTTCGCCTCGCTCTCGAACAGCGCGAACTGGTCGAACAGCTTCGGCACGTTGGACTGCTCGAAGTTGTACGTCGACTGCTCGACCTCGTTCTGGTGGTAGACGTCGCGATAGGTCAGCTTGCGCTCGACGCCGTTGTCGTTGGAGACCGTCCACACGAGGTCGAAGACGTTCTCCACGCCCTGGAGATACATCGCGAGACGTTCCAGGCCGTAGGTGATCTCGCCGGTGATGGGGTCGCAGTTGAGCCCGCCGACCTGCTGAAAATACGTGAACTGGGTGACTTCCATGCCATTGAGCCAGACTTCCCAACCCAACCCCCACGCGCCCAGCGTCGGGTTCTCCCAGTCGTCCTCGACAAAGCGCACGTCGTTCTTCGTGAGGTCGAAGCCGAGCGCGGTCAGCGATGCGAGGTACAAATCGAGGATGTTCGACGGCGATGGCTTGAGCACGACCTGATACTGGTAGTAGTGCTGCATGCGGTTCGGGTTCTCGCCATAGCGCCCGTCCTTGGGCCGCCGCGACGGCTGAACGTACGCCGCGCGCCACGGCTCGGGTCCGAGCGCGCGCAGGAAGGTCGCGGTGTGCGACGTGCCCGCACCCACTTCCATGTCGTAGGGCTGCAGCAGCGCGCAGCCCTGCGCGCTCCAGTACGCCTGGAGCGTGAGGATCACCTGCTGGAATGTCAGAACCGCAGCCGAGGACAAGTGCGGAACCCCTGGACGATGGACAAACTGACCGATTTTACGGGAATCGCATCGCCGCGGCCAAACGACGATGCCGAATCATGCGCCCCTGCGCAGACGCGCCAGGAAGACGGCGACGGCGGCGATCGCCAGCGCGATCGCAACCACCAGCGCGTCGCCAAACCGCACGTACGGCGTGGCGCCGCTGCGGCCGGCGATTCGCCCCTCGAGAATGCCGCGCGTGAACCAGGGCAACCGCGCGATCTCGCGCCCGCGATGGTCGATGATCGAGGTGATGCCGGTGTTGGTCGCGCGCAGCATCGGACGCGACGTTTCGAGCGCGCGCATCATCGCGATCTGCTCGTGCTGCTCGGCGGCGAGCGAGCGACCGTACCACGCGTCGTTGGTGACGTTGACGAACATCGTCGCCTCTACGGCACGCCGCGCCAGCTCGCCGCCGAACGCATCTTCGTAGCAGATGTTTACCGCGACGCGCTCGCCGGCAACGGCAAACGGTTCCTGGTAGTCCGGGCCGGGCGTCTGGTCGGCTAGCGGGATCGCCAGCACGCGGCGGATGAACCAGCCGAACACGGCCTTGCCGGGAATCGTCTCGCCGAAGGGGACGAGGTGATGCTTGCTGTAGCGTTGCGCGGTGGCGCTGCCGACGCTCACGACGCTGTTGAAATACCGGTCGTCCTCGTCGGGGCCGGCACGCGGCTCGAAGAAGAAAAGCCCGAGCATCAAGTCGCCGCCGTTGCGCAGCGCGGCCTCGCGCAGGATCGTCACGTATTCGGCTGTGACTTCGTCGGCGAACATGGGCAGCGCGCTTTCCGGGAGCACGATGAGGCGGCCCTTCGCGGCGCGGGCGAGCTCCGCGTAGGTGAGCAGGGTCTTGTCGCGATAGGCGGGATCGAACTTCTGCGCCTGCTCGATGTTGCCCTGGACGAGGCTCACCGCGACCGGCTCCCCGGCGGCGCGGCTCCATTCGAGCGTAGATGATGCGACGCCGGCGACGAACACGACCGCGATCGCTGCCACCGCGAATACCGCATCGAACCAGGCGCGGCGCTCCAGCGACTGCAATGCAAGCACGAGGAGCGCGGCGATCGCCGCCATCGCGAGCGTGACCAGGAACACTCCGCCCAAGGGGGCGAATCCTTCGAGGGCGTGCCCGGTCTGCGCGTAGCCGGCGGCGAGCCAGCCGAAGCCCGACAACAACCACCCGCGCAGCCATTCGGCCAGCGTCCACAACGTCGCCGCCAGCGCCAGTCGCGCTGGCGAGCCCTGCGGCGCCAGTCGCGCACAAAGCGCGCCCGCCGCCGCGGGAAACAGCGCCAGGTACGCGCAGAACCCGGCGGTGCCGATGGCCGCCAGCACCGCCGGCATGTCTCCGAACGTCGACAGCGCCACGTACACCCACGACACGCCGGCGCCGAACAGTCCGATGCCGAAGGCGAAGCCGATCCATGCCGCGCGGCGCGGCGAGTGCGCATGCTGCCACAGCGCGAACAGGGCGCCGAGGGTGAGTATCGGCAGCGCCGGCCATTCGAAAGGCGCGAAGCCGAAGACGGTCGCGGCGCCCAACAGCAGCGCCGCGATCACTGAAAGCGGGGGGTACGTCACGCGCTGCCGGTGCCCGATGGCGCATCCTGTTCCGGATGCAGGCTGACGCGCTCGACCTGCATCGTATAGATGCGTCGGCTGTCGGCGCGGATCACCTTGAAGCGAAACGCGCCGATGGTCGTAGCTTCGCCGCGCTTCGGCAGCCGCCCGAAGGCGCGCAGCACGAGGCCGCCCACGGTGTTGAATTCCTCGCTGCTGAAGCTGCTGCCCATCGCTTCGTTGAAATCGGCGATCTCGGTCTGCGCCTTGACCCGGTACCCGCCGGAGGCATCGGGGATGATGTTGTCCTCGGCCTCGTCGAAGTCGTACTCGTCGTCGATATCGCCCACGATCTGCTCGAGCACATCCTCGATGGTGACCAGTCCCGACACCCCGCCGTACTCGTCGACGACGATGGCGATGTGATTGCGGTTGGCGCGAAAGTCACGCAGCAGGACGTTCAGGCGTTTCGACTCGGGGACGAACACCGCCGGGCGAAGCGTGTCGCGCAGATTGAACGCATCCGGGCTCTCGTAATAGTTGAGCAGCTCCTTGGCGAGCAGGATGCCGACGACGTCGTCTTTGCTCTCGCCGATCACCGGAAAGCGCGAATGCCGCGTCTCGAGGATGAACGGGATGAACTTCGCGGGATCGTCGTCGATCGAGACCACGTCCATCTGCGCGCGAGGGATCATGATGTCGCGCACGGTCATTTCCGACACCTGCAGCGCGCCCTCGATGATCGACAGCGCGTCGGCGTCGAGCAGCTTGTGCTCGAAGGCGCCGTGCAGCACTTCGAGCAGACCTTCGCGATCCTCGGGCTCGCGCGTGAGGAATGCCGACAGGCGCTCGAGGAGGGTCGGCTTGAGGGTCTCGCCGTCCGGGGAATCCGTGCTCATCGATGCGCAGGCTCGAGGTACGGGTTGTCGAACCCGAGCGCGGCCAGGACGACGATTTCCTTCGCCTCCATGCGCGAAGCGTCGGATTTCCGATGGTGATCGTAGCCCTGCAAGTGCAGCATGCCGTGAACGACGAGGTGCGCGCAATGCGCCTCGAGCGCCTTTTTCTGATGTAGCGCTTCGCGCCTGAGCACGGGTGCGCAGAGCACGATGTCGCCTCCCGACACATCATCGTACACGAAGGCGAGCACGTTGGTGGCGGCGTCCTTGCGCCGGTACGTGCGGTTGAGCGCGCGGCCCTCGGCGGTGCCGACGAAGCGCAGCGTCACCTCGAGGTCACGCTCGAGCGCAGCCGATGCCCAGCGTCGAAGCAAGCGGCGTGCCGGAAGGTCGGCGCCGGTCGCGGCGTACTGCACGTGCAGCGACAGGCGGGGACGGGCGACGCGCCGTTGCGCCGGGGGGGCGGTGCGCGGACGCGGCACTAGCGCAGCGTCGTCGGGGGCGCCGGCGGCGCATCGACGCGCTCGCTGTGCGTGTACTTCTCGTAGGCGTTGATGATCTTCTGCACCAGCGGATGACGCACCACGTCGGCGCTGGTGAACTCGGTGAAGGCGATGCCACGCACGTCCTTGAGCACGCGGCGCGCTTCGATCAGCCCGCTTTTCTGCCCGCGCGCCAGGTCGATCTGCGTGACGTCGCCGGTCACCACCGCCTTGGTGCCGAAACCGATGCGGGTGAGGAACATCTTCATCTGCTCCGGCGTCGTGTTCTGCGCCTCGTCGAGGATGATGAACGAGTGGTTGAGCGTGCGCCCGCGCATGTATGCCAGCGGCGCAATCTCGATGGTGCTGCGCTCGAAGAGCTTGGCGGTCTTGTCGAACCCCATCAGGTCGTATAGCGCGTCGTAGAGCGGGCGCAGGTAAGGATCGACCTTTTGCGCGAGGTCTCCGGGCAGGAATCCGAGGCGCTCGCCGGCTTCGACCGCCGGACGCACCAGCACGAGCCGCTTTACCAGGTCGCGCTCGAGGGCGTCGACCGCGCAGGCCACCGCGAGGTAGGTCTTGCCGGTGCCTGCCGGACCGATGCCGAAGGTGATGTCGTGATCCTGGATGTTGCGCAGGTACAGCGTCTGGTTCGGCGTGCGCCCGTGCAGGTCGACGCGACGCGTGCGCAGCACCGGGGTGCCGTCGGGCTCGACGCCGGGTACCCGCGTGGCGGCTTCCCCCATCGTGGAAAGCTCGACGAGGCCCAGCTGGATGTCGTCCACCGTCAACGGCTCGCGCGCGTGCGCATAGAAGTGATTGAGTGCGGTGCTGGTGCGCTCGACCTGCGGCGCCGCGCCGCGCAGCGTGAACGTCGCGCCGCGGCGGGCGATGCTCACCTCGAGCGCCGACTCGATCTGGCGCAGGTTCGCGTCGAGCGCGCCGCAGAGGTTGGCCAGCGCGCGATTGTCCAGCGGCGCGAGCGTGAGCTCGGCGCTAGCGGTCTTCACGTGCCGCGAAGGTCATCAGACGCCTTGCCGCTGCAACGGCGCTTTCAGCGCTTCATCGAGCGTGGACAGGCTTTCCGCAAGGTGCGCTTGCGTTTCCGGCGACAGGCGCGAGCGCGCCGATGCGGTGCGCAGCTCGTCGCGCAGCAGGCGCGCGTCGCTGCGCAGCAGCGCCCTCGCGTCGGCGGGCATCGTCGGCGACGCGCGCACCAGCGCATTGGCGACGCGCTGGAGGTGCTCGCGCTGCAGGTTGCGGCGAAGCGCCGGAATTTCCTGCGCGCTCTTGAGCTCGACCCAGATCGTGCGATGCAGCGTCGCATAGAGCTCGGAGAGGCGGAACCCGCCCCTGGGGTCGTCGAGCTTGACCTCGCTGTCGACGATGCGCTGGGCGACCGTGTCGCTCATCAGCGTGCCCAGGACGTCGCGCTGGATGCGCAGCACCTGCGCCGGAAGCGAGTAGTCGATGCCGGGGACGGACAGGCCGTTGTCGTAGATGTCGTTTCGATCCAGGTAGTCGACCTGCAGCTGGCGCATGAACGACGGCTTGAAGCGGAAGCTGTCGGCCGAGAACAGGCCGGTCGCGATGATGTCGAGCGCCTGGCGTTGCTGCGACGCGGTGACCGGGTTGAGCGGTGAGCGCGGGGTGCCGGCGTTGTCGCGCAGCGTGTTCACGCCGCCGATGTACTTGGTCACCGTCGTCGACGACTGACCGATAACCAGCAGCCCGCGCGACACCGTGCGGCGCAGCACCGCGTAGCTCGCGTCGGGCTTGAGCTCGCGATCCTGCACGCGGTTCCATAGCTCACGCACGAGCAGCAGTCGACGACGCGCGAACTCGAGCGGATCGCTGCCGAGGTCGCCCGTGTTGGCGGCGGGATCGATCGCGAAATTGCTGTCCTCGTCGGTGGCGAAGGCGAGCAGCGGCTCGCTGCTGCGCGCCGCGATCTTGCGCAGCTCGGCGGTCTCGCGATCGCGGGGAAGCTCCTTGTAGCCGTACTCGATCGCCCAGTAGTCGTACGGGCCGAGCGTCGACATGTTGAACGCGCCCTGGCGCTCTCCGGACAGGCCGATGTTGACCGCGTTGTACTCCATCACCGAGCCCGCGATCCCGTGCTCGCGAGTGAATTCGCTGTCGGAGAGCTGCGCCTGCGTATACACCGTCGAGGCGCGGAAGTTGTGGCGCAGCCCGAGGGCGTGCCCGACCTCGTGCATGGTGATGTCCTTGACGTCGGCGAGCACGAACGCCTCCGCCTCGGGACCGTCGGGGTCGAGGTCGCCGCGCGCCTCGAGCAGGTCGAACGCGAAATTGAGCTCCTGCGCGGCGTAGTCCTGCAGCGTGCACATGCGCTCGGCACGCGACATGAACCCGACGCCCGCCGCCGGCGGATTGATCTGCTCGACGCGCATGAAGCGGCGATTGCGCAGCCGCGCCGGATCGATGCCGATGTCGGCGTCGAGGATCTCGCCGGAGCGCGGGTCGACCTGGCGCGGGCCGATGCCGCCGAACATCGGACGCGCGCTGGGCATCCAGCGTATCGACGCATGGCGCGAGTCCATGGTCTCGAAGTCGGCGTCGTCGGCCTGCACCTTCGCTTGCACCGCGTTCCTGAAGCCGGCCTTCTCGAACGCCTTGTTCCACTCGAGCACGCCGTCGATGATCGCCGGCCGGTATTTCACCGGGATGTTGCGGTCGATCCAGAACACGATCGGCTCCTTCGGCTCGGAGACTTCCGCCGCGGGATCCTTTTTCTCGAGGCGCCAGCGCTGGATCAGATTGACCCTGGGCGTGAGCGTCGTGTCGTTGCTGAAGTCGAAGCGCTCCTGCGTGAAGTAGCCGATGCGCGCGTCGGCCTTGCGCGCATGCATAGGCTCGGCGGGAAGCTTGGCGATGCTGTAGTAGAAACCCAGGAACAGGCTGCGGATGTCGGGCACGGTGGCCGGCGCCGTCAGGCTTCCTCCGGGCGACGGCTGGCTGACCCGCGACAGCGCATAGTGCGCGTTGACGTCGATCGAGACCAGGTCGGGCGTGGCGCGCGCCCGGGTGATCGACGAGTTGCGGGGATCGAACGAGTACGACTGCCGGTAAGCGCGCTCGAGCATCGCATTCGCGCCCGGGATGTCGGAGAACAGCAGCATGTTGGCTTCGATGATGACCGACTTGCGCTCCGGATGCGGCTGGCTGACCACCGGCGCCGCGGTGAGCAGGCTGTCCGAGAAGGCTTCGCTGACCGCGCGCGCCTCGGGCGTGTTCGGCGTCGCGTAGAAATCGGTGTTGCGCGCGATGAGCTGCACCTGCGTCGGCGAGAGGCGATGGAACGACGCGACGAAGCTGTCGATCATCAGACCGCCGAAGAACCCCTTTTCACCGATGCCCGTCGAGAAGTTGAAGCCGAAAAAGAACGGCTGGTCGAACTGCTCGGGCCCGATCTCGATCCAGACCTTGTCGTCGCGCTGGTAGAGGTTGTAGTAGCCGGGAATTTCCTTCGCGCCCTTGAGCACCTCGGCGAAGGGCTTCTGGTTGGCGAGCGCGGCGACTGCGGCCGCGGCGGCGGCGGCGGCGGCCGATGCCGCGGGGGAGGCGTTCGCCGAGCCCGGCGCGGTGGCGCGCGGCGCGGGGTTGCTGTTGGCCGCGGCTGCTCCGGCCGCGGCGGCGGTGGCGGCAAGCTGCGCGTCTACGGGCGCGCTTACCGGGGAAATCGCGCAACCGCTCAAGGCCAACAAGGCCGCAAGCGCGGGAAGGGCAAGGTGGCGAAAGCCGTTCATCGGATGTCCTCAGTTTCCTGCGGTGTCCTGCACAGTGTCGTGCTCAAGCGTCGTACTCAGTATGCATTGTCGCGCACGCGGCGGATCTCCTCGAGGAGGCTTCCGCCACGGCCTCGGCGCGCAGCGAGTGCGCGAGCGCGGCGGTGATCGTAACTTCCACGTAGCGTCCGATCAGACCGCCATCGCCGGGAAAGTTCACGACGCGGTTGCTTTCAGCGCGCGCCGCCAGATCGCCGGCACCGCGCGCGGCGCGACCGGTGACCAGCACGCGCTCGCGCCGGCCGACCATCGCGGCGCTGGCGGCGGCATACTGCGCGTCGATGTGTGCCTGCAGGCGTTGCAGCCGCGCCTGCGCGACGTCGTGTGGGACGGTGTCCGCGAACTGCGCTGCCGGCGTCCCCGGGCGCGGGCTGTAGGCGAAGCTGAAGCTTCCGTCGAAGCCGACCTCATCGATGAGATTCATCGTCTGCTCGAAGTCGGCGTCGCGCTCGCCGGGAAAGCCGATGATGAAATCGGAGGAAAGCGACAGGCGCGGGCGCGCCTCGCGCAATTGCCGCACGATGGACTTGTACTCGACAGCCGTGTAGCCGCGCTTCATCGCGGCGAGCACTCGGTCCGATCCCGACTGCACCGGCAGATGCAGATGCGGCACCAGCTTGGGAATCCGCGCGAAGGCCTCGATCAGCGGGCGCGTCATTTCCTTCGGGTGAGACGTAGTGAAGCGAATCCGCTCGAGGCTGTCGATATCGGCGAGGTACTCGATGAGCGTCGCCAGGTCGGCGAATTCACCCGCGGCGCGCATGCGCCCGCGGTACGCGTTGACGTTCTGCCCGAGCAGCGTGATCTCGCGCACGCCCTGGTCGGCGAGGTCGGCAACTTCGGTCAGCACGTCCTCGAACGGCCTGGAAACCTCTTCGCCGCGCGTGTAGGGAACGACGCAGAAACTGCAGTACTTGCTGCAGCCTTCCATGATCGACACGAACGCCGTCGGCCCGTCGACGCGCGCCGGCGGCAGGTGATCGAACTTTTCCACCTCGGGAAAGCTGATGTCGACTTGTGAGCGCCCGCTTTCACGGCGACGCTCGATCATCGCGGGCAGACGGTGCAGTGTCTGTGGACCGAAGACGAGATCGACATACGGTGCGCGGGCCACGATCGCGGCGCCTTCCTGACTCGCTACGCAGCCGCCGACACCGATGATGAGATCGGGCTTCGTCAACTTGAGCTCGCGTACCCTGCCCAGGTCGTGAAACACGCGCTCCTGGGCTTTTTCGCGCACCGAGCACGTGTTGAAAAGGATGACGTCGGCGTCGGCCGGCTCGAGCGTGCGCTCCAGGCCCTGGGCCGCATGCAGGACATCGGCCATCTTGTCCGAGTCGTACTCGTTCATCTGGCAGCCGAAGGTCCGGATGTAGAGCTTTCGGGTCACTGGGGATGTGGCGTCGACGGGTCGCGAAAGGGGCATCGATTATAGCAGCGCGCGCGGACGCCGGACGAAGTCGCGCATCGGCCGCATCTGCGCGTATCGGCCCGCTATAATCGACGCCGCAGGTGTCCGCGGCGCATTCCGCGCCGTGGGTGAAACGGGAAGCCGGTGCATCGCCTTTGCGGCGACCATTCCGGCGCTGCCCCCGCAACGGTGGATCAGCGTGGGCCGCCCTTCAGCGCCACTGCTCGCAGGTGCGAGTGGGAAGGCGGGCGGCCAGGACTGACAAGCCCGGAGACCGGCCTGCTGCCGTCGTCGTCGCGCTTTTCGAGTGCGAACGCGACGGACCTGACGCTCATCGCGGGAGGCGGTGTCCGGCCCAGACGCGATTCGCTTCCGGACCGCGCCCGCCGACGGCACATCCTCCGCGATGTTCGATCCACGCCGTGCGGGGACGCGCGGCGCATGCGGAGCACCTGCGATGACCCATCACCTAGCCCTGCGACCCGCGCGGATCGTTGCCGCGCATGTCGCGCTTGCCTGCGCGGCGACAGCGCTCGCGCAGTCCACGCCGACCCCGGCGTTGCTCGATCCGGTCGTGGTCACCGCGGCACGTGCGCCGCAGCGCCTCGAAGAGCTGCTCGCCGACGTTACCGTGATCGGCCCCGACGAAATCGCGCGCGCCGGCGCGCAAAGCCTCGCCGACCTCCTGCAGCGCCAACCCGGCGTACAGATCGTCGCCAACGGCGGACCCGGCTCGACGACGGGCGTTTTCCTGCGAAGCGCCAATGCCAATCAGACGCTGGTGCTCATCGACGGCTTGCGCGTAGGTGCCGCGAGCTCGGGCACGACACCCTTCGAGGCTATTCCGCTCGATCAGATCGACCACATCGAGATCCTGCGCGGTCCGGCGGCGAGCCTCTACGGGGCGGACGCGATCGGCGGCGTGATCCAGATATTCACACGAGCCGGCATCATCGGTGGCGCGCTCGCCGTCAACGCCAGCGCAGGCTACGGCACGTTCGGCACGAGCCAGGTCACCGCCGGCGCGGGCGGCAGCGACGGACCGTGGCGTTTTTCGCTCCAGGGCGGCTACAACCGCAGCTCCGGCTTCAACGCGATCGCCAACCTTGACAACTTCAGCTACAACGGCGACCGCGACGGATACGCCAATGGCAGCGCGAGCGGCGGCCTGGCCTATACCTTCGCACCCGAGCAGGTGCTGGCGGCGCAGGCTTTCTACAGCCGCATGAACGCGCAGTTCGACGCCGGGCCCGATTTCGACGACCGCACGATCACCACCGTGCAGAGCTATTCGGTGGCCAGTCGAAACCGTCTTGCGTCGTTCTGGAAAAGCACGCTCGAGGCGGGTGTCTCGGTCGACGACAGCCGCACGCAGACCGGGTTCGGAGTCTCGCCGTTCAAGACCACGCAGCGCCAGTACCTCTGGCAGAACGATTTCACGCTGCCGACCGACGGAGGGCTTCCCGCCGGCGCGCTGTCGGTGGCGCTGTCACGACGCGAGGAGCGACTGGACACCGACGCCGGCTTTGCGGTGACCGCGCGCGACACCGATGCGATCGTCGGCGTGTACCGGTTGCAGGACGGTCCCCACGCGCTCCAGCTGAACCTGAGGCGCGACAACAGCACGCAGTACGCAGGGCAGACCTCGGGCGGCGCCGCGTACGCCTACACCCTCTTGCCCGGCTTACGCGCCAGCGCGAGCTATGGCACCGCCTTCAAGGCGCCGACGTTCAACGACCTCTACTTCCCCGGATTTTCCAACCCGGACCTGGTTCCTGAGACCGCACGCAACGTCGAGGTCGCGCTGCGCTACGCCGCCGCCGGCGTCAACGCCGGCGTGGTCGCCTACCGCAACCGCGTGCGCCAGCTCATCGTGTTCGGATGCGACGCGAACTTCAACTGCGCGCCGCGGAATGTCGCCAACGCCACACTCGAAGGCGTCACGCTCGAGCTGCAGGCGGTGCTCGGCGCGACGGTGCTCAAGGGCAGCGTCGACTTCGCGCGCCCGTACGACGACTCCACGGGCAACCTGTTGCCACGTCGCGCGCGACAATACGGTTCGCTGGACGCGACGCAAACCTTCGGCGCGCTGCAGGTGGGAATGCAGCTGGTCGCGTCGCCGGCGCGCTACGACGATCCGGCGAACACGCTTCGCCTCGCCGGCTATGCGCTGGTCAACCTCAACGCCGAGTACGCGCTGGCGCCGCATTGGACGCTCTTCGCGATCGCCGGCAACGTCTTCAACAGGCACTACGAACTTGCCGCGGACTATAACACCATGGGCGCCAACGCGTTCGCGGGCGTTCGCTTTCGCTATTGACGATGCGACGCACGCTTGCAGCTTGGCTTGTAGGCCTGTGCGCGACCTGCGCGCAGGGCGCGATCGTGGTGACCGACGCCGGCGGCTCGCAAGTCACGCTGTCCAACCCGGCGCGACGCGTCGTGAGCCTGGCTCCGCACGCCACCGAGCTTCTGTTCGCCGCCGGCGCCGCCGGGGAAATCGCCGGCGTGCTCTCGCCTGCGGACTGGCCCCCCGAGGCGCGTACGCTGCCCCGGGTGGGCGACGCGAGCGCCGTCAACCTCGAAGGCATTCTCGCGCTCAAGCCGGATCTGGTCGTGACCTGGCCGTACCTCGCACCGGTCCAGCTCGAGCGCCTGCGGGCGATGGGCATCGCCGTCTACCTATCCGACCCGCGCGAGCCGGCGGCGATCGCCGACGACATCGAACGGCTCGGCCAGCTCACCGGGCATGCCGCGCAGGCTGCACAGACCGCGGCGGAGCTTCGGTCGCGACTGGCCTGGCTTCGCGAGCGCTTCGCCGACGCGTCGAAAATCCGCGTGTTCTACGAGATATGGGACAGGCCGATGTACACCGTGGGCGGAGGCCATCTGATCACGGCGGCGATCGCGATCTGCGGCGGCAGCAACGTGTTCGCCGCGCAGACGCTCCCCGCGCCGCAGGTGAGCGCCGAGGCGGTGCTCGCTGCCGCTCCCGACGCCATCGTCGCGGGCGCCGACGGCGGTGTCCGGCCCGCATGGCTCGACGATTGGCGGGCGTGGCCTTCGCTTCCCGCGGTGTCGCAGGGGAACCTGTTCGTGGTCGACGCCAACCTGCTGCATCGGGCGGGTCCCAGGTTCGTCGACGGCGTCGAGCAGCTGTGCGCCGCGCTCTCGACGGCGCGCGCGCGTGCGCCGAAACGCTAAGGTGACAGCCTGGTCCGGTCGGAAGCACCGCCTTTTGCGAGTGCTGCGCGGTGTGCGAACCGCCCGCGGACCGCGCTGTCCTATACTGGCGTGACTGCGCGTCGAAGGACAATGAGGCGGCTGCGACCATCGTGAACAAAGCCTTTACCCGCGAAACCGAAGACGACGATATCGACGAAGGCACGGTCGAAGTCAGCGTCTTGCCGCCGGGGACGCGCAACTACGTCACCGCGGCGGGATTCCAGCGGCTCAAGGCCGAGCTCGACGCGCTGGTCGATGTCGAGCGCCCCGCGCTGGTGGCGACGGTCGCGTGGGCGGCGGGCAACGGCGATCGCTCGGAAAACGGCGACTACATCTACGGCAAGAAACGTTTGCGCGAGATCGACCGGCGCATACGCTTCCTGGTCGATCGGCTCGATCGCGCCGAGGTTGTCGACCCGAGGGTGCGTCGCGATCCCGACGACGCCGACCGCGTTTTTTTCGGCGCGACCGTGACCGTGCGCGACCACGCCGGCGCACAGCGCACCGTCAGCATCGTCGGCATCGACGAAATCGACACCGCACGCGGCTACATCAGCTGGATGTCGCCGATGGCACGTGCGCTGATCAAGTCGCGCGAGGGCGACGTTGTGACGCTGAAGACGCCTGGCGGCGTCGAGGAGCTCGAGATCATCGAAGTGCGCTATGAGCCGCTGGCACAGGGTTGAACAGCCGGTTGAGCAGCAGGTTGAACGGCAGGTTGACGGCGCGGAAATCTTCCGCCTATAGTCGCTGATGGACTCCGACATCGCCGGCCTCGAGCACAAGGTCGCGGCTCTGCTGGCCGAATATCACCGGCTGCGCGCGGAAAATTCGTCGCTCCGGCGCGAGCTTGCACGAGCCCAGGAGCAAGGCCGGGCGCTCGCCGACAAGATGGCCACGGCGACCACGCGACTCGACACGCTCCTGCAACGCTTGCCGCAGTCGGCAGACTGACGGCGCCGCCATGGACGAGCCTTCCACCATGCTCGACGTCTCGATACTGGGGCGCGAATACCGCGTCGCGTGCAAGGAATCGGAGCGCGAAGCGCTGATGCAGGCGGTGCAGTACCTGGATCGGCGTATGCGTGACATCCGCGAGGCGGGCAAGATCGCCGGCACCGAGCGCATCGCCGTCATGGCCGCGCTCAACATCGCTCACGAGCTGCTCGACACGAAGAGTGGAAACGGCGCCGCCGCGACCCGCGTCAACACCAAATCAGGTTTTGACAGCGCGGGGGTTAAGCGTAGAATTTCAGCCATGCAGTCAGCCATCGATCGAGCGATGGCGGAGCAGGAGAAACCGACATAGCCTGCGCCGAGAGTGGTCTGCGACGATTGTTCCCTGCAGTGTTCGAACCGGCCTTACGTTCTTTGAACCAATGCTACCTTAGCGAGGTTGCCGCGCCTTAAGCGGGCTGGTGTGCGCTCCCTACGCGGAAGCGCCTGATGGCCCCGGCAGGCGACCCTCTTGAACTGCGGTTCAAGACCTCGGTCGGTACGGCACAGGTGGGGAACTCATTCTCGGGTCACCCTCCCCTTCGGGGAGGGCCTGGCTCCTGCGGCTGAGGCTAGTCGCGTTCGCTCAGCGACTCGAGAAATGCGACGACGTCATCGATCTCGGCGTCTGACAAGTGCAGGGGCCTGAGGATCTGCTCGCCATCCGCGTGCAGTCGATCCTCGTCGATTTCCGAATAGTGCTTCACGACTTCGCGCAAGGTAGCCAGGCTGCCGTTGTGCATGTAGGGCGCGGTGCGCGCGACGTTGCGCAGCGAGGGCACCCTGAATTCCCCGAAGTTCCTGTGCTCTTGCGAGACAAAGCGAGTGCCGGTGGCCGTGCTTGCCATTGCGTCGTCATTGAACGGCCCGAGCAGGTTGTAGCGGCTCGCCTGCACGCGCCGGATGCCTTCATGACGCCCCGCGTCGACGCGACCCGGACCGGCGAAGAAGGCGATGCCGATATCGTGGAACTCGCCGTTGGTGAAGTTCGGACCGATGTGGCATAGGTTGCACCGTCCCGTGCCGACGAAGATCGCCAGTCCGCGCCGCGCGGCGTCCGGGTAGCGCGCCGCCGCGAGGCGGTCGCCGCGCGCCAGCGCATCGCGAAAGTCGTCGAACGGCGTGCGTCCGGTGACCAGCGTCTCCTGAAACGCCGCCAGCGCCTTGGCCAGGTCGACGGCGACGGCTTCGTCGTCGCCCCCGGGCTCGTGGCCAAACGTGTCGCGGAAGCGGCGACGCAATGCCTTATTGGAGCGTGCCAGCGCCGCGAACCGCGCCTGGTCGCCCCCCATCTCGTTCGAATCGAGGATCGGCCGCAGACTCTGCGCCCATAGGCTGTCCGCCGCGCCATCCCAGCCGAACCAGCGTTGCCAGCGCGCGTTGGCGACGCTGATCGTATTACGCTGGGTCGACGCCATCCCCTTGGCGCGAGGCAGGCCGTCGCTGAGTGCGCGCGCCGACTGGTGACACGACGAGCACGCGAGCGTTCCCGTGCGCGACACGCGCGGATCGCGGAACAGCATCGCACCGAGGGCGATCGCCTTCGCGTTGCCGGAAACACGGTTGGACGGATCCGGCTGCCAGGGCGGCGGCCACGGCCCGTGCGCAAGCACGCGCGCGACGTCGACGTCGGACAGCGGTGCGATCGACAGAGGCTGTGCTAGCGCTGAAAGGCCTACCACCATTGCCGCGACAGCGCATGCCGTTGCGCGTCGCGCTGTCATTCGAGTTGCGTAGCGGCCGGCAGCCTTTCGGTGCCGGTGGATGTCACCACGTCGAAGCGCAGTTCCCAGCGCCCGGGCATGTGAAACATCAGTCCGTCGGCGCGGTAGAGTCCGCCGCCGCGCGCCACGACCACCGGCCGATAGTTCATGCCGTGACGATGTTCGGGCATCACCGCGTCGACGCGCACTGCGTCGGGTTGCTGCGCACTGCCGCGCGGACACACCGCGAAATCCAGGGAAAAATGCTTTCCGGTTTCAATCGGACCGGGGATGCTCTTGAACACAATCTCATAGCTCGCGCTTTCGATGTGGCGCGTCGCACCGGTGATCTGCTCGCCGCACGCGGCGGCGGTGCCTGCGGCGAAGAGGGTCGCGACGAACGCGCCAGCGACTGCGTTTGCCGCCTTCATCGGCCGGAAGGCGGCGTCCATCCGGCGAACAGCGCGTCGCCGTTGCGCCAGGCGATGCGCTCGGCGAGCGCCGGCGGCAGGTCGGCCAGCCACGCTCGCGACCATTGCGCGTGCTCAACGACGTAGTGCCAGCGCTCGGGCGTAAAGGTGTCCGTGCCGACCATGAAGCGATCCGGAAATTGCGTAAACACTGCACGCCACTCGGCGGGCACCTTGCCCGCCACGCCGTGTTCATTGCGGAAGGCGAGGTCGCACCACAGATTCGGGTACTTGCGCAGCATGTCGCGCACCTGCTCCGGGCGCTCGAAGCCCGAATGCGCCCACAGGATGCGCGCATCCTTGTCCTGCCGGAACAACCGCTCGAGACCGTCGACGTCGGTATGCGCGTGCAGGACCAGCTTGTTCTGTTTCGCCAGTGCCACCATGCGCTTCGGCACCGGCAGGTCGGCGTCGGCGCCGTAGACATGGAATTCGCCGATCGCGACATAGCGACTACGCGCGAGGCGCTCCTCGAGGAACGCGACGACCGTGTCGTCGCGCACCCACGTCGAGGCGTCGCTGCGGCGCCGGTACGGTCGCAGCGACGGCAGCACGAGATCAGGAGCCTGCTCGACCAGACGTTGTGTGCCTTCGTCACCCGAGCTCGAAACCAGAGCGCGTTGAACGCCGGCCTTGCGCAGGATTGCGACAGCATCTTTCGGCGGCAGGTTCTCCCAGGCATCGTGACTGTAGTGCAGGTGCGCGTCGAAGATCGGCAACTCGGCGGCAGCGACGCGGCCGACGGTGCACAGCAACGCGATCAGCAAGCCAATGAATGCGGTAGGTATGGTTCCCTCCGGATGCCTGTGCCCAAAAAGCACTGTCGTGCGTACTAACATACGATGCTGGCTCATGGACGAGATTGAACTTGCGCGGGGTCCAAGCCCCGCCACACACGGATATCATATAGATTACGGGGATCTCTGGATGCGGCTCGAGGGCACATGCGCCACTGGCTGATGAAATCCGAGCCCGACGACGTCTCGATCGACGATCTGGCGGCGATGCCGAAAAAGACCGTCGCATGGTACGGCGTGCGCAACTACCAGGCGCGCAACTTCATGCGCGACCAGATGCAGGTTGGCGATCTGGTTTTTTTCTACCATTCGAGCTGCCCCGAGCCCGGCATCGCCGGGATCGCGCGCGTCAGCAAGCTCGCGTACCCCGACGCGTCGCAGTTCGACAGGAAGAGCAAGTACTTCGATGCCAAGGCGACGCCGGAAGCGCCGCGCTGGTACAACGTCGAAGTGACGCTGGTGAAGAAGACGCGCCTGATTTCGCTCGCCGAGATGCGCGCCGACAAGGAGCTCGCCACCATGATCGTGCTCCAGCGAGGCAACCGGCTGTCGATCACGCCGGTGACGGCGAAGGAGTGGAAGACCGTCGAGCGCTTGGCGCTGCGCGCGTGATCGACTGGTCGCTGCTGCCGCTCTACGTAACGCTCGGCGCGGTAGTCGGTTTTCTTGCGGGCCTGCTCGGCATCGGCGGCGGGTTCACGATCGTGCCGGTGTTGATGGAAGCATTCACCTACGAAGGTTTCGCGACCGCACATGTCCTTCCGCTGGCGATCGGGACGTCGTCGGCGACGATCGTCTTCACGGCGCTGTCGTCGGCGCGGGCGCACCACCTACGTGGAGCGGTTGACTGGTCCATCGTTCGGGCACTTGCGCCCGGCTTGGTCGTCGGATCGTTGATCGGACCGCAGATTGCGAGTGTTTTGCCGATGCGCGTACTGGCATTTCTGGTCGGCGTGGTCATCTGGACCGCGGGACTTCGCATGTTCCTGCATCGACCGCCGTTGCCGACTGGGAAACTGCCCGGCAAAGGCGTCATGTTTGCTGTCGGCGCGGGTATCGGCATGGTCGCGGGAATGGCGGGCGCAGCCGGAGCTTTCCTCGCCGTGCCGTTCATGGTTCGCTGCAACGTGAAGGTGCACACCGCGGTCGCCACGTCGGCGGCGATCGGCTGGCCCGTCGCCGTCGCGGCGACCATCAGCTACGTCGTTGCAGGACTCCGGCAGGCGAATCTTCCGGCGTATTCGCTCGGATATGTGTATTTGCCGGCCCTTGCAGGTGTCGCGGTCGCCAGCGTCATGCTCGCACCAATTGGCGCGCGAGTCGCGCATGCCTGGCCGGTGGCAAGGTTGCGCCGAGCGTTCTCATTGCTGCTCTTCGTGCTGGGTGCTTATATGCTGTGGAAGGCGCTGCGAGGTTAGACCGCGGTCAGGCCGCTGCGTAGCGCTGCCTGAGCGCGTTCTTCTCGACCTTGCCCATGGCATTGCGCGGGAGCGCGTCGACGAAGTGAATGCGCTTCGGAACCTTGAAACCGGCGATCTCGGACTTGAGCTGCGCGATGACGCCGGCCTCAGTAAGGCTGCTGTCCTTGGTCGCGACGATGACCGCGGTCACGCCTTCCCCGAAATCCGCATCGGGCACACCGATCACGGCCGATTCGACCACGCCGGGCAGTGCATCGATGCGTTCCTCGACTTCCTTCGGATAGACGTTCAGGCCGCCGGTGATGATCAAGTCCTTGGCGCGGCCGACGATGCGAATGTAACCGTCCGGCATCGTTTCTCCCATGTCGCCGGTCTTGAAAAAGCCGTCCGCGGTGAATTCCTCGGCGGTTTTTTCCGGCATGCGCCAGTAGCCGGAGAAAACATTGGGTCCCTTGACCTGGATGCTGCCGACTTCTCCCGCTGCACACAGTTCGCCGCTGGCGTGGACCACGCGCGTCTGAATTCCGGGCAGCGGCAGACCGACGCTTCCGCAACGCCGTTCGCCCATCAGCGGATTCGAGGTGTTCATCCCGGTTTCGGTCATCCCATAGCGCTCGAGGATGGTATGGCCGGTGCGTTGCGCAAATCCCTCGAAGGTCGCAGGCAGCAACGGCGCCGAACCGGAAACGAACAGGCGTATCGTGCGGCAGGCGTCGGCGTCGAAGTCCTGCTCCGCCAGCAATCGCGAGTAGAACGTCGGCACGCCCATCATCACTGTCGCCCTGGGTAGCGCTGAAAACACCGCGCGCGCATCGAACTTGGGGAACCACAACATGCGCGCAGCCGAGAGCAGCACGCAATGACAGGCGACGAACAGGCCGTGGACGTGGTAGAGCGGCAGCGCATGGAGCAGCACGTCGTCGTGCGTGAAGGCCCAGCGCTCGACTAGCGTCAGCGCATTGCTCGCCAGGTTGCGGTGGCTGAGCATCGCGCCCTTCGCGCGCCCCGTCGTGCCGGAGGTATAGAGGATCGCAGCCAGGTCATCCGGCGCGTTTCGGACTGGGTCGAAAATCTCGGACTTGCCTTGCGCAACGTCGAGCAGCGTGCCCTCGCCGGCGTTGAGACTGAACACGGTCGCCTGCGGCCGCAACGCGGCGAGCAGATGGGCGGCGTCGGTGCGGCCGACTATGATCGCCGGTTCCGCGTCGCCGAAGAAATAGCCGAGCTCGCTCTTCTGATACGCAGTGTTGAGCGGCAGGTAGACCAGCCCCGCACGCAGGCACGCCAGATAAAGCGCGAGGCCTTCCCAGCATTTTTCCACCTGGACGGCGACGCGATCTCCCGGACGCGCACCGGCTGCGAGCAGCGCGTGAGCGAGGCGCGCGGAGGATGCGTCGAGCTCGCCGTAGGTTATCGCCAAGCGGTCCGGGAGCAGGACGCAGGGCGCTTCCAGGCGCTCGCCGAAGTGACCTCGAAACAGTGCGTACAGATTGGCGTTCATCGCCTGCGGCTCCGACAGCCTCAACCGAAAAATTCTATCGCGATGCCATCGTGTTCGTATGCATCAGGTCGCGCGCGCGCGCAGCATCGCCAGTCCCCGCGACACCAGTGGCCAGACGAGCAGCACGATCGCCAGTGAAGTGATCCCGCCCACGAGCCAGTTGGACATGAAGATCGCGGGGCTACCCTGCGAGATGAGCATCGACTGCCGGAACGAATCCTCGGCGCGGTCGCCAAGCACCAGCGCCAGGACCAACGGCGCGAGGGGGTAGTCCAGCTTCTTGAACGCGTAGCCGACGACGCCGAACATCATCATGAACCAGATGTCGAGCATCGCGCCGTGCACCGTGTAGGCGCCGATCGCGCAAATGACGATGATGATCGGCGCGATGATCGAGAATGGAACGCGCAGGATCGCGGCGAAAAAGGGAACGCAGGTCAGCACCACGATGAGGCCGGCGATGTTGCCCAGGTACATGCTGGCGATGAGTCCCCACACGAAGTCCTTCTGCTCGACGAACAGCAGCGGGCCCGGCTGCAGTCCCCAGATCAGAAGACCACCGAGCAGCACCGCCGCGGTCGGCGAGCCGGGAATGCCCAGCGCCAGCATCGGCAGCAGCGCCGAGGTACCGGCGGCATGCGCCGCGGTCTCCGGCGCGATCACGCCTTCGAGCTCGCCCTTGCCGAAGTTCTTGCCGTTGGGCGACATGCGCTTGGCGACGCCGTAGCTCATGAACGATGCGGGCGTTGCGCCGCCCGGCGTGATGCCCATCCAGATGCCGATCAGCGAGCTTCGTACCGAAGTCATCCAGTATCTCGGCAGCTTCTTCCAGGTCTCGAGCACGACCTTCATGTTCATCTTGGCGGACTTGCCGGTGAACGAAAGGCCTTCCTCCATCGACAGCAGGATTTCGCCGATGCCGAACAGGCCGATGACCGCGATCAGGAAGTCAAAGCCGCGCATGAGATCGGTGAAGCCGAAGATGAGGCGCAGCTTGCCCGTGACGTTGTCCATGCCGACCGCGGCGAGCGCGAACCCCAGCATCATCGACGCCAGCGTCTTGAACGCCGAGCCCTTGCCCATACCGATGAAGCTGCAGAAGGTGAGCAGGTAGACCGCGAAGAACTCCGGAGGCCCGAACTTGAGCGCAAACCCCGCGACCAGCGGCGCGAGGAAGGTGATCATGATGACGGCGACCAGCGCGCCGACGAACGACGAAGTGAACGACGCGGTCAGCGCTTCGCCGGCGCGGCCTTGCTGCGCCAGCGGATAGCCGTCGAAGGTGGTAGCCACCGACCAGGGCTCTCCCGGGATGTTGAACAGGATCGACGTGATGGCGCCTCCGAACAGCGCGCCCCAGTAGATGCACGAGAGCATGATGATCGCCGAGGTCGGCGGCATCGTGAAGGTCAGCGGCAGCAGGATAGCCACGCCGTTGGCGCCGCCCAGGCCGGGGAGGACGCCGATGATCACGCCAAGGACGATGCCCACCATCATGAGCACGAGGTTGTACGGCGAGAGCACCACGGCGAAACCGTGGAACAAGGCGCTGAGTTCGAGCAACGGAGCTCCCGGAAATCGTTGTCGTCGGCGACCGGCAGGCTAGGGCCTGTGAACGGGCCCTAGTAACCGAGAAAGCTCAAGGGATCCAGCGTGCCCTTGAACAACGGCACCTTGAACCAGACCTCGAACATGAAAAACAGCGACACCGTGACGCCGATGCCGATGGCCAGGCTTTTCCACCACGGATACTTGCCCAGCCACACCATGAATACGGCGATGTACGCCGCAGAGGCGAGGTAGATGCCGACGTACTGCACGCACAGCACGTAGACCAGCGCCGGCACCAGCACCGTCAGGACTAGCTTCAACTGTTCGCGGGTGGCGAATCCCTCGTCCGGCGCGACGCCAGCGCGGAGCGTCTGGATGAGCGTTCCGACGCTGGAAAGGCACAGCAGGATGCCGATGTAGAACGGGAAGTATCCCGACTGCGGCCCGTCGTCGCCCCAGCTCGAGCCCAGGCGGTGGCTGTCGTACACGACGATCGCACCGAGAACGAGGATGACCAGCGCGACCACGATGTCCATGGTGCGTGTCGCGATGGCCGGGCGCTGGTCGGCGGCAGGCTGATCTTGCTGACTCATCGAGATGCTCCGGCAAGTGCCCGGGACGGGCGGCAATGCAAACACACGGTCGCGCCTCGTGGAGGGCGCGACCGCTCACGACATCAGGGCTTGGCGAGGAAGCCCGCTTCCTTCATCAGGTCGTAGTGAACCTTCTCTTCCTTCTCGACCCACTTCGCGTAGTCGCCGCCGCTCATGAAGGTGTCGTTGAACGAACCTTCCTCCATAAATTTCTTCCAGTCCGGGGTCGCGCGCACCTTCTTGAACAGGTCCACGTAGTAGGCGACCTGGTCCTGGGTGACGCCCCCCGGCATGAAGATGCCGCGCAGCATGAGGTACTCGATGGCCAGCCCCGAATCCTTGCACGTGGGGATGTCGTTCCACGACATGGTGTCGGTCACCTTCGCCTTGTATGGCATGCGCGCGCTGTCGAACACGCACAGCGGACGAAGACTGCCGGCGCGCCACTGTGCCACCGCCTCGATGGGATTGTTCACCGTCGAGTCGACGTGTTTGCCGACTAGCTGCACCGCGACGTCGCCGCCACCCTTGAACGGGATGTAGATCATCTTTACGCCGGTGGCCTTTTCGATCGCCACGGTGATGATCTGGTCCTCCTGCTTCGAACCGGTGCCGCCCATCTTGAACTTGCTGGGTCCGCCGGCCTTGATCGCGTCGATATAGTCCTTGGCGGTCTTGTACGGAGTCTCAGCATTGACCCACAGCACGAACTGGTCGAGCGCCAGCATCGACACCGGCGTCAGGTCCTTCCAGTTGAACGGAACGCCGGTGGCAAGCGGCGTCGTGAATAAATTCGACAGCGTGATGATCAGCTTGTACGGGTCGCCCTTGGCTTCCTTGACCGCGAGAAAGCCCTCGGCGCCGGCGCCGCCCGACTTGTTGACGACGATCATCGGCTGCTTCATCAGGTTGTTCTTGGTGATCACACCCTGGATGAAGCGCGCCATCTGGTCGGCGCCGCCGCCGGTGCCGGCCGGTACGACGAACTCTACGGGCTTGGTCGGCTCCCACGCGGCAAGCGCAGGAAATGCGGTGGCCGCGAACATGCCGGCGATCACCGCCACGAAAAGACGTCTTACGGGACCTGCTGGATTTTTGAGCATCGCTTCCTCCGAAAGCATTGTGGGGTATTCCCATCTCGCTTTATTGCCACGGGACGTTAACTCGTGTTCGTCAGCGTGGTCTCCATCATGCCACCGATTGCGCGCTCGATGCGCATGTTCAGATCAAACCCGCGCCGCGCGCCCATTGGTACTTGGCGCCCAGCACCGCGACCGGCGTTTCGGTCGTGTACGGGTACGCGGGGATGCCGTGCGCGAAAAGATGTTCCGCCGCCTCTTCCACCTGCACATCGCCCGCGAGCGAAACGACAATGGGCTTGCTGATGCCTTTCGCCCTCATCTCGTCGACGACTTCGACCATTTTCTGCGCGAACACCATCGGCGGCGTGACGATGGTGTGCCAGTAGCCGAGTATGAGCGAGTGGATGCGCGGGTCTTCTAGGCCGAGCTTCACCGTATTCTGGTACGTCTTGGGTGGCTCGCCGCCGGTGATGTCGACCGGGTTGCCGGCCGCCCCGAACGGCGGAATGAACTTGCGAAACGCCGCATCGAGATCGGGGGGCATCGCCATCAGCGACAGGCCGTTGTCGACGCAGGCGTCGGACAGCAGCACGCCGGAGCCTCCGGCACCGGTGATGATGAGCACGTTCTCGCCTTTGGGCGTCGGCAGGATCGGAATGGCCCTCGCGAACTCGAGCAGGTCGCGCAGCGAACGGGCGCGGATCACCCCCGACTGCCTGAGCACGTCCTCGTAGATCTTGTCGTTGCCGGCGAGCGCGCCGGTGTGCGAGCTGGCCGCCCGCGCACCCATGCTGGTGCGCCCAGCCTTGAGCATGACGATGGGTTTCTTTTTCGAGACGCGCTTGGCGACCTCGGCAAAGGCGCGGCCGTCCTTCAGATCCTCGCAGTGCTGTGCGATGATCGTCGTGTTGTCGTCCTGCTCGAAGAAGGTCAGCAGATCGTCCTCGTCGATGTCGGACTTGTTGCCCAGTCCCACGATCGCGGACACGCCCATCTTCGCCGAGCGCGAGAAGCCGATGATTGCCATGCCGATGCCGCCCGACTGCGACGACAGCGCGGCATGTCCCTTGACGTCGTACGCGGTGCAGAACGTCGCGCACAGGTTCTTCCACGTGTAGTAGAAGCCGTAGATGTTCGGGCCCATCAGGCGGACGCCGTACTTGCGCCCGATGTCCTGGATTTCCTTCTGCCCTTCGACGTTGCCGGTCTCGGCGAAGCCCGACGGGATCAGCACCGCGCCGGGGATCTTTTTCTCGCCCACCTCGATGAGCGCCGAGGCGACGAACTTCGCTGGAATCGCGAACACCGCGACGTCGATCACGCCCGGCACGTCCTTGACGCTCTTGTACGCCTTTCGACCCATGATCTCGGTGGCCGAAGGGTTGATCGGATAGATCTCCCCCTTGTATCCGCCGTTGATGAGGTTCTTCATCACCGAGTTGCCGATCTTGCCTTCCTCGCTCGACGCGCCGATGACGGCGACGGCATCGGGCTTCATGATGCGGTTCATGTCGCGCACGATGTCGTCGTGCGCGGGACGAAAGCGCGGCGTCGGCGGAGAGAAATCCACGACGATGCGCACGTCGGCGGCGACCGCGCCGCTCTTGCTGGCGAACACGGGGTTGAGATCCATCTCGCCGATCTCCGGATAGTCCGAGATCAGCATCGAAACGCGCTCGATCATGGCGGCGAGCGCCGTCCGGTCGACCGGATCCGCACCGCGCACGCCCTTGAGGATCTCGGCGGCGGCGATGCCGTCGAGCATCGACAGCGCGTCGTCGTTGGACGCGGGCGCCAGGCGGAACGTGATGTCCTTGAGCACTTCGACGAGCACGCCGCCCAGTCCGAACGCAACCAGCTTGCCGAACGACGGATCGGTGACCGCGCCGATGATGACTTCCTGCCCGCCGTGGAGCATCTGCTGCACCTGGACGCCAAGCAGCTTCGCCTTGTCGTCGTACTTGCGGGCGTTGGCCATGATCGTCTCGTAGCCGCGCTTGGCCTCGTCGGCCGACTTGACTCCGACGAGCACGCCACCTGCTTCGGTCTTGTGCAGTATTTCGGGTGAGACGATCTTGAGCACGACCGGAAAGCCGATCCCGGCGGCGAGCTTCGCTGTCTCGTCCGCACTGGTCGCGACGCCTTCCTTCGGCACGGCGATCGAATAGGCGTCGCACACGAGCTTGCCTTCAGGCGCGGTGAGCGAAGTGCGGCCTTCCGCTTTCACTTTGTCCAGAATGCGCCGCACTTCGGTCTTGTTGTTCGCCATCGTCGTTCCCTCGAGATTTCTGCTTCGGATTTGTTGCTCGGAATCGATCAGATCGCCTTTGCTGCCCGCAGCGCCTCTACTTTTTCCTTGGCGTAGCCCAGCTCGGCAAGCACCTCGTCGGTATGCTCGCCGAGAAGCGGCGAGCGCGTCACCTCGGTGGGGCTGTCGGACATCTTGATCGGGTTGCCGACCGACAAGTACTTGCCGCGCTTCGGATGGTCGACCTCGACGACGGTGCCGGTCTTGCGCAGCGACGGCTCGTCGGCGATCTCCTTCATCGAAAGGATCGGACCGCACGGAATGTCGTGCTTGTTGAGGATGTCCATCGCCTCGAACTTGGTCTTGGTCTTGGTCCACTCCTCGATCTCGCCGAAGATTTCCATCAGGTGCGGCAAGCGCGCTTTGGGCGTGGCATATCGCGGATCCGTGAGCCATTCCGGATGTCCCGTCACTTCGCAGATGTCCTTCCAAACCGGCGCCTGTGTGATGAAATAGATGTAGGCGTTGGGATCGGTCTCCCAGCCTTTGCATTTCAGGATCCACCCCGGCTGTCCACCGCCCGATGCATTTCCCGCGCGCGGCACGGCCTCGAGGAACTTGCCGTTCGGATACTGCGGGTATTCCTCCATCACCTGCGTCCGATCCAGGCGCTGCTGGTCGCGCAGCTTGACGCGGCACAGGTTGAGTACGCCGTCCTGCATCGCCGCGAGCACGCGCTGTCCGCGTCCGCTGGTGTTGCGCTGGTAGAGCGCGGCGACGATACCCAGCGCCAGATGCAGCCCGGTGCCCGAGTCGCCGATCTGCGCTCCGGTTACCAGCGGCGGTCCGTCGTCGAAGCCCGTGGTCGAGGCGGCGCCGCCGGCGCATTGCGCGACGTTCTCGTACACCTTGCAATCCTCGTACGGTCCGGGGCCGAATCCCTTGACCGACGCAACGATCATGCGCGGGTTGAGCGACTGGATGTGCTCCCAGGTAAGCCCCATGCGCTCGAGCGCGCCGGGCGCAAAGTTCTCGACCAGCACGTCGCAGTGCTTGACCAGCGACTCGAGCACTTCCTTGCCCTGCGGGTGTTTGGCGTCGATGGTGATCGAGCGCTTGTTGTGATTGAGCATCGTGAAGTAGAGGCTGTCCACGCCGGGGATGTCGCGAAGCTGCCCGCGCGTGATGTCGCCTTCGCCGGCGCGCTCGACCTTGATCACGTCCGCGCCGAGCCAGGCCAGGAGCTGCGTGCAGGTCGGCCCCGATTGCACGTGCGTGAAATCGAGAATGCGTACTCCGTCGAGTGCCTTGCCCATCAGTTTCCCCGTCGATTCGGTTGCACTACGTCACGTGCATGGCCGCGTTGAAAGTCAGCGCGTGGGACGACAATTCGGGCTCCGATGTTCATCGCTGACGGTCGAACGCGGACCGCGCCGTCATGATTTCTTTTGGGCGCTCGGATTGAGACTCGTGATGCGTCCGCTTTCCGTGCCCGCCTTTTCGTCGATGACCGCGTTGATCAGCGTGGGCCTGCGCGAGCGGATCGCCTCTTCCATCGCGTTGCGAAGCTCGGCCGGCGTCGACGCCATCACGCCCACGCCACCGAAGGCCTCCATCAGCTTCTCGTAGCGCGCGCTCTTGACGAACACCAGCGGCGACGGGTCGGGTCCCCCGGTAGGATTGACTTCATCGCCCCGGTAGACGCCGTTGTTGTTCATGATCACGACGCAGACCGGCAGGTTGTAGCGGCAGATCG
>JBDTZQ010000005.1:0-45228 GCA_040005035.1 Betaproteobacteria bacterium | reverse complement strand
CCGGCAACATGCTCAAGCCGGCGCTGGCGCGCGGCGAGCTGCATTGCGTCGGCGCTACCACGCTCGACGAATACCGCAAGTACATCGAGAAGGATGCCGCGCTCGAGCGCCGCTTCCAGAAGGTGCTCGTCGACGAGCCGTCGGTCGAGGCCACGATCGCGATCCTGCGCGGTCTGCAGGAGCGCTACGAGCTGCATCACGGCGTCGAGATCACCGATCCCGCCATCGTCGCCGCCGCCGAGCTCTCGCACCGCTATATCACCGACCGTTTTCTCCCGGACAAGGCGATCGACCTGATCGACGAGGCGGCGGCGCGCATCAAGATGGAAATCGACTCCAAGCCGGAGGTAATGGACAGGCTCGACCGCCGCCGCATCCAGCTCAAGATCGAGCGCGAAGCGGTAAAAAAGGAATCCGACCCCGCGTCGAAAAAGCGGCTCGAGCTCATCGAGCAGGAGATCGCGCGGCTCGACCGCGAATACGCCGACCTCGAGGAGATCTGGAAGGCCGAGAAGGCGCAGGTCGCCGGCACCCAGCACATCATGGAGGAGATCGAGAAGGCGAAGGTCGCGATGGAAGAGGCCAAGCGCAAGGGCGACTGGCAGAAGGTTTCCGAGCTTCAGTACGGTAAGCTGCCGCAGCTTGAGGCGCAGCTCAAGAAGGCCGACAAGAAGCTCGCCGGCGAAGATGCGAAAACCCCGCGGCTGCTGCGCACCCAGGTCGGCACCGAGGAAATCGCCGAGGTCGTGTCGCGCGCCACCGGCATTCCCGTGTCCAAGATGCTGCAGGGTGAGCGCGACAAGCTCCTGCACATGGAAGATGCGCTGCACAAGCGCGTCATCGGACAGGACGAGGCCGTCACCGCGGTGGCGGACGCCATTCGCCGTTCACGTTCGGGGCTGTCCGATCCCAACCGCCCGTACGGTTCGTTCATGTTTCTCGGCCCGACGGGCGTGGGCAAGACCGAGCTTTGCAAGGCGCTCGCCGATTTCCTGTTCGACTCCGCGTCGCACATGATCCGCGTCGACATGTCGGAGTTCATGGAAAAGCACTCGGTGGCCCGGTTGATCGGCGCGCCGCCGGGCTACGTGGGGTACGAGGAGGGCGGCTATCTCACCGAAGCCGTTCGCCGCAAGCCGTACAGCGTGATCCTGCTCGACGAGGTGGAAAAGGCACATCCCGACGTGTTCAACGTCTTACTGCAGGTGCTCGACGACGGGCGCATGACCGACGGCCAGGGCCGCACCGTCGACTTCAAGAACACCGTGATCGTGATGACGTCGAACCTCGGCTCTCAGATGATCCAGGAGATGCAAGGTGACGACTATGGCGTGATCAAGCTCGCGGTGATGGCGGAGGTGAAGACCCGCTTCCGTCCCGAATTCGTCAACCGCATCGACGAGATCGTGGTGTTCCACGCGCTGTCGCAAAAGGACATCGCATCGATTGCAAAGATCCAGCTGCACGCGCTCGAGTCGAGGCTGGCGAAGCTCGAGATCAAGCTCGACGCGACGCCAGCGGCGCTGGCCAAGATCGCCGAGGTGGGGTTCGACCCCGTCTACGGCGCGCGACCGCTCAAGCGCGCCATCCAGCAGGAGATCGAGAACCCGCTCGCCAAGGAAATCCTGGCCGGCAAGTTCGCGCCCGGCGATACCGTGCACGTTGTAGAGAAGAACGGCACGATCGCATTCGCCAAGCGCTAAGCGGCCGCGGGCGCATCTTGGCGCGCGCCGGCTAGTAATAGGGCACGATAGCGCGCGTTCCGCCGCATGCGGACTCGAAGGCCGACCGCTTCGCCGTCGCACTTGCGGCTGCGGTGCGTCGAGGCGAGTGTCTCGCTCGCACCTTCGCAAAGGCTGCGACGGCGCGCTCAGCCCAGGTTGCGGGTCGCGAGATGTGCAGGCGCGAGTCCTCCTCGGCAGTGATCAGGGTGCGGCCGTCACGGTCGATCTCGAAACGCATCCCGGGCAGGAGTACGACATCTCGAGGGTCATCCTGCAGCGTGATCCACACACAGCCACGGTCGACGCTGATCACACCCTTGCGGGCGTCATCGAGCACCAGCGTGTTGCGGCGCGCGAGCGACACATTGCGCACTGTCGGTGCGGCGGGGCGGTCGAAGGGCATGGCGTTCTCCTTTTAAATGCGTACAATGCATGCATCCCGGGCATCCGAAAAGGCAGGGAGGCGTGGGGCACGACCGCATTCTTGCTCTGAGAAGGTTCGCGCGCAAACGAAAATGGCGCATCGCTCGCATGCAATTTAGGAATGGTTAAACTACCCCAGCGACTGCCTTCGCTCGACCTGCTCAAAGGATTCGAGGCCGCGGCACGCCACCTGTCGTTCACCCGCGCTGCTCAGGACCTGTTCGTTACGCAATCTGCGCTGTCGCGCCAGATCCAGACGCTGGAGGAGCAGCTGGGCGCGTCGCTGTTCGAGCGCCGGCATCGCGAGCTGCGCCTCACCGATGCCGGACAGATTCTGCAGGTGAGCGCCAGGGTGGTTCTGGACGAGATCGCGCAGTCGGTCGCGCGCATACGCCGCGAGCAGACGGCGCAGCCGTTGACGGTATCGACCAACCAGCCCTTCGCGGCGCTTTGGCTGATACCGCGCATCTCGCGCTTTCGAGCGCTCCATCCCAGCGTGGACGTGTTCATCTCGGCAGACAACCGCATCGTCGACCTCGACCGCGAGGGCATCGACCTGGCGATTCGTTACTGCTCGCAGGCGATGGCGCCCGCGGGGGCGCCAAGGCTGTTCGGGGAAAGGCTGCTGCCGGTGTGCAGCCCCTCGGTCGCCGGCGATCCGAAGCGGCCCCTGAACAAGCCGGAAGACCTCCAGCATCACGTGCTGCTGCACTGGGTCGACGACGGCGGACGCTTTCCCTGGCTCAACTGGTCGGTGTGGCTCGCTGCCGCGGGACTGCGCGATCTCAAGCCGGCGGGATCGATGCGCTTCAGCCACTACGACCAGGTGATGCAGGCAGCGCAGGACGGGCAGGGCGTGGCGCTCGGACGCATGCCGTTGATCGACCGCCTGCTCAACGAGCGCCGGCTGGTGGCGCCGCTGCGCGGCCGGCACACCACGCCGCGAGCGTACTACGTCGTGACCACCGCGCAGGCGAACATGCGCGCGGAGTCGCATGCCTTCGTCGATTGGCTGCGCAAGGAAGCGGCGGCCGAGCTCGAGACCGCCGCGCCGCCGGGAGCGGTGGCGCGCGCCCGCGGGCGGCGCGGTACGGCCACGTGATGCACGATCCCGCGCCGCACGGCGAGGAGTCGCCTTCACCCTGGGTGATGCGCTTTGCGCCGCTGGTCGCCGGCGCGGCGGGCGTGCTCGATCTCGCGTGCGGCACCGGCCGGCACAGCCGGTTCTTTGCCGCGCGCGGCTGCAGCGTGGTCGCCGTCGACCGCGATCCGCAGGCGCTGGCGTGCCTCGCCGCCACGGCCGGCGTGGTCGCGGTGTGCGCCGACCTCGAGCGCGGCGCATGGCCGCTCTCCGGCCAGCGTTTCGACGCCGTCGTCGTAACACGCTACCTGCACCGGCCGCGAATCACGCAACTCGTCGACTGCGTCGCCGCCGACGGGGTTCTGCTCTACGAAACATTCGCCCAGGGTAACGAAGCCTACGGCAAGCCTTCCAATCCGGACTTTCTTCTGGCGCCGGGAGAGCTCCTCGACATCGTGCGCGGACTGCTACGCGTCGTTGCCTTCGAGCAAGGCGCCGAGACCCTCGTTGCGGCACGCCCGGCGGTGGTCCAGCGCATCGCGGCGGTGGGGAATCAACGCGCCTGGCCGGTGGCGCTGCCCTGACCGACGCGGCGGCAATGTCCGCGCACCGACACGCCGCGACCGCGGTAGCGTCCGGCACAGCCGTCCGAGTTGACGTTCGGATTGGGGTAAAATGTCGGCTTTTTCGGGATCCGAACGCTTGTCCTCGAAACTGACTGGAAGTCTGGTCGCGATCGTCACGCCGATGCACGCCGACGGCGCGCTCGATCTGCCCGCGTTGCGCAAGCTGATCGATTTCCAAATCGCCAACGGCACCTGCGGTATCGTCGTCGTCGGCACCACCGGCGAATCGCCGACCGTCGATTTCGAGGAGCATTGCCTGCTCATCAGGACGGCGGTCGAGCACACCGCCGGGCGCGTTCCGGTTATCGCCGGCACCGGCGGGAATTCGACGTCCGAGGCGACCGGGCTCACGCGCTACGCGCGCGAAGTCGGCGCCGACTTCGGCCTATCGGTCGTACCGTACTACAACAAGCCGTCGCAGGAAGGCCTTTACCAGCATTTCCGCACCATCGCGGAGGCGGTCGACCTGCCGATGCTCGTCTACAACGTTCCCGGGCGCACGGTGGCCGACATGGCGAACGACACCGTCCTTCGCCTCGCGCAGGTGGATGGCATCGTCGGCATGAAGGACGCGACCTCGGACCTGGTGCGGCACGTCGATCTGATGCGCAGGTTGCCGCGCGCGAAATCATTCGCGTTGCTTTCCGGCAACGACGATACCGCGCTTGCGTACATGCTGCTCGGCGGCCACGGCGTCATCTCGGTGACGGCGAACGTGGCGCCCCGCGCGTTGTCCGACATGTGTGCTGCCGCGCTTGCGGGCCGCGTCGCCGAAGCGCGCGAAATCAACTCGCGGCTCTTGCCGCTCAACGTCCAACTTTTTGTCGAAGCCAACCCCATACCGGTCAAGTGGGCGCTCTCCCAGATGGGCCGCATCGGCCCGGGGCTGCGTCTTCCACTGACCGCGCTCGCCTCGCGTCACCACGACATGGTGCGCTCGGTTCTGCGTGAAGCGGGCTGCATCCAGGAGACCTCATGATTCACCCTGCAGTACTCAAGTATGCCGCGGCATGCGTCGCGGTCGTCGTGCTCGCCGGCTGCGAGACGATGAGCATGTCGCTCGGCAAGAAGATCGACTACAAGTCATCGGGCAGCGTCTCGTCGCTGGAGGTGCCGCCCGACCTGAGCACGCCGACCTACGACGATCGCTACCAGGTGGCGACCGCGTCGGGGCAGGCGGCAGCGCGCGCGACCGCCAAGCCGTCGGCGGTGCTTCCGGCCAACGCCGATGCCAGGCTGATGCGCACCGGCAGCGAGCGCTACCTCGTGGTGAGGGCCAGCGAGGATGCGGCCTGGAAAACGGTGCGCGACTTCTGGATGAAGAATGGCTTCGTGATCGCCAGCGAGCAGCCCACGCTGGGCATCATGGAAACCGACTGGGCGGAAAACCGCGCCGGGGTGCCGCAGGATTTCATGCAGCGGTTCATGAGCAAGTATTTGAGCTTCCTCAACGACAGTTACAAGCGCGACAAGTTCAGGACGCGAATCGAGCGCGGCACCGAAGCGGGCACCGTCGAAATCTTCATCAGCCATCGCGGTGCGGCGCAGCTTCCCACCAAGACCAACAAGGGCTCGACGGAGGACTTCACCTGGCAATCGGTGCCTGCCGATACCGCGCTCGAGTCGGAATTCCTGGGGCGCATGATGCTCGCGTTCGGCGCGCCCGAGCAGATGGCGACCGAAGCCGTCGCGCAGCTGAATCAAAGTCCCGAGCGGGCATTCATCGAGAAGGGCAAGGACGGCGGCAGCCAGCTCGTCGTCGACGATGCGTTCGATCGCGCCTGGCGTCGCGTCGGCCTCGCGCTCGACCGCACCGGCTTCACGGTCGTCGATCGCGACCGCTCGAAAGGACTCTATTTTGTGCGCTATGCAAACCCCGACCTCGACGTGAAGAAGGACAAGGGATGGCTCGACAAGCTCGCCTTCTGGAAGTCGGACGATACCAAGCCCGAGCAATACCGCGTGGTGGTTACGCAGGCCGATCCGCGCAGTGTCGTGACGGTGCAGGATCCCGCCGGCGCGCCGGACAAGTCCGTCAACAGCGACAAGATACTGGCGCTGCTCAAAGATCAGCTGAAGTGACGGCGTCGTGCGCTTCGCCTGCCTAGGAAGCGGCAGCGAGGGCAACGGGCTGCTCGTCGAAGTCGGCGGCACGCGCGTACTCGTCGACTGCGGCTTCGGGCTTCGCGACACCGTCAACCGCCTCGCTCGCCTCGGTGTCGAGCCCGAGGCGCTGACCGCGATCATCGTCACGCACGAGCACGCCGATCATATCGGAGGCGTTGCCGCGTTCGCGGCGCGCTACGACACGCCCGTGTGGCTGACCTTCGGAACGATGGCTACGGTTGCCGAGCGCTTCGCGACGCTGCCGCACGTCTACGGCTTCGACAGCCACGATGCGTTTCCGATCGGCGACGTCGCGATCGAGCCTTTTCCCGTGCCGCACGATGCGCGCGAGCCTGTCCAGTTCGTGCTTTCGGATGGTCGCTGGCGTCTGGGCGTGCTCACCGATATAGGGGTGTCGACAGCGCATGTCGAAGCCACGCTGTCGAGATGCGACGCGCTGGTCCTCGAATGCAACCACGATGCCGACATGCTTGCCGGCGGCGACTATCCCTATCCGCTCAAGCAGCGCATCGCGGGGCGTTTCGGTCACCTCGACAACGACGCGGCCTCAGCGCTGCTGGCGCGGCTGGACAACTCCAAGCTGCAGCACGTGTTCGCGGCGCACCTGTCCAAACAGAACAATACGCGCGACCTCGCGCGCGCGGCACTCGCCCGCGCGCTCAATTGCGATCCGGAGTGGGTAGGCATCGCCGACCAGCACGACGGCTTCGCATGGCGGGAATTCATCTAGTATCAATACGGAGTGGAAATGGAAAAGAGGCAGGAGCTCTATCGAGGCAAGGCGAAGACGGTATTCACCACCGACGACCCGAAGTACCTGGTGATGCACTACCGCGACGACACCAGCGCGTTCGACGGCGAGCGCGTCGAGAAGCTCGAGCGCAAGGGCGAGACCAACAACAAGATCAACGCCTTCATCATGCAGCAGTTGCAGGCCGCGGGCGTGGCCACGCATTTCGTGCGCCTGCTCAACGATCGCGACTCGCTGGTGCGTGCGCTCAAGATGATTCCGGTGGAGTGCGTCGTTCGCAATATCTGCGCCGGATCGATGTCCAAGCGGCTGGGCATTCCCGAAGGCACCGTGCTTCCCGAGCCTATTTTCGAGTTCTTCTACAAGAGCGATCCGTTGAAGGATCCGCTGGTCAACGACGACCACATCCGCGTGCTCGGCTGGGCGAACGCCAACGATATCGCGCAGATGAAGACGCTGACCCACCAGGTCAACGGCGTGCTCAAGCCGCTTTTCGCGAAGGGTGGGATGGACCTGGTCGACTACAAGCTCGAATTCGGGCACGCGGTCGATGATCCCGACGGAGCATTGCTGCTCGGAGACGAATTCACGCCCGATGGATGCCGCCTGTGGGACCAGGGCACGCAGGAAAAGCTCGACAAGGACCGCTTCCGTCGCAACCTCGGCAACGTGATCGGCAAGTACCGCGAGGTCGCTGAGCGCATCGGCGCGCCCCTGTAGGCGGCGATGCGGCGCTGCCGCGCAGGATCAGCGCACACTCGCTGCACACTTATTGGACACTCATGGGACAAATAAAAAGCCGGCCCGCGGGCCGGCTTTTCTTCGTTGCGCTTGAACTATTTCTTGGGCGCGTCCGCGGGCGCGGGCGCCATGGCGGGCGCCGGTGCCATCGCGGGCGCAGGCGCTGCCTTCATCGCGGCATCCTTGGCGGCATCGACTGCCTTGCCGGCGTTGGCCTTGGCGGAGTCTACCGCTGCGGCCGCACCTGCCTTGGCTGCCTCGGTGGCGGCGGCGCCTGCTTGCACCGTCGCGGTGGTGGCGTCCTTGGCGGCGGCCGCGGCCTTGTCGGTCGCATCCTTCGCCGCGGCGGTGGCCTTGTCGGAAGCCGCTTTCGCATCGGCGGCGGCCTTGTTGCTGTCGCTGCATGCGGTCAGCGCAAGCGCCAACGCTGCAACGAAAAATACGGACTTCTTCATTGGGGTCCCCTACTGGAATGAAATGAGATGAACGCGCGCGTATGTGGCTGGAGCATCGGATCGCATGGGCCGCTTCAGGGCCGCTTCAGGTGCAGCGCATGACGGCGAAGCGCATACCGACGCACTGAAGTCTACTACAAAAAGGCAATGATTTCAAACAGATCGTCGCTTTGCACGCTCCGTCAGAGTCCGAGCACCGTTCCGCTGAGCCCGACCTCGCCAGTGGCCCAGATTTCCTCGAACCGGTTCGCGAGAAGCTGCGCTTGCTCGGGGGCATCGATCGCCAACGTCGCGCGCGGCTGCTCGAAATGGAATCGATGCAGATAGTGCTTGTTGTCGACGATCACCAGCGGATCGGTGGCCACTCGCGCCTCGTCGCCAGTGCGAAGAATCGACATTGCGTGCCCGTAGCCCTGCAACAGCCTGATCAGGCGAGGGCACGCACTTTCGATGTAACGCGTGTCGTGAACGATGATGTCCAGCCTTCGTCCGCGCAACTCGCGCAGGAACGCGCCGAGCCGCTCGGTGCGGGCGGGCGAATTCCAACCGGTGTGCGATAGGTCCTGGTCGAAGACGCGGATGCGGTGACGCGCGAGCGCGATCAGCTCGTCGATCGCGGCGGCTTGCGCCGCAACGGTCGCTAGCACGCTGACGCGGGGCTCTTCCGGAGGGCTAGTCGAAGTCGATGTATCCATGCTTGTACCACCCGTGCAGCAGAGGGAGAAGCGTCGAGCCTCGGACATCGTCGCCCGCGATGCGCCGTTCGTTGGCGATGCGCCTCAACCGCGCCGAATCCCGCGGCAATGCGATGGCCGTTCCGTTCACATACACGTTGTGGCGATCGTATAGGATTTGCGTGCGCGGGTCCAAGCGCACTCCGCGACGACGGGCGGCCGACGCAAAACGCATCGGCAGCATGGTTCGCGCCTGGAAATAAACGTGCGGCTTGGGCTCGGTGAGATGGCATCCGAGGAAACGTCCAACGGCGCGATCATCCCAGCGAATGCCGGCGAGCAGCGCGCTGCACTGTTCCAGCATTGCGCTGCCGATGCGCGCCGGTTCGCGCGTCGCGGCGAGGTCCGGGTCCGCGTAACGTCCCGTGAGCGCGATCGAATCGCGCATCCAGTCCAGAAATGCAGTGGCGAGCTCCTGCGCGGAGGGCGCGCGAAAGCCGATTGAGCAGGTCATGCAAGCATCCAACGCGACGCCTTCGTGCGCATGGTCGGGCGGCAGGTAGAGCATGTCGCCCTGACCGAGGGTCCATTGCGCGGTGGGGCGAAAGCGCGCCAGGATCTTCAGCGGCAACCGAGGCCGCAGCGACAGGTCCCGCTGTGCGCCGAAGCGCCATCGACGCCGCCCTTCGCCCTGCAGCAGGAACACGTCGTAGGAATCGACGTGAGCGCCGACGCCGCCGCCCGGCGCGGCGTAGCTCACCATCAAGTCGTCGAGACGCGCGTACGCAATGAACGAGAAGCGACGCAGCAGCGCGTCGGCCGCCGGGCAATGCAGGTTCACGCCGTGCACCAGAAGAGTCCACCCGCGTTGCGGAAGTCCGCGCAGATGCGACGAGGCAAAGGGTCCGTGCTCGGTCGACCATCGACCTCTCTCGCGCACCACGATCCGCGACTCGACGTCATCGCGCGATGCCAGCGTGAAAAGCCGGCGTCGCGACACGCAGCCTCGAAACCCGGGAACGGCCTGCCGCACCAGCAATGGCTTCTTCTGCCAGTGGCGGCGCAGGAATTCGGCGCGTGTCAGTCCGCCAAGCAGCGCATCCGCAGCGTTCGCCCGCATGGCGCATTATAGCGACGCCGCGCCGGCCGGCTTTTTGCCGGCTTTTTGCTAGAATGCCCGCCACGACCCGCGTGCTTCCATTGATGTGAGCGGTCGACTTCTCGGTCCAACCTCGGCGCGCCCGCATGAACATCGATTCCGACTCCGTCGTCACGCTGTCCTACCAGCTGTTCTCGACCAAGGGCGAGTTGATCGAGGAATCGCCACAGCCGATCACGTACCTGCACGGTGGCCATCACGGTATCTTTCCAAAGGTCGAGAAGGCCCTGACCGCCAAGGTCGTCGGCGACACGTGCTCGGTGACGCTCGAGCCCGAGGACGCCTTCGGCGAATACGACGCGGAGCTGGTCCGTGTCGAGCCGCAGGACCGTTTTCCGACCGACGTGAAGATCGGCATGCAATTCGAGGGTCGCGTCGGGGCCAGCGAGGACGACGACGACGAAGAGCGCGTATACACCGTCACCGATATCGCCGACGGCAAGGTGGTCGTCGACGGCAATCATCCGTTGGCAGGCCAGCGGCTTCGCTTCGACTGCACGGTCATCGACGTGCGCGTGGCGTCCCGTGAGGAACTCGCGCACGGGCATGTGCACGGGGAGCACGGTCACCACCACTGACCCGCGCGCGGCGCCACTGCTAACCGCAGCGAGCGCCGGCGGAATGCTATTTCGTGTCGCCGCGCGAAAGCCGTTTCAATTCGTACAGAGCCGCGTGCGCCTCGCGCGGTGACAGAGCGTCGGGATCGAGCGCCGCGAGGCGATCGCTGAGCGGCGCGTCAGGGTGCGCCGGCTCCACGTGCGGAGCGCTCGCTCCGAACAGGTCCGCCTGCGTGTCGCGGCGCGCGCTGAACTGATCGAGTCGCGACAGGAACGCGCGTGCCTGACGCACCGCCTCGGCGGGCACGCCGGCGAGCTTCGCCACCTGCAGGCCGTAGCTCTGGTTGGCAGGGCCATCGGCGACTGCGTGCAGGAACACGATCCCGTCCTTGTGCAACACCGCGTCGAAATGCACGTTGGCGCATCCGTCGAGCTCCGCCGGCAGCGCGGTCAGCTCGAAGTAGTGCGTCGCGAAAAGCGTCAGACTGCGGTTGTTCTGCACGAGCTCGCGCGCGATCGCCCACGCCAGCGCGAGGCCGTCGAAAGTCGACGTGCCGCGCCCGATCTCGTCGATCAGCACCAGGCTGTACGGCGTCGCCCGATGCAGGATCGCCGCTGCCTCGGTCATCTCGACCATGAAGGTCGAACGCCCGCCGGCGAGGTCGTCGGCTGATCCGATGCGCGTGAACAACGCATCGATCGGGCCGATGCGAGCCTCGGCCGCGGGAACGAACAGGCCGCTGTAGGCGAGCAGGGTGATGACGGCCGCCTGCCGCATGTACGTAGACTTGCCGCCCATGTTGGGTCCGGTGACGATCAAAAGGCGGCGCTCGGGAGACAGCGAGAGGTCATTGGCAATGAAGTGCTCGACCTGCGTCTCGACCATCGGGTGGCGGCCCGCGCGAATCTCGATGCCGGGCTGCGCAACGAGCGCCGGCCGCGTCCAGCCATGCGCCTCGGCGGCATCGGCATGCGCGGCGAGCACGTCGAGCGTGGCCAGCGCGCGCGCCAGCGCCTGCAGCGCGGGGATCGCCTCGATCAGCGCGGCGAGCAGTGCATCGTAGAGCACCTTCTCGCGCGATAGCGCCCGCTCGCTCGCCGACAGCGCCTTGTCCTCGAAGCGCTTGAGCTCCGGGGTGATGTAGCGCTCTGCATTCTTGAGGGTCTGCCGACGGCGGTAGTCGTCGGGGATCTTCTGCGCGTTGGCGTTGGTGACTTCGATGTAGAAGCCGTGCACGCGGTTGTACTCGACCTTGAGGTTGGCAATGCCGGTGCGGGTCCGCTCGCGCGCCTCGAGCTCGATCAGGAACGCGCCACAGTTGTCGCCGATCGAGCGAAGATCATCGAGCTCGGCGTCGTGGCCGGAGGCAATCACGTTGCCCTCGCGCATGGAGACACCCGGCTCGGCGGCGATCGTCGCGTGCAGCAGGTGCGCCCAGCGCCCGTCGATTCCGAGGGCGTGCGCCGCTTCCTTCAAAGCCGGCGCGCCGAATCGCGCCGCAATTTCAGCGAGCGCAGGAATGCGGTCCAGCGTCGTGCGCAGCCCGGAAAGGTCGCGCGGGCGCGCGCTGGCGAGCGCGATGCGCGAGCAGATGCGCTCGACATCGACAGTGGCGCGCAGTTCGGAGCCGATATGCTGCGCGAGCCGGCGGTCGGCGCCGAGCTCGGCGATGGCGGCGTGCCGCGCGCTCGCCACCGCCTGGTCGCGCAGCGGACGCGTCAGCCACTGTCGCAGCATCCGGCTACCCGCGGAGCTCGCGCAGCCGTCGAGCAGCGAGAGCAGCGTCGGAGCGCTCTCTCCGCGCAGCGTCAACGTGATCTCGAGGTTGCGTCGAGTCGCCGCGTCCATCATCAGTTGCGAGCCATCGTGCTCGACTTTGAGCGTGCGCACGTGCGAGAGCGCCGCATGCTGTGTCGCGCGTGCGTATTGAAGCAAAGCACCGGCCGCGGCGGTGCCGAGTGGCGCGTCGTCGGCGCCGAACCCGGCGAGATCGCGCGTGACGAGCTGTTCGCACAGCCGTCGCACGGCGACCTCGGCGTCGAAGTGCCACACCGCAAGCGCTCGCGCTGGTACACCGGTGCGTCCTGCGCTGGTGAATCCGTCGGGATGCAAGAGCTCGCTCGGCGCGACGCGCTCGAGGAGCGCGTCGAGCTCGCCCGCCGCGACGTCGGCGATGGTGAGCGTGCCCGCCGCCAGGTCGAGCCATGCCGCGCCGGCGCGCGCGCCGATCGCATGCACGCACATCAGGAGGCTCTCGCGCTTGGCGTCGAGCAGTCCCGCGTCGGTCAGCGTGCCGGGCGTGACAATGCGGGTGACCTTGCGATCCACCGGTCCCTTGGACGTGGCCGGGTCGCCGATCTGTTCGCAGATCGCCACCGACTCTCCCTGCCGCACCAGCCGGGCGAGGTAGCTTTCGGCGGCATGGTAGGGAACGCCTGCCATCGGGATCGGCGTTCCCGCGGAGCTGCCACGCGAAGTCAGCGTAATGTCGAGCATTCTCGAGGCGCGGTCGGCGTCGTCGAAGAACATCTCGTAGAAATCGCCCATGCGGTAGAACACGAGCTTGTCCGGATGGTCCGCCTTGATGCGCAGGTATTGCTGCATCATCGGCGTATGTGCCGAAAGCGGATCCGCGGGGGATGTGCGCGCGCTCACCGGCGGATTATAGGCGAGCGCGCCGGTGATGCTGCGGCTCGCACGGCAACCGGGCGTTGCGGCTCCCGGTGCGCAGCCCCCGCCCGATAAACACGCGCGCGCCTTCTCAGTTGTCCTGGGTAAGGCCGGCCTTCAACGCGGTCGCCGGACCGACGATGTAGAGCGTGTAGGTCTTGGTGGCGACGAGGGTCACCGCGGGAAGGGTAAGCAGCGTTTGTGCGCTGCCGGCGACATTGAACGAGAACTGGAACGCCGTGCCGGTCACGGCATCGGCGGTGAGCTCGAGGGAGTACGCGCCGGAATTTTGCGGCAATGCCGAGATCTGCTTGCTGAAATTGACGAACACGTCGATCGCTGCGACGTCGGCGGTTGCGTTGACCACGCGCACGCGCGCGTTGCCCGGACCGGGCGGCAGATTGTTGTCGGGCAGGAGGACGGCCTGCAACGAACCCGCGGGACCTTCGAGGATGATCGACGCATCCATCGCCGGTAAGAGGATCGGCGAATAGGTGAGCAGCGTCGCACCCGGAGTCGCGGTCGCCTCGACTCTCAGCGTGTGCTGTCCGGCGGTGGTGCGCTGGTAGCCGGTGGCGCCGGCGATCGGGATGTTGGAGAGCCTGAGGACGCCATCGAAGAACACATTGAGCGGCGACGCGACCGTCGACGCGTTGACGACCTTGAACTGCGACAGAAGGCTGTCGATGATCGTGCCGGTTCCGGCGCCGTCGATGCTGAGCAGCGCAACGTTGACCAGGTTTGCACTCCCGCGCGTGTAGACCACGATATCGTAGGCGGCGCGCTCCTGGTAGTTGAACGGCGGCGAGTCGTAAATGACTTCCTTCGATCCCGCCGGCGTGACGCGAAGCTGAAGGTTGCCCACGGGCAGGGTCGTGAACGGGCTCACTACGGCCGCGTACTCCACGCCGGAAACGCTCGGCGCGACCCGATTCAGATCGGCGCCGGCCGCGGTCAGGTACACGTCGACGAGGCCGATCCCGGCTGCGGCGTTGATGACTCGCACGTTGAAGTTGTTTGCGCCCGGATCGCTGAACGTATCGTCATAGATCCGCGCGACCGGCGCGGTGATCGGGCCGTACATGAGGTACGAATAGTTGGCCTCTCCGAGCGTCGCGACGCCGGTCGCAATGACGTTGGTAGGGGCGCCGGTGACGAACGCCCTGAAGGTATGGACCCCCGCCTTGATCGATTGGTAGGTCGACAACGACTGGAACGCGACTCCCGAAGCAAACGGTTCGTCGTCGAGTGTAACGACGAGCGGCGCGCCGGCGTTCGGAATCAGGTTGACGATTCGTACATTCGACTTGGTGCTCGCCACGGTCACGACGCCGTTGCCGGTATTGCATCCCACGAGCAGGGTGGCGGTGGCCACCGCGAGGGCGATGGCGGACAGGAACAGGCGCATGGATTCTCCGGCGAACGCGGTACCGCTAGCGCGCGGCGCCCGCGGCACTGACGGGGGACAGCGGGGCCAGGCAGCGGCTACGACGGCCTGTCAGCCGACGCAGCGAGAAGCGTACGACGCGCCGTTCACTCATCCTGCGTGACGATGCCCTGCAGGGTGGCAGTCGGACCCGCGAGGTAGACCGTGTACTTGTGCCCGGGAAGCAATACGACCCCGGTCAGCTTGAGGACAGGCGTAGTGGTGCCGGCCGCGTTGAAGTCGAACTCGTAGGTAGTGCCGGTCAACGCTGCGGCGGTCAAGTTGACGTAGCCCGACGCGGTGTTCATCGCCAGCCCGGTCACTTGCTTGCTGAAGTTGACGAAGACGTCGACCGACGCGACGGCGGCCGACGTGTTGACGAAGCGCACGCCAGCGCTGCCGGTGGCCGGCGGCTGGTTGTCGTCGAGCAGAACCACGCCGCCCAGCGCGCCCGCGGGACCGACCAGCGCAATCGAGGTATCGGTCGCAGCCGACAGCGTGAGATTGAGCGTAAGCAGCGTCGCGCCCGGAGTCGCCTGCGATTGGACAGTGATGGCGTGCGCGCCGGCCGTCGTCTGCTGATAGTTGGACACGCCGGCGTACGGGATGTTGGACAGCTGCAGGTTTCCATCGACGAAAACGTTGAGCGGAGACCCGACCAGCGACGCATTGATCACCTTGTATTGAGCCACGAGGTTGTCGACGATACTGCCCGTGCCGGCGCCGTCGCTGTTGAGCAGCGCCACATTGACCAGCGTGCCGCTGCCCTTGCTGTAAGCGAGGATGGTGTAGCCCTGGTGCTCGGCGAAGGTCTTCGGCACCGAGTCGAATATCACCTGCTTGGTGCCGGACGGGGTTATGCGGATTTCGAAGTTCGCGCCGGTGTTGACCGAGTTGAATCCCGTGGCTCCGCCGTATGGGACGTTTCCGACCGTGGGCGCGGCGACGGTCAGGTCCGCGCCCGGGGGCGTGAGGTATACGTCGATCGGACCGATGCCCGCGGCGGTGTTCATTACACGCAGCGAGAAGAATCCATTGCCGGGGTCGTTGAAGGTGTCGAGCGCGAAGATCGTGGTCGGCGCGGTGAGCGGGCCAAAGATCGCGTAGGTATAGTTGGCGCTGCCGTTGATACTCAGATTGCTGTTGACCAACGGCGTCGTGGCGCCCGTTACGGTCACGGTGGAGGTCTGCGTGCCGTTGTTGACGCCCGCATACTGGGTGAGCCCCTGGAATGGAAGCGCCGATGCGAGCGTCGTTCCGGCGACCACGACGTTGAGCGAAGGCGCCTCGAAGAACGCGTTCACCACCCGGATCTGGCCGTTTCCGCTGCTGCTGCTGTTGTTGCTCTTGCTGCACCCGACGACCAGAAGCGCGATCAGGCAAACGCATACGACGAGGGGGCGCGGCAGGGACATGTGCTTCTCCGTGGGGGCTAGGACCGCGATGCAGGTTGCTCGAAAGCGACCGGCAATTATACGGTATCCGGCCAAGGCGGCGCCGGCAACAACGACGGCACTGCGCGCAACAATTGCCTACCTTCGCGCGCGTCGACCAGCGCATGGATGCTGGTCGGGGTGAGAGGATTTGAACCTCCGGCCTCTACGTCCCGAACGTAGCGCTCTACCAGGCTAAGCTACACCCCGATTGACGTGTCGCCGCGCGCGTCGAGTCTCGAACTTCATGCATGCGGCGCCGAACCGACGCGAACTCAGGCAGTTCGCGTGACTGCAAAAGCCGATAATTCTAGCAGAGTTTGTCGTGATGGCGAAGGCGCCAGGGCATCGAGGCAGCGCTTGGCGCGCCGGCTTTCCTCTCCGGCGCACGCCCTGGCGTAATCGAGGGCGCCCGTGGCCTGGAGTATGCCCAGTACCTCCATGAAATCGTCGCGGCGCGCTCCCGCGATGGCCGATCGAATCGCGGTCTTCTGCGCAGGCGACCCGACGGCGAGGGCGCGAATGAGCGGAAGCGTCGGCTTGCCTTCACTCAGATCGTCGCCGAGATGCTTGCCGATCGTTTCTTCATTGCCGGAATAGTCGAGGACATCGTCGATCAGCTGAAAGGCCGTGCCCAGGTGCGTTCCGTAGCGCGCGAGCGCGTCTTCGACGTCTCGCGATGCGCCACCGATCACGGCTCCAAGGCGCGTGGCGGCCTCGAAGAGCTTGGCGGTCTTGCGCCGGATCACGTCCAGGTAGCGTGCCTCGTCGACTTCCGGATCGCCGCAGTTGACCAGCTGCAGGACCTCGCCTTCGGCGATCACGTTGGTGGCCTCGGAGAGGATTTCGAGCACGCGCATGTCGTTGATGGCGACCATGAGCTGGAACGCGCGGGAGTAGAGAAAGTCGCCGACCAGCACGCTGGCGGCGTTGCCGAAGCTCGCGTTCGCCGTGGCGTGCCCACGCCGCAGCTCCGATTCGTCGACGACGTCGTCGTGCAGCAGCGTGGCGGTGTGGATCATCTCCACGATCGCCGCCAGCGTGTGATGATGCGTGCCCTGATAGTCGAAGGCATGCGCCGAAAGAAGCACCAGCGCGGGCCGCAGGCGCTTGCCGCCGACGCCGATGATGTATTCGGCGACCTGGCGGATCAGTACGACATCGGAGGCCAGCGCCTCGCGCAGGACGCGGTCGACGGCGGCAAGGTCGTCGCGCAGCACCGGTTGCAGCAGGGGAAACGTCACGGGAGAGGGCGGAGCCGAGGGGACGCGAGGGCCATTCTAGCCGATCGGGCCGCGCGCTCTGCCGCACCACCGAGCGCTTTGACAAGACGGCGCTAAGCCCATAAAATAGCAAACTTTTTATCGAAATCCCCGGACCGCGAGTCGCGGTTCTGGCGGTATTTCCTCGGAGTTTCCTATGTACGCGGTCATCAAAACCGGGGGCAAGCAGTATCGCGTTGCCCCGGGCGAAAAACTCAAGGTCGAACTCATTCCGGCGGACGTGGGCGCCGCGGTGATCCTCGACCAGGTGCTCATGGTCGGTGAAGGCGAAAGCGTCCGTGTCGGGCAACCCATGCTCGCCGGCGCCACGGTCACGGCGACGGTACTCGCGCACGGTCGTGGCGAAAAGCTGCGCATCTTCAAGATGCGCCGGCGCAAGCATTACCAGAAGCACCAGGGCCACCGTCAGGGCTTCACCGAGCTCAAGATCGACGACATCGTCGGCTGACAGGCCGCTGGAGGCCCCACTCAGGGCCACTGACGCACTTCACGTACAGGACCTACTAGCATGGCACACAAGAAAGCAGGCGGCAGCTCCCGCAACGGACGCGACTCGCATTCCAAGCGGCTCGGCGTCAAGGCCTATGGCGGCGAAATGATTTCCGCGGGCAGCATCATCGTCCGCCAGCGCGGGACGCAGGTCCATCCTGGCGTCAACGTCGGCATCGGCAAGGATCACACGTTGTTCGCGCTGGTCGAGGGCAAGGTGCAGTTCGCCACCCGCGGATCGCCCGGCCGCACGATCGTGAGCGTCGAGCCTGCGGTCTGAGTTGCGCTAGGTGCGTCAACGTCGCGTCGACGCGACGGCCCCAGGCGACAAGAAGTCCCCGCGCACGCGGGGATTTTTTCGTCCCGGATTTCGACGCGCGCTAGCGCCGCTCGAGCCACCAGAGCATGGTGGCGGCGACGACGACGAACGCGGCGACCGGGAACGCCGCCGAGAATAGCGGCGGCCAGTCGTTGATCACCCCAAGGTACGAGAATAGGCGCCCCAGCAGGAAGAAGACCAGACCCAGTATGGTGCCGGCAAAAATCCTGAATCCGACCCCGCCCGCTCGCCGCTGGAAGTATGCGAAGGGGAGCGCGAGCACCATCATCACCAGCACCGCCGCGGGGTAGAAGATCTTGTTCCAGAGGGCGATCTCGAAGCGCGACGTCTTCTGCTGGTTGCTTCCGAGGACGCTGATGTTGTCGTAGAGCGACGTCATCTCGAGTTTTTCGGGTGCGACCTGATACACGGTGAGAATCGACGGCTTGAGAACGGTTTTCCAGTTCCATTCGTCGGCGCGGGTCACCCTGGCGCCTTCGGGCAACAGTTCGGTCGTACGCACATTCTTGAGCAGCCAAAGCCCGTCCCTCACGAATGTGCCCGAATCGGCCACGCGCAGCGCCCTGAGTCGCAGGTCGGAATCGAACTGGTAGATGCGCACGCCTAGCAGGGAATTGTCGGCCAGCAGGCTCCTGATATTGGCGAAAGTTTGCTCCTGTTCCACGGGGTCGTCCTGCGACGCATCCTGCCGGCCCTGCTTGAACCAGAAGCCGGACTGGAACTGCTGCGCGAAAACGCGCGTCGCCTGGCCCTGCACCTGCGCGCGCACCCGCTGGGCGAGACGCTCGGCGGGCGGCGCCAGAAACTCGCCGGCAAGAAAAGTCGCGATGGCGAGCGGGATGCCGATGCGGATGATCGCCCAGGTGATCTGGGTGAGCGAGGCGCCGGACGCGCGCATGACCGTGTATTCGGAGTTGCTGACGAGCTGCGCGATCGCGAACAGGGTTCCTATCAGCGCGGCGGTCGGCATCAGCTCGTAGACATGTCCCGGCAGACTCAGGCCGACGAACACCAGAGCGCGGCTGAGCGAGTAGCCGTCCTTGCTGACGTTTCCGAGCTCGTGGATCAGGTCGAAAAACGCGAACAGGCTCAGCAGCGCGATGAAAATGAGCAGTGTCGCGTAGAGAACTTCGCGTCCGACGTAGCGGGTAAGCGTCTTCACGCGGCTTGCCGCCTCGCGAACCAGCCGAACACCGACAGTCGGCGGCGAAAGAAAAGTATCACCAGAGCCGCCGCGACCGAGTGGATGAGCAGCAAGCCCGCGACGATGGAAAGTCGCCCCTGCGCGATGAAGCTCTGCACTATGTTGATGCAGTTGCTGTAGAGCATGTACACGAACACTGCGGCGAAGAGGTTAAACGAGCGCCCCATGCGCGGATTGACGTACGACAGCGGCACCGCCAGCAGCATCAGCAGGAACGCGCTGATCGGGACCGAGATGCGCCAGAAGAGCTCGGCGCGCTCGGGCGCCGCGTCGACCGCGACCAACGCCGGCAAGGGGATGGCTTTCAGAGACAGCGGCAGCGCGCGAACTTCGGCCGGCTCGATGCGCCGGCCCAGCTTTTCGAACTCGGCCGACCGGAATTCGGCGCTCCCGGGCTGGCCCTCGTAACGCCGACCGTCCTGCAGCACGATGAAGCGGTCGCCGTTGGGGGCATCCTCCAGATGGCCCGAGCGGGCGACGGTCGTCACATCCTTGTCGCCTTCAATGGAATGAAGGAAAACGTTGCGGATCGTCCCGTCGAAACTGTTGATGCTCTCTATGAAGACCACAAGTCGTGCCTGCCGGAACTCCTTGAATAGCCCCGGCGCAAGCAATGACAGCTCTTCGCGCGACTCCAGCTGCCGTTCGTATTCCAGACGGCGCTGTTCCGCCCAAGGTGACAGCCAAAGCGACAACACGATGATCGCCAGCAGGAAGGGACTGGCGAACCACAGGATCGGCTTGAGCCACGAGGTCAAACCCAGGCCCGACGTGAACCAAACGATCATTTCGCTATCGCGGTACCACCGGGACAACGTCAGCAGGACGGTAAAGAACAGTGCGACCGAAAGTAAAATATTAAAATAAAACAGAGCGTTAAAGCCAAGAAGCGCAAGAATCCCCTCGGGCGCGACGGTTCCGCCGGCAGCGCGCGCCAGCAGCCGTAATACAAGATTGGTGAACAGGATGCCCAACAGAACGAGAAAAAGCCCTACGGCCGTAGCCGTGAGTTCCCGCACCAAGCTGCGCCTGAACACCATGACGACGGAAATATTTTGACTTTTTCGAGGGGATTTGCCGATAATGCGGATCGTACCGCGTAAAGGCAAATTTTAGGTCGAGGAACGTCGATGGAATTTACCATAAAAAGCGGCAGCCCCGAGAAGCAGCGCAGCGCCTGCGTTGTTGTCGGCGTTTTCGACAACCGCAAGCCGAGCCTGTCCGCCGACCTGGTCGACCGTGCCTCCGGGGGCTACATCAGCGAAATCATCCGCCGCGGCGACATGGAGGGCAAACTCGGCAGCACGCTGCTTCTGCACAACGTCAAGGGCACGCTGGCTGACCGCGTGCTGCTCGTCGGCTTGGGCAAGGAGCGCGACTTCCGGGAGCGCGAGTTCCGCAGCGCCATGCGCGCGGCGGTGCGGCTGCTCAACGAGACCGGGTCGTACGAGGCCGTGGTCTACCTGACCGAGGAGAAGGTCAAACGGCGCGAGGTTGCGTGGCGTGTCGAGCATGCCGTCGTCGTCGCGATGGAGGCGGTCTACCGCTTCGATCAGATGAAAAGCCAGCCGGCGGAGGTGCGCCGTCCGCTTCGCAAGCTGACGCTCTCGGTGCCGCAGCGCGGCGACCTCGCCGCCGGCGAGGCGGCGGCGGCGCGCGGCCTCGCCATCGCGCACGGAATGGACCTGGCGCGCGACCTGGGCAACCTGCCCGGCAATATCTGCACGCCCGGTTATCTCGGCGACCGTGCGCAGGCATTGGCGCAGGAGCTCGGTTTCAAGTGCGAGGTCCTCGATCGCGCTCAGATCGAAGCGCTGAAGATGGGTTCCTTCCTGTCGGTCGCCAGCGGCAGCGAGCAGCCTCCGCGCTTCATCGTCCTCGAGTACAACGGCGCCGGCAAGAGGCAGCCCGTGGTGCTGGTGGGCAAGGGGATCACCTTCGACACCGGCGGTATCTCGATCAAGCCCTCGGCGGACATGGATTTCATGAAGTACGACATGTGTGGTGCCGCGAGCGTTCTCGGGGCCTTCCGCGCGGTAGCTGAGCTCAAGGCGAAGATCAACCTGATCGGGCTCATCGCTGCGTGCGAGAACATGCCCAGCGGACGCGCCACCAAGCCCGGCGACATCGTCACCAGCATGTCCGGACAGACGATCGAGGTCCTCAATACCGATGCCGAGGGCAGGCTGATCCTGTGCGACGCGCTGACCTACGCCGAGCGCTACGAGCCCTCGGCGGTCGTCGACATCGCGACCCTCACCGGAGCGATCGTGGTGGCGCTTGGCCACATCCCCTGCGGCGTGTTCAGCAACAGCGACAGCCTGGCGCGGGCGCTGCTCAACGCCGGCGAGGAGTCCTTCGATCGCGGCTGGCAGATGCCTTTATGGGACGACTATCAGGACGGGCTCAACAGCAATTTCGCCGACTTCGCCAACATCGGCAGCCGCGCTGGCGGGAGCGTGACCGCGGCATGCTTCCTGTCGCGCTTCGCGAAAAAATTCGACTGGGCGCACCTGGACATCGCCGGTGTCGCGTACAAGGAAGGGAAGGACAAGGGCGCGACCGGACGGCCCGTTGCGCTGCTCACCACGTGGCTGCTCTCGCAGGAAACGTCGACCTCCTAGCGGATTGCGCCTGCCGCCCATGACCGCGATCGATTTCTACACGCATGTGAGCGATCGTCACCAGGTCGTGACGAAGCTGGTGGCGAAGGCTTTTGCGCAGCACGGAAGCGTACGCGTGCTGACGGCGGACGCTGCTTCGACCGAGGCGCTCGGAAAGCTTCTCTGGTTGCTGCCTGCCACCGGATTCCTTCCCCACTGCAGGGTAGGCGACCGGCTCGCCGCCGAGACGCCGATCTGGGTCGATCATGCGCTCGAGCATCCGGGAGTCGCGGCGGTGCTCATCAACCTGCATGCGTCGCCGCCGCCTTTCTTTTCCCGGTTCGAACGGATGGCGGAGATCGTCGGTGTCGACGAGGATGATGCGGCGCAGGCACGCAGCCGCTTCCGCTATTACCGCGAGCGCGGCTACGAGCTGCGCACGCACAACCTCGGTGACAGCGAGTGATGGCCACCGCGCGTGAGCTTCTGGAGCAGGCCGATGCGCTGATGCGCAAGAATCGCGGACGCGGCGACGCCGACTTTCCGATACTGACCGACGCGGTGGCGTCGGCAAACGCAATCCAGGCCGCGGCCGCGCCGATTCCCGTGCTGACCGAGGTCGTCGACAAGGCGCTCGCCAAGGCCGAGGACGTTTCGCCTCCGCGCCAGGAGCCGTCCAAAGCCGTGGTGGCGATGCTCGAAGGCGATCCTTCGGATTGGCTGGTGATGGATACCATCGATCCGGCGATGCACAGCGTCACCGGCCCAGGACCTGACACGCTTGCAGTCGTGCCACCGGTGACGCTGAAGGCCAGCGATACGGTATCTCCGCCGGTACTGAAGGACATCCCGGAGCCCCCGATACGCGTGACCATGAAGGCAGCAGGCTCCGCGGCGACCCCGCCGCCCTCGGCGTCGGGCAGCTCCTCGCGGATTTTCGGGCCGCCCGCCTACGCGGATGACGACGCCCCGCCAGCGGCCGCGGCGCGCTTCCCGAGCTCCCCGGAGGCGCCGACCGATATCGCGCCACCCGCGGTCGAGCCGCCGCCGGACCGGATGCCCGAGCAGTCGCTTGGCGCTGCGAGCGCGGTCGAGCCGCCCATGTTGCAGGAGCCTACGCCGGAGCACGCACTCGCGCAGGCGTCCCAGCCAGTGCCTCAGCTCGCAGCCGAGCCTCCACCCGAGGCCGCCTCCGACGAGCGCTGGCAGGCGCTTGCCGACCAGATGTCCATGCAGGTGTTGCAACGGCTCGATCTGTTCACCGATACCGGCCTCAAGGAACAGCTTGCGCGGCGCCTTCAGCCGATCGTGGATCGCGCCGGTGCCGAGCTTGTCACCGAGATCAACGAGCAGGTGGGCAAGCTGGTGCGAAGCTATGTCGCCGAAGCGATCGAGCGCGAAATCGCGGTATGGCGCCGCGACAATCGCTGAGGCGCGAGAGCTGTGCTAGACTCATTTTCATGCGAGAAGGCGGCAATATGAAGTGCTCGATGACGGCGGCGCTGCGCGGCGGTGTTTACGTGGTCGTCTTTTATGTCGGCGAGTGCCCAGAGGGCCGCGCGCGCAGGTAAATTCGACTTGAGAATTCACCAACGATCGGGCGGCCCAGGGGCCGCCCGATTTTTTTGGACCACCACGGGGAACGAAAATGATCATCGTCATGCAGCCGGAAGCAGGCGACGCGGAAGTCGAAGGCGTTTGCGCCAAGATTCGCGCGCACGGCCTGGACGTGCACGTCTCCCGAGGCACCGAAAGAACGCTGATCGGCGCCGTGGGCGACGAGCGCAAGCTCGACCCCGAAATGTTCGATCCGATGCCAGGCGTCGAGAAATCGATGCACATCGTCAAGCAGTACAAGATCGTTGCCCGCGAGTGGCACAAGGCCAACACCGTGATCGACGTTTCGGGAGTTCCGATCGGCGGCAACATAGTGCAGGTGATCGCGGGGCCGTGCTCGGTGGAGACGCCGGAACAGATGAGCGCCGCCGCTGCGGGCGTGAAGTCGGCCGGAGCCCGCTTGATGCGGGGCGGCGCGTTCAAGCCGCGCACCAGCCCGTACGCGTTCCAGGGGAAGGGCGTCGAAGGCCTCGAGCTGCTGCGCACGGCTGCGGATGCGCAGGGCCTCCCCATCGTCACCGAGCTCATGGATGCGCGCATGCTCGACACCTTCCTGCGGCACGACGTCGACTGCATCCAGATCGGCACGCGCAACATGCAGAACTTCGATCTGCTCAAGGAAGTCGGCCGCGTCAACAAGCCCGTCATACTCAAGCGCGGCATGTCGGCGACGATCAGCGAATGGCTCATGGCCGCGGAGTACATCGCCGCGGGCGGCAACCACGACATCATTTTCTGCGAGCGCGGAATCCGCACCTTCGAGACCGCGTACCGCAACGTGCTCGACGTGACCGCGGTCGCGGTGCTCAAGCGCGAGACGCACCTGCCGGTGATCGTCGATCCGTCGCACGCCGGAGGCAAGGCGTGGATGGTGCCTGCGCTCTCGTGCGCGGCGGTCGCGGCGGGCGCCGATGGCTTGCTGATCGAAGCCCATCCCAATCCGTGCGAGGCGTGGTGCGACGCCGATCAGGCGCTCACTCCCGCCGAGCTGGCCGCGCTGATGACGACGCTGCGCGCCATCGCCGCCGCGATCGGGCGGGAGTTGTGAGCCCCCCGACCGGCGGCGGATCAGGCGATCGCCCGCATTCGCTCCGCTATAATTTCGCGCTTTCGACCCCCGGCGCGCGGGCTTAGCGCCGACCCTGCCGATGGAATTCGCCAAATTGTTCGAGCCCCGCTCCATCGAATCGCGCTGGTACGCGTTCTGGGATTCGAACGGCCTGTTTCGCGCGTCGATGAAGCCGGACGCAGCGCCGTTCTGCATCCAGCTTCCGCCCCCCAACGTCACCGGCACGCTGCATATGGGGCACGCGTTCCAGCAGACGCTTATGGACGTGCTCGTTCGCTATCACCGCATGCGCGGCGACAACACGCTGTGGCAGGTCGGCACCGATCACGCGGGGATCGCGACGCAGATCGTCGTGGAGGGCCAGCTGCAGGCTGCGGGAACGTCGCGACGCGACATCGGTCGCGAGGCGTTCACAGCGCGGGTTTGGGAGTGGAAAGCGCAGTCGGGATCGACCATCACCCATCAGATGAGGCGCCTCGGTGCCTCGTGTGACTGGACGCGCGAGCGCTTCACCATGGATCCCGGCCTTTCCGCGGCGGTGATCGAGACCTTTGTCCGGCTGCACGAGGACGGGCTGATCTACCGGGGCAAGCGCCTGGTGAACTGGGACCCGAAGCTCTCCAGCGCGGTCTCCGACCTCGAAGTGGAGAACGAGGAGGAAACGGGCACGCTCTGGGAAATCCGCTATCCCCTCGCCGATGGTAGCGGGCACGTCACGGTAGCCACGACGCGTCCGGAAACGATGCTGGGCGACGTCGCGGTGGCCGTGAACCCCGACGACGAACGCTTCGCGCATCTGCTCGGCAAGGAAGTGGCGCTTCCGTTGACCTCGCGCCGTATCCCGATCATTGCCGATGACTATGTCGACAAGGATTTCGGAACGGGCGCCGTGAAGATCACGCCTGCGCACGACTTCAACGACTGGGACGTCGCACAGCGCCACAACCTGGCGCCTCTCACCATTTTCACGCTCGACGCGCGCATCAATGACAACGCTCCGCCAAAATATCGCGGACTGGATCGCTACGCCGCGCGCAAGGCGGTGCTCGCCGACCTGGCCAGTGAAGGGCTCGTCGCCGCCGAGAAGCCGCACAAGATGGTGGTGCCGCGCTGCGAGCGCACCGGCGAAGTCATCGAGCCGATGCTCACCGACCAGTGGTTCGTCGCCATGACGACGCCGGCACCGTCAACGCATCCCTATTTCCCCGGCAAGTCGTTCAAGGACATCTGCCTGCAGGTCGTCAACGACAGCATTCCCGAGGAGGGCGCGGCAGGGCAGGCCAGCGTTCGGTTCGTTCCGGAGCACTGGACGACCTGGTACAACAACTGGCTCGCCAACGTCTACGACTGGTGCATCTCCAGGCAGCTCTGGTGGGGCCACCGCATCCCCGCGTGGTACGACGACGCTGGCGCCGTCTGGGTGGCGCGCAACGTCGACGAAGCGGCACGCAAGTCGGGCAAGCCGGCCGGCGCACTGCGCCAGGACGACGACGTGCTCGACACCTGGTTCTCGTCGGCGCTGTGGTGCCACTCCACGCTGGGCTGGCCGGATGACACGCCCGAGCTGCGCACGTTCCTGCCGAGCTCGGTGCTGATCACCGGCTTCGACATCATTTTCTTCTGGGTCGTGCGCATGATCATGACCACGACCTATTTCACCGGCAAGCTGCCGTTTCGCGACGTCTACATCAACTCGATCGTGCGCGACGAGGCCGGGCAGAAGATGTCGAAGTCGAAGGGCAACGTGCTGGACCCGATCGACCTGATCGATGGCACCGACGTCGAGTCACTGGTGACCAAGCTGACCTCGGGGCTGGTCCTGCAAAAGCAGCGCGAGGGCATCGAGAAGCGAGCGCGCCGGCAGTTTCCCAACGGCATCCCGGCATTCGGCGCCGACGCCGTCCGCTTCACCTTCGCCAGCCTCGCGACCTTCGGGCGCACGCTCAACTTCGATCTCGGTCGCTGCGAAGGCTACCGCAACTTCTGCAACAAGCTGTGGAATGCGACCCGTTTCGTCGCGATGAACGTCGAGGGCAAAGACGTAGGCCTCGACGAATCGCTGCCGGTGACGATGAGCTTCGTCGATCGCTGGCTGCTTGGAAGACTGCAGCGCGCCAAGCGCGACATCACCGACAACCTCGAGCAGTACCGCTTCGATCTGGCGGCGAAGGCACTCTACGAGTTCGCGTGGGACGAGTTCTGCGACTGGTACGTCGAGCTGGCGAAAGTCCAGATGCAGCGCGCCGATGCGGAAGGCGACGCCGCCGCGGCGCGCGGGACGCGACGCACCCTCGTGCGCGAGCTCGAAGCGATGCTGCGGCTGGCGCATCCTTTCATGCCGTTTATCACCGAGGAGCTGTGGCAGGGCGTCGCGCCGCTCGCCGGCAAGTCGGCCCTGTCGATTTCCACGCAGCCGTTCCCGAAGGCAGACTTCGCGCGTGTCGATGCGCAGGCGGAGGCCAACATGGCGTTGCTGAAGGACGTGATCAACGCATGTCGCGCGCTGAAGAGCGAGATGAAGCTCTCGCCCGCGCAGAAGGTGCCGCTGATCGTGGCGGGCGATGCCGCGCGCCTCGCGTCTTTCGCGCCCTATGTCGCCGCGCTGGCGCGGCTTTCCGACGTCAAGGTGGTGGGGCAGCTGCCGCGCACCGACTCACCGGTGCAGATCGTGGGCGAATTCAAGCTGATGCTGCACATCGAGATCGATGTCGCCGCGGAACGGACCCGGCTCTCCAAGGAGCACGAGCGGGTGCAGGCCGAGTTCGCCAAGCTCGACGCCAAGCTCGCCAACGGTGCCTTCGTGTCGCGCGCCCCGGCCGGCGTCGTCGCGCAGGAGCGCGCCCGCCTGGCCGCGCTGCAGGCGACGCTGGCGCGGCTGCAGGAGCAGCGCGCACAGCTCGATCATTGAGGGATTGGGCGGAGCTCGCAGCGGGCCGCCGAGCGTTGACCCGGAGACCACCGCGCAATCATTGCAGGACGAGCGCTAGACTTTCTCCGGAACCGCGTTCGAGCGCTTCATCAGCAACGCGGGGATAGGCTTGCCGTGCCGTTGTGTCCGCGAAGACGGGTCGGCTCCATTCAACAGCCCGGATTGCGCGCCATGCGAAGGCGCTGGAACGTCGCGCGCGATGGGCGGTTGGTCCGGATTGCGATCGAAGACGCTCTCGTCGCGATGCCTGCGCGTTACCGCGTCGGGCGACGGTCTTGCCGCCGGCCGGGCCGCGCCGCGCGGCGGGCGGGGTTCGCGCTCGCCCCTCGTTTCGCGACGTGCGCGTGACGGCTGCGTCGCTTCGGCGCGCAACGGCGCGGTGGGTTGTGCCACGGTGATCGAACGCTTCAGCAGCTTTTCGATCTCGGTCAGCAACTTCTCCTCGTCCGGCGCGCAGAACGAGATCGCCTCGCCGGTGGCGCCGGCGCGGCCGGTGCGCCCGATGCGATGGATGTAGTCCTCGGGGACGTAGGGAAGCTCGTAGTTCACCACCAGCGGCAGGTCGTCGATGTCGAGGCCGCGGGCAGCGACGTCGGTGGCGACCATGATCTGGACCTTGGCCGCCTTGAATGCATCGAGTGCTTCCAGACGCGCACCCTGGCTCTTGTCGCCGTGAATGGCGGTAGTCTTCAGGCCGTCCTTCTCGAGCTGGCGCGCGAGGCGCGACGCACCGTGCTTGGTGCGCACGAAACAAAGAACCTGCCAGAGGTTGCGCGAGGTGACGATGTCGGCGAGCAACGCACGCTTCTGGTCCGGCGTCACCTTGTAGACGCTTTGCGTGACGGTGTCGGCGGTGGTGTTGCGCTTGGCGACCTCGATGAGCTGCGGCGCATTGAGCAACTGATCGGCGAGCTTCTTGATCTCGTTGGAGAACGTCGCCGAGAACAGCAGGTTTTGCCGCTTCGCGGTGACCGGCATCAGCGCCATGATGCGCTTGATGTCGGGGATGAAGCCCATGTCGAGCATGCGGTCGGCTTCATCGAGCACGAAGATCTCGACCTGACCGAGATTGAGCGTCTTCTGCTCAATGTGATCGAGCAGGCGCCCGGGCGTCGCAACGAGTATCTCCACCCCTGCGCGAACGATTGGAATTTGTTGCTTGATGTCGACGCCGCCGAACACGACGGTCGAGCGGATGCCGGTGTACTTGGCGTAGGTCTTCACCGACTCCTCGACCTGGATCGCGAGCTCGCGGGTCGGCGTGAGGATCAGCGCTCGCACCGGATGGCGGGCGGGCGATGGGCTTGCATTGGCCATCGGCAACAGCTTTTGCAGGATCGGGAGCGTGAAGCCCGCGGTCTTGCCGGTTCCCGTCTGGGCGCCGCCCATGACGTCCTTGCCGGAAAGAATGATGGGAATGGCCTGCGTCTGGATAGGCGTGGGCGTGGTGTAACCGGCCTCGGCTACGGCCCGGAGAATCTCCGGGGCCAAGCCGAGCTCGTCGAAGCTCGGGGTACTGCTCATCAGTGGAATCTCCTGGCGCGGCCTACTCGCATCGCGAGTTCCGGTCCAGGCAGCGAATCAATCGTAGGCGATGGAAACGGCCGGCGCTGCCGGCTGCCCCATCCGGGGAATCGGCGGTGACCGGAAGGCCCGCCGAGTGCTGCGCATAATACGCCTAAACATCGGATTTTGCAAATAAAAGTGTCGGCGCCCTCTTAGCCTTGGTACAATCATGGGTTACCCATTGCGCAACGCACCATGACCACCGCCCGGCAGCTCCGCAACATCGCGATCATCGCCCACGTCGACCACGGCAAGACCACGCTGGTCGACAAGTTGCTCGGTCAGTCGGGGACCTTCGCCGCTCACCAGCACATCGCCGAGCGGGTCATGGACAGCAACGACCTCGAGCGCGAGCGCGGCATCACCATCGTCGCCAAGAACTGCGCGATCGAGTACGGCGACACCCATATCAACATCGTCGACACGCCGGGCCACGCCGACTTCGGCGGCGAAGTCGAGCGCGTGCTGTCGATGGTCGACGGTGTGCTGCTGCTGGTCGACGCGGTCGAAGGCCCGATGCCGCAGACGCGCTTCGTCACCCGAAAAGCGCTTGCGCTCGGGCTGCAGCCGATCGTCGTGGTGAACAAGGTCGACCGCCCGGGGGCGCGCGCGGCATGGGTCGTCAACCAGACCTTCGAGTTGTTCGACAAACTCGGCGCGACCGAGGCACAGCTGGACTTTCCGGTCGTGTATGCCTCCGCACTTCACGGCTACGCATCGCTCGACCCGAGCGTGCCCGGCAGCGACATGCATGCATTGTTCGAGACCATCCTGGCGAACGTGCCGGCGCCGGTCGGCGATCCCGATGGACCGCTGCAGCTGCAGATCAGCGCGCTCGACTATTCGAGCTACGTAGGGCGGCTGGGCATCGGGCGCATTCGCCGCGGCCGCCTCAAGCCCGCGCAGGAGGTCATGGTTCTGCACGGCGATGCGCCGCCGACGCGCGCGAAGATCGGACAGGTGCTTGGCTTCTCCGGACTGGAGCGGCGACCCGTCGAGGAGGCGAGCGCGGGCGACATCGTGCTCATCACCGGCATCGACGCGCTTTCGATCGGGACGACCATCGCGTCAGTCGAGTCGCACGAGGCGCTGCCGATGATCTCGGTGGACGAGCCCACGCTGTCGATGCAGTTCCAGGTGAACACCTCGCCGCTCGCCGGCAAGGAAGGCAAGTACGTCACCAGCCGCAATATCCGCGAGCGCCTAGCCAGGGAGCTGCTGACCAACGTGGCGTTGCGCGTCGACGACACGGCCGATACCGACGTGTTCACGGTATTCGGCCGCGGCGAGCTCCATCTCACGATTTTGCTCGAGAACATGCGTCGCGAAGGCTACGAGCTTGCCGTGTCGCGGCCGCGCGTCGTCCTTCGCGAAGTGGATGGCGAGCAGCGCGAGCCTTTCGAGCAGCTTTCCGTCGATGTCGAGGATGCGCATCAGGGCGCGGTGATGGAGGCGCTCGGCGCGCGGCGCGGCGAGCTCGTGCACATGGAATCCGACGCGCGCGGACGAACGCGCGTCGACTACCGCATTCCGGCGCGCGGGCTTATCGGCTTCCAGGGCGAGTTCCTGAACCTCACCCGCGGCACGGGACTCATGAGTCACGTTTTCGACGGCTACGCGACCGTCAGGGGCGATATCCCCGAACGTCGCAACGGCGTGCTGATCTCGGCGGAAGCAGGCGATGCCGTCGCGTACGCGCTCTGGAAGCTGCAGGAGCGCGGTCGCATGTTCGTCTCGCCCGGTGACAAGCTGTATGAAGGCATGGTCATCGGCATCCACAGCCGCGACAACGACCTGGTGGTCAATCCCATCAAGGGCAAGCAGCTCACCAACGTTCGCGCTTCGGGCAAGGACGAGGCGATCGCGCTGACTCCGCCGATCCAGCTTACGCTCGAATACGCGGTGGAGTTCATCGCCGACGACGAGCTGGTCGAGATCACCCCGAAATCGATCCGAATTCGCAAGCGCCACTTGCTCGAGCACGAGCGCAAGAAGGCGAGCCGCGAGGCCGCCTGAGGGTCGACCGGCGCGGCACCGGACTTCGGTGGCCTACAGCAGTTTCCCATTCGCGCGATTTTGCGTTTGACCGCATCCACGACGTAAACTGCGCGGCATGGAACCGACCTCCGTGATCCTCGCGCTCGCCCTCGGGTTCATGGTGGTCGCGGTCATGCTTGGCATGGTGATGTTGCGCCTGGCGAGCGTCGCCCGGGACACGCGCGAAATGACCGCGCTGCGCGCGCAGCTCGTCACGCTGGCGTCGCAAAACGAGCGGCTCGAGCGCGAGCTTCGCGCCGAGCTTGCGCTGGCGCGATTCGAAGGCAGCCAGCACGCGCAGGCAGCGCGCGGCGAGCTCGGCGCGACGCTGGGACAGTTCGCGCAGACCCTGCAGGGCCAGCTCGGCACCATGGCGCACGTGCAGCACGAGCGCCTGTCGACCCTCACGCAGAGCAACGAGCATCGGCTGGACGCGGTGCGCACGACGCTCGAGCAACGGCTCGACCAGCTGCGCGGCGATAACGCGCAGAAGCTCGAGCAGATGCGCGCGACGGTCGACGAAAAACTGCACGCCACGCTCGAGCTTCGCCTGGGCGAATCGTTCAAGCTAGTCTCGGAGCGCCTCGAGGCCGTGCAGCGCGGCCTCGGGGAGATGCAGAGCCTGGCCGTCGGCGTCGGCGACCTCAAGCGCGTGCTGACCAACGTCAAGACGCGAGGCACCTGGGGAGAGGTGCAGCTTGGCGCGCTGCTGTCAGACGTATTGACGCCGAACCAGTTCGCGGCGAATGTCGAGACCGTTCCCGGGAGCGGAAAGCGCGTCGAGTTCGCGATTCGATATCCGGGTCGGAGTGGCGACGACGCGCCTTGCTGGATGCCGATCGATGCTAAATTCCCGCTCGACGACTGGCACCGGTTGCAGGATGCGCTGGAGCGCGCGGACATGAGCGCGGCTGACGCGGCGCGCAAGGGCCTCGCCGATTTTCTCAGGTTGCAGGCCAAGACCATCCGCAGCAGCTACATAGCGCCTCCGCACACGACCGATTTCGCGATCCTCTTCGTTCCGACCGAAGGCCTGTACGCGGAGATGATGTCGCGCGCCGGATTCGGCGAGATGCTCCAGCGCGACTATCGCGTCGTGCTGGTCGGGCCGACGAATTTTCACGCGCTGCTCAACAGCCTGCAGATGGGATTTCGCACGCTTGCCATCGAAAGGCGATCGAGCGAGGTATGGAAGCTCCTCGGCGCGATCAAGGTCGAGTTCGCCAAGTTCGGCGGGATTCTGGCGGCGACGAAGAAGAAGCTCGAGCAGGCGAGCAGCACGATCGGCGAGGCCGAAGTGCGAACCCGCGCCATCGAGCGGCAGTTGCGCAACGTAGACCTGCTGCCGGCGCCCGACGCGGAGCGCCTGCTCGCCGTCGAGCCGCGCCTGGTGTACGACGCTGATGCCGACGCCGCCGCCGATCCGGCCGCGGATGCCGACATGTTTCCCGCCGCCGACGACGCACGCACTCGCGAGGGCTCCTGAGGGATCCCGGCGACGCCAAGACCAAGCCCGCCGCCCGCTCCGCGATTTCCTGACGCATGCTCGATACCCTGCGCAACTGGCAACGCCGGCGCGTGCTCGCACAGTCGGCGATTCCCGAGCCGCTCTGGCGCGAAGCGCTCGAAGCGTTGCCGTTCCTCGCCATCTATACCGACGCCGAGCTGTCGCGGCTTCGCGACCTCGTCGTGCTGTTCCTCTCGCGCAAGGGCGTCGTCGCTTCGCGCGATTTCGAGGTCACGCCGCTGATGCGCGTGGTGATCGCCATCCAGGCGTGCGTGCTCATCCTCAACCTCGACATCCGATACTACGATGGATGGGAGAACATCATCGTGTATCCGGACGAGTTCGTCGCCGAGCTCGAGTACGAGGACGAGGTCGGCGTGGTGCATCGTCGGCACGAGCCGCTGGCGGGCGAAGCGATGCCGCGCGGGCCCGTGATCCTCTCGTGGCAGGACGTCGAGGCCAGCGCGGATTGGCAAACGGCGGGAATGAACCTGGCGATCCACGAGTTCGCGCACAAGCTCGACATGCGCAGCGGCGAGGCCAACGGCTGCCCGCCGCTGCCCGCCGAAATGCCGCCCCGATCGTGGCAGAAAGCGATGAACGCCGCGTTCGATCACTTCCGTGCCCGCGTCGAACAGGGCGAGGACACCGCGATCGACCCGTACGCCGCCGACGATCCGGCGGAATTCTTCGCTGTCCTGTCGGAAGTCTTTTTCGTCGACCCGACGCTGCTTCTGCACGAATACCCGAAGATCTACGAGCTGTTCGCCTGGTTCTACCATCAGGACCCCGCCAGCCGCACCGAGCTCCTGCTCGAGAGCTAGCCGCTCAGTGCGGCGACGCTCGGGCGAGTATCGTTGCGACGTCGCACGCCGGCGCAAGCATCCCGAACGCGCCAGCCGGCTGCGCATCGAGCCGCGACGCGCAATAGGCGTCGGCGATCGCCGCGTCGGCGTGGCGCACCAGGAGCGAGCCGGCGAGGGTCAGCGCGATCGTCGCTGAGAGGCGCCGGGCGTCGCGCTCGCCGGGTCGCGCCGCCAGGGCGTCGCCGAGCTCGCGCACTCGCGCATCCAGGAGCGCGTTGGCGCCGCGTGACAGCGCGAGCTCGCCGAGCAGCGCGTCGACCGCCGCGGGCTCGCGCTGCGCGGCGCGCAGCACGTCCAGGCACATCACGTTGGCGGAGCCTTCCCAGATCGAATTGAGCGGCGCTTCACGATACGCGCGCGGCAACGGGCACTCCTCGACGTAGCCATTGCCGCCGAGCACCTCGAGCGCTTCCGCCGCCGTCGGCGCGGCGCGCTTGCACACCCAGTACTTGAGAGCCGGCGTCGCCAGCCGCGCCAGCGTCGCGTCGGGACCGGATTCGGTCGCCTCGAACGCGGCAGCGAGGCGCATCGACAACGCCGTCGCGGCAGCGTCCTCGAGGACGAGATCGGCCAGCACGTTTTGCATCAGCGGCTGGTCGACCAGGCGCTTGCCGAACGCGCGGCGATGCCTCGCGTGGTGGATCGCCTGCGCAGCCACGCCGTGTATGAGCCCGGCGCTTCCGATCACGCAGTCCAGCCGGGTATGCCGCACCATCTCGATGATCACGGCAACGCCGCGCCCTTCCTCGCCCAGCAACCACGCCGTCGCGCCCGCGAACTCGACTTCGCTCGACGCATTCGAGCGGTTGCCGAGCTTGTCCTTCAACCGCTGCAGCCTGACCGCGTTGCGGCTCCCGTCGGGCAGGAAACGCGGCAGGAAAAAGCACGACAGACCCGACGCTGCCTGCGCCAGCACCAGGTGTGCGTCGCACATCGGCGCCGAGAAGAACCACTTGCTGCCGTCGAGGCGGTAGCTCCCATCGTCGGTGCGCGTGGCGCGCGTTGCGTTGCTTCGAACATCGGAGCCGCCCTGTCGCTCGGTCATGCCCATGCCGATCAGCGCCGATGTTTTTCCCGCGACAGGTGTCGAGCGTGCGTCGTAGTCGGGCGAGAGCAGTCGCGGCAGCCATGTCGACTCGATCCACGGAAGCGCCGCGGCATGGCGCCTGAGCGCCGGATAGGCAGCGTAAGTCATGGTGAGCGGGCATTGCGTTCCGTTCTCGACCGCGGCGTGCATCAGGTAGGCGGCGGCGCGGGCGACCTGCGCACCTGGACGCGGCTGCGACCACGGCGACGCGTGCTCGCCCTCGCGCATCGCCAGCGTCATCAACGCGTGCCATGCGGGGTCGAAGTCGACCTCATCGACGCGCGTGCCGTAGCGATCGTGCGTTCTGAGCTCGGGTGCGTGTCGGTTCGCCCGGTCCGCCAGTGCGAAGGTGTCGGCTGCGCCGAGCGTCGCGCCCCAGTCTTCGAGGCGAGCGTGCGCCCAGGTCGCGCCGTGCCGCTCCACCGCATGGCGCAGCAGGCCATTCGTTGCGTAGAGGTTGCGCCCCTCGAACGGCGGCGGCTGGTTGGTATCTAAGGGTTGCACTGAGGGTTGCACTGAGGGTTCCACTGGGGGTTGCACTGAGGGCTGCACTGCGCGCTGCACTGCGCGCTGCACGGTCGCGCTCCCTTCATCCGGCCGGTGGCCGCAGTGCGCTCTTGGGCCGGAACACCTTGCACACCTCGTCGTGCGTTTCGATGTACGGGCCGCCGATGAGATCGATGCAATACGGCACCGCGGGGAACACGCCGTCGAGCGTCTCCCTGATGGCCTTGGGCTGGCCCGGCAGATTGAGGATGAGCGCGCCACCGCGCACGACACCGACCTGCCGCGAAAGGATGGCGGTCGGCACATATTTGAGGCTGACCTGGCGCATCTGCTCGCCGAACCCGGGGAGCACCTTGTGCGCGATCGCGAGCGTCGCTTCCGGCGTGACGTCGCGCGGCGCGGGGCCGGTGCCGCCGGTCGTGAGCACGAGGTGGCAGCCGACGACGTCGACGAGCTCGATCAACGTGCGCTCGATGAGCGGCTGCCCGTCGGGTATGAGTCGGGTCTGCATCGACCACGGCGACTTCATCGCCGCGGTGAACCAATCGCGCAGGCCGGGCACGCCCTGGTCCGCATACACGCCAGTCGACGCGCGGTCGCTGATCGAGACCAGCCCGACGAGCAGCGAGGGCGAAACGGTGAGTTCCGCGCTCACCGATGTGGTGCCGCCAGCAGCGCGTTCAACGCACGGAACAGCTCCCGGAAGGCATGCGGCGGCGAGCCGCGCGAGCGCTCGGCTCCCACGCGCGCGACGAGTTCCTGCAACGCCGCGCGATCCGCAGTCGGCTGCGCCGCGCACAATGCGTCGAGTGCCGCGGGTTCGTCAAGCAGGCGGTCGCGCCAGCGCTCGACATCGGCCAGCCGCGCTTTCTCGGCGTTGGGCGCCTGCGCCCAGCGTGCCAGCGCCGCCTCGATCGGCGCGGGATCGATATCGCGCATCAGACGGCCCACATATTGCATCTGGCGGCGGCGAGCTTCGTGACCGGACAGCGATCGTGCGCTGGTTATGGCATCCGCCAGGCGCTCGGGTAGGGCGAGCTCGGACAATCGCGCGGGTCCGAGCTCGGTCAAGCGGACACCGAGCTCCTGCAACGCAAGCATGGCCTGCTTGCGGCGAGTTTTGGACAGCACAGAATGCGCGGAATCGGCGTCGCCGGAAGGATCCGCGCCCGCGCGCGGGACAACCTCCTGTCCCGGCCGCCGGGGTGTTTCGTCGGATCTTCGCATCGGAGGATAGTGCGCGCAGAGGGGTTTGCTATCATAACCGATCCCCCGAGTCTCCCTGTGACGCCCTTGGCAACGATCCCGCCCACCCTTGCGCCTGCAAGCCGATTTCCGCTGTCCTCGGACGCGCTCGCCGAGGTTGCGGACCGCGTGTTGCGCGAAGCGAAAGGCGGCGGGGCAACAGCCGCTGAAGCCGAGGTGTCTCAAGCATTCGGGCAGAGTGTCACGGTGCGCAAGGCCGACGTGGAAACGATCGCCTACAACCGCGACAAGGGCATCGGTGTCACCGTTTACGTCGGCGAACGACGCGGTCATGCGAGCACGGCGGACTTCGCGCACGACGCCATCAGGGACACAGTCGCCAAGGCGTTGACCATCGCGCGATTCACCGGCGACGATGCATGCTCGGGGCTTGCCGATCCGCAGATGCTGGCGCGAGAGTGGGGCGACCTGCAGCTGTACCATCCGTGGGACCTCAGCATCGAGCAGGCTATCGAGATGGGACGCGAATGCGAAGCGGCGGCGCTCGCCGTCGATCCGCGCATCACCAACTCGGAGGGCGCCAGCGTGGCGCTTCACGAAGCGCAGTTCGTATACTGCAACAGCAATGGTTTCTCGGGCGGCTACGCGAGCTCGCGACACTCGATCTACTGCTCGGTGATCGCGGAGGAAGACGACGCCATGCAGCGCGAGGACTGGTACACGTCGGCGCGTTCGCCCGCCGATCTCGAAGATGCGCTCGACGTCGGCCGCAAGGCCGGCGAGCGAACCGTGCGCCGACTCGGCGCGCGCAAGCTGACCACGCTGGAGTGCCCGGTACTGTTCGAGGCGCCGATGGCCACCGGGCTGGTCGGGCATTTCGTGAGCGCGGTGAGCGGCGGAAGTCTTTATCGGAAATCGTCGTTCCTGATCGACAGCCTCGGCTCGCAGGTGTTCCGTCCGGGAATTACGATCCGAGAGGAGCCGCACCTGTTGCGCGGGCAGGCGTCGGCGCCGTTCGACGACGAAGGCGTCGCGACACAGCCGCGCGACGTCGTGCTTGACGGAGTCGTGCAGGGATATTTCCTGGGAAGCTACTCGGCGCGCAAGCTCGGATTGAGATCGACCGCCAACGCCGGCGGCAACCACAACCTCGTGGTCAGCCATGGCGACGATGACTTCAAGGCGTTGCTCGGCCGCATGGACCGCGGCCTGCTAGTGACCGAGCTGCTCGGACACGGAATCAATCCCGTCACCGGCGATTATTCGCGCGGTGCCGCCGGCTACTGGGTGGAGCACGGCGAAGTCGCGTACCCTGTCGAAGAAATAACCATCGCGGGCAATCTCGCCCACATGTATCGCGACATCGTTGCCATCGGCAGCGACGTCGATCGAAGGGGATCACGACAATGCGGCTCGATGCTGATCGGCGCGATGACGGTCGCCGGCAACTGACGGCCGCGCACCACGCGATCATGGCGAAGCGTGGAATCCGGGACCGGTTGCAAGCGTGGAGGCGCTCGCTTTCCGATCCGCTGCGCAATGCGCCCGCGGCGACGCGATGGATCGGCGGGCTGCCCGCGGGCGATGCGCTGCAACTGCAACGCGAGGCGCTCGATCTGGTCGCGTCTTTTCCAGGCGCGCGCCGCAATATCGGTCCCAACCAGGCCGAGGCGTTGCTGCGTATCGACGCGCGCGTCGCGCCGATGATCGTCAAGCTCACCAGTCAATACTCCGCGAACTACCAGCGTTCGACCGGCGTCGAGACCCGCCTCTGGCATGGCGTGTTCGATCTGGTGAAAGCGTTCATTGCCGCGTACCAGGCCACGCTCAAGGCAGGCATGGTGGGGGAGCCGCGACGCTGGAAAGCCGTCCTTCCGGGTCTCCTGGTTCGACTTGCGCACTACAGGTGCATCGATGGGAAGTTTCGACTCTTCCGATACGGTCACTGGATTCCGGCGCAATGGCGCGATCTGCATGAGCTCTACGAGATGGCGCGCATGCGAGGCTGGCAACGCGAAGCTTTCGCGCTGCCGGGCGAGGGCGACGAAGCCGCCTCGATCACCATCGAGCGCGAATACATCCTGGGTCTGCTGCTCATGCGCCTGGACAGTGGCAGCTTCACCCCCGACCAGGTCGAGTGGGTGGCGCGGACGCTCGAAGGGTGGGTCGACCCGCTGACGCTGGTCCCTCCTCCGGGCGCTGGGGCCAATTTCTACGTCGACGTTTCCGGTACGCAAGGTTTGAAGCGCGCGGACAAGCCGCGCGCAGGCGGCCGCTTGCTGTTTCTCGACACGTCGCCGGTCTACGCGCGCGTGGTCGAGCGTATGCGCTGGCTCCCGGATCAGCAGGAGCAGGCTCCCGCGGCCGGCGAACTGCCGGCGCGGGAACAAAAGCTGCTGCTCATGCGCCTCGCGGCGCTGTATGGGCCGGAGGCGCTCGCCTACTCACCGCGCGCGCCGCGCAAGCCCGCCGACGTCGAGATCCGCGTGGTGGTCGGTTTGCAGGCGCTCACGCGTGCAGTCGCGGAGGTGGGACGCATCGCCGACGAGGCGAAGTCGTCGGGAGCGCGCCACAGCTACGACGAGATCACGCAAATGGTCAATCCGACCGCCAACCCGGACTCGGTCGCTCGACGCGTGCGCGGCTCGCAGTGGAAGGTGGTCGATATGAGCGAAAGCGGGTGCCGGCTGGTGGCGCCGTCGTCGGACGCACCGACCACGCTGGGCGAGATGATCGCCTTCCGCGACGTCGACGGATGGTCGCTCGCCGTGGTGCGGCGGATGCAGCGCCAGCAAGTCGACGAGGTCATCTGCGGCGTCGAAATCGTGGCCCGGCGAATGGTTCGCGTGCTGCTGCGCAACTGGACGGCGCCGCTCGAGTCCGGGCGTTCCAACATAGACCGGCCGTTTTTTGGGCTCTACCTGCCGGCGCATCCGGACAATCGCCAGTCCTCGCAACGCAGCCTCATCGGTCCCGACCAGCGCTTCACCCCGGGTGGGATGGTCGAGCTGGACACCGGAAATGCGCGCTACCTCATCCGCTTCACGCAGACCATCGAGCGTCAGGCCGGCTGGGCATGGGCGATGTTCAATGCCGTGCGCAAGCTCTCGGGCTAGGAAGAGACGCAACCTGCCGGCAGCGGCGCCACCGGCGGCGGCTTCCGGCAAATGCGCTAGAATTGCGCCAGACTCGGGAAGCCCCCGGCGCGACATGCCAAGGTCGGGCCACAGAGCAGACAGACGCGATCGGTTTCCAGTGGCGATTCGCAGTCATCCATTCATCGGAGGGAATTAAATGAAACGTCGTTCATTCCTCAAGAAAACGGGCGCGGGCCTTGCCGCCGGCGCCCTCGCCGCGCCGGCTCTGGCACAGGCGCCCGCCGCCGGCAGCGAAGTGAAGTGGCGGCTCGCGTCGAGCTTCCCGAAGAGCCTGGACACCATCTTCGGCGCCGCCGAAGTCATCTCGAAGCGCGTGGCGTCGGCGACCAGCAACAAGTTTCAGATCCAGGTTTTCGCCGCCGGCGAGATCGTTCCGGCCTTTGGCGTGGTCGACGCGGTGCAGAACGCGACCATTCAATGCGCGCACACCGCGCCGTACTATTTCTTCGGGAAGGATCCGACGTTTGCATTCGGCTGCGCGCTGCCGTTCGGCATGAACTGCCGCCAGCAGAACGCGTGGATGTACCACGGCGGGGGACTCGCGCTGTACAACGACTTCCTCAAGGACTACAACATGATCAGCTTCCCCGCCGGCAACACCGGCACGCAGATGGGAGGCTGGTTCCGCAAGGAGATCAAGACCGTTGCCGACTTGAAGGGCCTCAAGTTTCGGATCGGCGGCACCGGCGGGCTCCCGCTCACCAAGCTCGGGGTCGTGCCGCAGCAGATTCCCGGCGGCGACATCTATCCGGCGCTGGAGAAGGGCACGATCGACGCCGCCGAATGGGTCGGCCCTTACGACGACGAAAAGCTCGGCTTTTTCAAGGTCGCCAAGTACTACTACTATCCCGGCTGGTGGGAAGGTGGTCCCGAGCTGGCGTTGTTCGTGAACAACAAGGCATTCGCCGATCTCCCGAAAGAGTATCAGTCGGTGCTCGAGGGCGCGTGTGCCGAGGCCAACATCGACATGATGGCCAAGTATGACGCGCTCAACCCCGCGGCGATGAAGCGCCTGCTGGGCAGCGGCGTCAAGCTGCTGCCTTTCTCCAACGAGATCATGGCGGCGTGCTACAAGGCGACGACGGAAACCTACGACGAGATCGCCACCAAAAACGAGAAGTTCGCCAAGATCTACACGCCGTGGAAGAAATTCCTCAGCGAAGAGGTCGAGTGGTTTGCGGTCGCCGAGAGGAGCTTCGACAATTTCATGAACGTCGCCGAGCGGATGTCGCAGAAAAAGAGCTGACGCACGCAGCCGGTCGCGCGGAGACCGGCCGCATCAGACGGCGCGCTGCCGCAGCGAATCGCGGAGCGCGCCGTTTCATTGCCGCTTGCTGCTTCGACAGTGCCGCCGGCGGGGCGTCGAGGTCGCGCTCGGCGAGCTGCTACTTGGGCGGCGGCTCCGGGGGACTCTCCGGCTTCTTCTCGCTCCCGCCGCGCATTTCCCGCTCGAGCGCCTTGGTCGCTTCGTCCTGGTCGGCGCTTCCCCCGCCAAAAGACGACCCGCCGGGTGTCGAGACCTCGGGCGGCGTCTCGATTCGTATGTTGCGGATGTCGACCTTCTCCCTGGTCGCAAGGCCGCCGGAGACGATGTTGGGGAAGGCGATGATCAACCCGATCATGAAGACCTGGATCAGCACGAAAGGGACGGCTCCCCAGTAGATCTGGCCCGTCGTCACCGGCGCCGTCCTTCGGCCAGAGAGGCGGTCGAGGAATTCCTTCGCCGGCGCGACGCTGCGCAGATAGAAGAGCGCGAACCCGAACGGCGGATGCATGAACGATGTCTGCATGTTCACCGCGAGCAGCACGCCGAACCAGACGAGGTCGACGCCGAGCTTTTCGGCGACGGGCGCGACCAGCGGGATGATGATGAAGGCAAGCTCGAAATAGTCGAGAAAGAAAGCCAGCACGAAAATGAGAATGTTGACCACGATGAGGAAGCCGAGCTGCCCGCCGGGAAGGCTCGTCAGCAGATGCTCGACCCAGACATGCCCGTTGACACCGTAGAACGTAAGGCTGAACACGCGCGCGCCGATCAGGATGAAAACGACGAACGTCGACAGTTTGGCCGTGGTGTTCATGGCCTGCTTGAGTAGCGGCAACGACAGCCGTCTGCGCGCCAAGGCCATGATGAGCGCGCCGGTCGCGCCCATCGCACCGCCTTCGGTGGGCGTCGCGACACCGAGAAAAATCGTTCCCAGCACCAGGAAGATCAACGCCAGCGGCGGGATCAGCACGAAGGTGACGCGCTCGGCGATTTTAGAAAAGAGTCCGAGGCCGAGCATCTTGCTGAGCAACGCCGCGAAAAAGGCCGCGCCGATGGCGACCGAGGTCGTGATGACGATCCGCTCGTCCGTGGCGGTCTCGGGGTTGTAACGGTCGTAGTAGATCATCCAGAACGCCACTGCTATCGCGAGGGCGATCACCGTCAGCACCAGCAGCGAACGATTCCCCGACGTGCCGTCGGGCTCGCGCAGGGTGCGCGCTTCGATGGGCAGCGCCGGTGCCCATGCGGGCCTGGCAAACGTGCAGAAGAGCACATATAGCGCATAGAGGGCGCCAAGGACGATGCCGGGGATGAACGCGCCCGCGTACATGTCCCCGACCGAGCGCCCCAGCTGGTCGGCCATGATGATCAGCACCAGCGAAGGCGGGATAATCTGCGCCAGCGTCCCCGATGCCGCGATCACCCCGGATGCGAGGCGGCGATCGTAGCCGTAGCGCAGCATGATCGGCAGCGAAATGAGGCCCATCGAGATGACCGAAGCCGCTACGACGCCAGTGGTCGCGGCGAGCAGCGCGCCGACGAAAATCACCGCGTACGCGAGCCCGCCGCGAATCGGACCGAATAGCTGTCCGATCGTGTCGAGCAAATCCTCCGCCATGCCGCTTCGCTCGAGTATCAGTCCCATGAATGTGAAAAACGGGATCGCCAGCAGGGTGTCGTTGGCCATGACCCCGAAAATCCGCTCCGGCAGCGCCTGCAGAAGCGTCGGCTGCAGCAGTCCGAGCTCGATGCCGACCAGACCCCAGCCGATGCCGACTGCGGCGAGGGCAAAGGCAACGGGATAGCCGATGAGAAGTACGATCACCAGCGTCGCGAACATCAGCGGCGCGATGTTCTCTATGAGGAAGGCGCTCATCTGCGCCTCATTTGCGCTCTACCCGGCCGACGGCGATGCCTTCGATTTCCTCGGCGATGGCGCGCTCGCCGCGCGCGCGCAGGATTTCCTCGGCAAGTTCCTCCTCGGCGGTCTTGGTGACGATCTTTTCGCCGGGGTCGGGAATCAGCCCCTTGAGGAAGGCAATGCGCTTGATCAGCTCGGAAACGCCCTGCAGGATCAATAGGAAAAATCCGATCGGCACCATCAGCCTTGCCGGCCAGATGATGAGGCCGCCGGCATTGGTGGACACCTCATGCCGCGTGTAGGCCTCGACGAACACGGGCCACGAAAGCCACATGATCAGGAACGCCATCGGGAAGAGGAAGAACAGCGTTCCGAAGATGTCGATGCCTGCGCGGGCACGCGGCGAGAGCCGGCCACTGATGATGTCGATGCGCACGTGCTCGTTGTTCTTGAGCGTGTAGCCCGCGCAAAACAGGAAGATCATCGAGAACAGGTACCACTGGATCTCGAGGAACGAGTTCGAGCTGTAGTTGAACGCCTTGCGCACGACGGCGTTGGCGGCACTGATGAGCACCGCGACGAGGACGAACCAATAGATGCTACTTCCAATCCGGTCGCTCACGCGATCGATGAGCCGGGAGACTGCCAAGAGAGACGACACGGAAATCCTCCTCGAATTCGTGAGCGCCGCCGCGCGGATCCGCAGCCTGGCGAGCTGGCGCTTCGATGCGCCGCGCTCGTCATTCGCGCCAAAGACTAACCTGCACGGACGGCATTGGCAATCCGGCGCGGCGCAAGGTACGCGAATGGCGTCGCAATGCTAAAATACACCCCTTTCGACCCGCTCCAGCCCATGTTCAAGCGCTCGCAAACCCTCAGCCATTCCGATCCGGAATTGTGGGAAGCCATCCGCGGCGAGACCGCCCGCCAGGAAGCCCACATCGAGCTGATCGCGTCGGAAAACTACGCCAGTCCCGCCGTGATGGCCGCGCAAGGCTCGCAGCTCACCAACAAATACGCGGAGGGCTATCCCGGCAAGCGCTACTACGGCGGTTGCGAGTTCGTCGACGTCGCCGAGCAGCTCGCCATCGATCGCGTCAAGAAGCTCTTCGGTGCCGCCTACGCCAACGTTCAGCCGCATTCGGGTGCGCAGGCCAACCAGGCGGTGTTTTTCGCGGCGCTCGAGCCCGGCGACACCGTCATGGGCATGTCGCTGCCGCATGGGGGCCATCTCACCCACGGCTCGCCGGTAAATCTCTCGGGCAAGTGGTTCAACATCGTGTCGTACGGTCTCGACCCGGCGACCGAGATTATCGACTATGGAGAGGCCGAGCGCCTGGCGCACGAGCACAAGCCCAGGCTGATCGTTGCGGGCGCCTCGGCGTACTCGCGGGTGATCGACTGGAAGCGCTTTCGCGCCATAGCCGATTCCGTAGGCGCCAAGCTCATGGTCGACATGGCGCACTATGCAGGCCTTATCGCGGCAGGCGTCTACCCGTCACCGGTCGGGATCGCTCACTACGTCACCAGCACGACGCACAAGACGCTGCGCGGTCCGCGCGGCGGCTTCATCCTGGCCGATGCCGATTTGGGCAAGTCGATCAATTCGGCGGTGTTTCCGGGCTGGCAGGGCGGCCCGCTGATGCACGTGATCGCGGCCAAGGCGGCGGCGTTCAAGGAAGCGCACTCGCACGAGTTCAAGGTCTACCAGGAGCGCGTGCTGGAGAACGCGCGCGTGCTGGCGGTCGTCCTGCAGGAGCGCGGGCTGCGCATCGTCTCGGGGGGCACCGACTCTCACATGTTTCTCGTCGACCTGCGATCGAAAAAGATCACTGGCAAGGACGCCGAGGCGCTGCTGGGGAAAGTGCATATCACCGTCAACAAGAATGCAATCCCCAACGACCCGGAAAAGCCGTTCGTCACCAGCGGCATCCGTGTCGGCAGCCCGGCGATCACCACGCGCGGCTTCACCGAGATCGAGTGCGAAGAGCTCGCGCACCTGATCGCCGACGTCTTCGACAAACCCCGCGATGCCGCGACGATGCAGCGCGTGCTCGCCGGCGTCGCCGAGCTCACAGGCAAGTTTCCTGTTTACGGGTAGCCGTCCGGTGACGACTGCGCGCTGCAATGCCATGGAGCGCCGCACCACTGCTGAGCCGTCGTCGCGCTTGCTGCGCTGACGTTTCGAGCGAGCCAGCGACGCCCACGCCATGAAATGCCCTTTCTGCGGGAGCCCCGACACACAAGTGGTGGACTCGCGCGTGTCCGAGCCTGGCGATTCGATCCGCCGCCGGCGTCGGTGCCACGCCTGCCAGAAGCGCTTCACCACCTATGAAACCGCGGAGCTGCGCCTGCCGCAGATCGTAAAGCAGAACGGCACGCGCTCCGACTTCGACGTCGCGCGCATCCGCAACGGCTTCCAGCGGGCGCTTCACAAGCGTCCCGTGCCCACCGAGTACGTCGACCAGGCGGTCGAGCGCATCGTTCAGACCGTGCTTGGATTAGGCGAGCGCGAAATCCCGTCGAGGCAGGTCGGGGAAATGGTGATGCAGGAACTCTACAAGCTCGACAAGGTGGCCTACATTCGCTTCGCGTCGGTGTACAGGAGCTTCCAGGACGTCGCCGATTTCCGCGATGCCCTGAAAGAAGTCGAGCCAGTGCCAACGCGGCGCAAGCCGCGCTGATCGCGTGGCGCTTCCCGACGAGCGCCTGGACTGCATGAGCGCGATGGGCCGCCCCGAGCACGAATACCGCAGCGCGCAGCGCGGAGGTTTCCGATGAGCG
>JBDTZQ010000198.1:0-4651 GCA_040005035.1 Betaproteobacteria bacterium | reverse complement strand
ATCGCGCGCGACGGCGTCGCCGCGCCGGATGTGCTGGATGTGCGCGTCTTCGTCAACGGGAAACTGGACTCGTCGTACTCCACGTCGGAGTGCGTGCGCTCAGTGGCCCGGCTCATCACCGACGTCACCGGATTCATGACGCTGACCGCGGGTGACGTGTTGCTGATGGGCTGCGGTGCGCCTTCGCCGACGGCGCGGGCAGGCGATCGGGTGCGCACCGAAATCGAAGGCGTTGGCGCGCTTGAAAATCTGCTCGTGGTGGAGAGTCGGACATGAAGCGCGGACGAGTCGCATGGCGCGGCGCGATCCACGAAGTCATGGATGCCGGGCCGGTGGGAGCCTCGCCCGGCGACGCGCATTTCAGGCTTGCCAACCGGCAGCTTGTCGACCCGCGCGAGGCCGTATGGCTGCCACCGCTGGCGCCGACGGAGCGGCCGCGCACGATTTTCGCGGTAGAAGCCAACTACGCCGATCACGTCAGGGAGCTCGAGTTCAAGGCACCCGACCGGCCGGTGATTTTCCTGAAGGGAGTCAATTCGCTGATCGGGCATCGCGGGGTCACGCCGCGCCCGGCGGATGCGACGTACATGCACCACGGGTGCGGCCTGGCGGTGGTGATCGGCAAGAGTGCGCGTCGCGTCACCCGTGCCGACGCCTACGAGTACATCGGCGGCTATACCGTCGCCAACGATTACACCATCCGCGACTACCTTGAAAATTATTATCGGCCCAACTTCCGCGTGAAAAGCCGCGACGCCTGCACGCCGATCGGTCCTTGGCTGGTAGACGCGTCCGACGTCCGCAATCCGATGAACCTGCGATTGACCACGACGGTGAACGGTACGCTTACCCAGCGCGGCAGCACCGCAGACATGGTATTCGACATCGCGTTCCTGATCGCCTATCTTTCCGCGTTCATGACGCTCTCGCCCGGCGATATCATCCTCACCGGAACACCGGATGGGGTGTCGGGCGTGCATGCCGGTGATGAGGTCATCACCGAGGTCGGCGGCATCGGCCGGTTGATGAATACGATCGTGCACGAGGGGTCGGGCGACGCCGAAGCGCCGTCCCCGCCTACGAGCGGATAACATTGCGCATGGCGACAGGCAGAGGCAAGGCGGCGGCAAGGGGCAGGACGTCGAGAGCGGCAGCTCCGGCGCAGCGCACTGCATCCCGACGCGTCGAGCGCCTCGCCCGGTTTCCGCCGGACGAGTGGGCCGCCCGCGTGGAGCTCGCCGCGTGCTATCGCATTTTCGCGCGACTGGGCTGGGTGGAGCTCATCTACAATCACATCACGCTGCGCCTGCCCGGTCCCGAGAAGCATTTCCTGATCAACCCCTTCGGCCTGCTCTACAGCGAAGTTCGCGCGTCGAACCTGGTCAAGGTCGACCTCGCCGGCAACATCATCGGACGCTCGGACTGGCCGGTGAATCCCGCCGGCTTCACCATCCACGCCGCCATTCACGACTCGATCGCCGGCGCGCATTGCGTCATGCACACGCACACCACTGCGGGCATGGCGGTGGCGTGTTCGCAATCGGGTCTTTCGATGAGCAATTTCTATTCGGCGCAGCTCTACGGAAAGCTCGCGTATCACGATTTCGAAGGGATCACCCTGCACGCCGATGAAGGCCCGCGCCTGGTCCGCGCCATCGGCGACAAACCGGCGGTGATTCTGCGCAACCATGGCCTGCTGGCGTGGGGCGACACCGTAGCGCGCACGTTCGCGGTCATGTGGCTGCTCAATCGCGCGTGCGAGATCCAGCTCGCCTCGACGTCGATGGGGACGGTGATCGAAGTATCCGAGGACATCCAGCGCAAATGCACGCGCGACTCGCTGCAGTTCAGTCCGGTGTTTGGCGCCGGCGGCGATGTGTTCGATGCGCTCACCCGCGACATCGAGAGGGTCGATCCCTCGTACAAGACCTAGGTGTCGATGAAAATCTGCATCGTCGGTGCCGGCGCCATCGGCGGGTTCATCGGCACGCGACTCGCCGCCGCGGGGAATGACGTCTCGGTGATCGCCCGGGGCGCGACCGCCGAGGCGCTTCGTCGGCACGGCTGGCGCCTGGAAACCGCCGGCACTCTCGTGACCGCGCCGGCGCACGTCGCCACTCACGCGGAGGAATTGGGCGCGCAGGACCTGGTCATCGTCGCGGTCAAGGGGCCGGCGCTGGCCAGCGTCGCCGACAGCATAGGCCCGTTGCTGCAACCACGGACCGTGGTGCTGACTGCGATGAACGGCGTGCCATGGTGGTTCTTCGATGGATTCGGCAGCGCACTCGAGGGCATGCGTCTGGAGTCGGTCGATGCGGGAGGGCGTATCGGCGCGGCGATTCCCGCGGCCCATGTCGTAGGTTGTGTGGTCCATGCGGCATGTACTACGACCGAGCCCGGACGCACCCGCAACGCGGTGGGCAGGCGCCTCATCGTCGGCGAGCCGCGCGGCGGCGAGTCGGAGCGCGTGCGCATGCTGGTCGCACTGCTCGGTGGCGCCGGCTTCGACGCCGAAGCCTCGCCGTGCATCCAGCGCGACATCTGGTACAAGCTGTGGGGCAACATGACCATGAACCCGGTGTCCGCGCTGACCGGCGCTACCTCCGACCGCGTCCTCGACGACCCCTTGGTCAACACCTATTGCGAAGCGGTGATGGGCGAAGCGCGGGCCATCGGGCATCGCATCGGCTGCGCGATCGCCGAGACTCCGGAGCAGCGCCACCTGATCACGCGCAAGCTGGGCGCTTTCAAGACCTCGATGCTCCAGGATGTCGAGGCGGGGCGTGCGGTGGAGATCGACGTGCTGCTGGCGGCACCGCGCGAGATCGGACACGCGCTGTCGATGCCCACGCCGTACATGGACGCGCTGCTCGGGCTCGCGCGCCTGCAGGCGCGAACGCTCGGGCTGTATCCAGGCTAGGCGTCACCGGTTTGTTTGGCCGCGCGTGCGGCGCCGGCGTAGAATTTCACGATTCCCCGGTACGTAGATGTCCGGCGCAAGTACGCCGACAGCAGAGGAGCGCAATGAACGACAAGAAGTTCGCGTCGCAAGCCGATCTCGAGGAAAAGACGATCAGCTTCGACAAGCTCTCCGACCACGCCTACGCGTATACCGCCGAGGGCGATCCTAATACCGGCATCGTCATCGGCGACGACGCGGTGATGGTGGTCGACACCCAGGCCACCCCGGTGATGGCGCAGGACGTGATCCGGCGCATCCGCACGGTTACGACCAAGCCGATTCGCTACGTCGTACTGTCGCACTACCACGCGGTGCGCGTGCTCGGCGCGTCTGGTTATAAGCCGGAGCACGTCATCGCCAGCCGCGACACCTACGACCTGATCGTCGAGCGCGGCGAAGCCGACATGAAAAGCGAGATCGAGCGCTTTCCGCGCCTGTTCCGCGCTGTCGAGTCGGTGCCCGGGCTCACCTGGCCGACGCTCGTATTCGAGAAGCGCATGACGCTGTGGCTGGGCAAGCTGCAGGTCGAGATCATGCAGCTCGGGCGCGGCCACACCAAGGGCGACACCGTGGTGTGGCTGCCGCAGGACAAGATCCTGTTCTCGGGCGACCTGGTCGAATACGGCGCCACGCCTTATACCGGCGACGCCTATCTCACCGACTGGCCGGCGACGCTCGACGCGGTGGCGGCATTGCAAGCGGAAAAGCTGGTGCCGGGACGTGGCGCGTCGCTGATGGATCCCGCCGCGGTGAAGGCGGGGCTCGACGGCACGCGCGCGTTCATCACGCAGATGTTCGGCTCGGTGCGCGAAGGCGCCGCCGCGGGCAAGGATCTGCGCACGGTGTACCGCGAGACCTATGCGCGCCTCAAGCCACAATTCGGCGAGTGGGTGATCTTCGACCATTGCCTGCCCTTCGACGTGACGCGCGCCTACGACGAGGCAACGCAGTACCGCGACCCGCGCATCTGGACCGCGCAGCGCGACAAGGAGATGTGGGAGAGTCTCGAAGGTTGATCGATGAAGACTTACACGCCTCCGGTCTATCCGTACGTGAAGCCCGCCGATCTCGCCGGCGCGCCGCGGAATTGGCCGGTCATCGTCGCCGGTGCGGGTCCGTCGGGACTCACGGCGGCGATCGACCTCGCGCGGCGCGGCATCGACGTGCTGCTGCTCGACGATGACAACACGGTCAGCGTCGGCTCGCGCGCGATCTGCTGGTCCAAGCGCACGCTGGAGATCCTCGACCGACTCGGATGCGGCGAGCGCATCGCGCAAAAGGGCGTGCGCTGGAGCGTCGGCCGCGTGTTTTTCCGGGACGAGGAGGTCTATCACTTCGACTTGCTTCCCGACGCCGGACATCGCCGGCCGGCCTTCGTCAACCTGCAGCAGTACTGGGTCGAGCAGATCCTCGTCGAGCGCCTCGAGGAGCTGCCGCAGGCGGAGCTGCGCTGGTCGAACAAGGTCATCGGCGTCACGCAGCAGTCCGACCGCGTCGCCGTGCGCGTGCAGACGCCTGACGGCGAGTACGTCGTTCACGCCGACTGGCTGATCGTCGCCGATGGCGCGAAAAGCCCGATCCGGGGCTTGCTCGGCCTGGACAGCGACGGCCAGGTGTTCCGCGACCGCTTTCTCATCGCCGACATTCACATGACCTCGGACTTTCCGGCGGAGCGCTGGTTCTGGTTCG
>JBDTZQ010000063.1:0-15929 GCA_040005035.1 Betaproteobacteria bacterium | reverse complement strand
TCGCCAGCACGATGCCCGGGACCGCGAAGATGACCTTCAGGTCGTGCTCGCGCAGCCAGCCGCCGAACCAGCCCTGAGCGCCGAACACGAGGACATAGATGAGGCCCGAGACGACCGGCGACACCGAGAACGGAAGATCGATCAGCGTGGTCAGCACTTCCTTTCCGGCAAAGCGGAACTTGGCGATGCACCACGCCGCGGCAACGCCGAAGACCAGATTCAGCGGAACGGCGATCGCCGCGACAAGCAACGTCAGCCCGATGGCCGCGCGCGCGTCGTCGGTGCTGATGGCCGCCAGATACACGCCGATGCCCTTGCTGAGGCCCTGCCAGAACACGAAGGCGAGCGGCACGAAGACGAACAGCGTCAGGAACGCCAGCGCCAGCGCGATCAACGCGAGGCTGATCCAGTTCGCGTCGCGACGCGCGGCAATGTGCCCTTCGATGACGATGCTCGCGTCCTGCATGCGCGCCTTGCGTTATGCCAGAGCGGCGCTAGGCCTGCGCGCCGAGACGGCGGCGTCCCCACGCCTGCAGCGCGTTGATCGCCAGCAGCAGCGTGAAGGAAATCAGCAGCATCACGACGGCGATCGCGGTCGCTCCGGTGTAGTCGTACTGCTCGAGCTTGGTCATGATGAGCAGTGGCGCGATCTCCGAGACCATCGGCATGTTGCCGGCAATGAAGATCACCGAGCCGTATTCGCCGATCGCGCGCGCGAACGCCAGCGCGAATCCTGTCAGCAACGCCGGCATGACGATTGGAAGCACCACGCGACGGAACGATTGCCATCGCGACGTGCCGAGGGTTGCAGCGGCCTCCTCGAGGTCGTGCGGAAGCTCCTGCAGGACCGGCTGCACGGTGCGCACGACGAAGGGCAACCCGATGAAGATCAGCGCCACTAGCACGCCCAGCGGCGTATACGCGACGCGCACGCCCGATGGCTCGAGCAGCGCGCCGATCCAGCCATTGGGCGCGAACAGCCCGGCGAGCGCGATACCCGCTACGGCGGTGGGCAAGGCGAACGGAAGGTCGACCAGGGCGTCGACCCAGCGGCGGCCGGGAAAGCGATAGCGCACGAGCACCCAGGCGACGAGCAAGCCGAAGAAGGCATTGATCGCGGCCGCGATGAGCGACGCGCCGAACGTCAGGCGAAAGCTCGTCACCACGCGCGGAGCGCTCACCACGCCAACGAACTCGCTCCACCCGAGTTGCGCCGTCCGGAAAAACGCCGCCAACAAGGGCAGCAGCACGATCAGCGCCAGGTAGAAAAGTGTGTAACCCAGGCTGAGGCCGAATCCGGGGAGCACCGGTTTGGCGCGTTCGACGCGCGCCCGGCAAATTGCGCGCGCGGTAGCGAAGGCGGCAATGCGGCGCTGGCTGCCGTCATCGCAAGTTGCGTGGCTGCGCCGCTGGCGCGCTTCGATCCGGCGGCGGCAGCGCGTCATCGTCGCCGGCCAACTGATCGATGTAAGAGAGTCCCTCGGGCCATGGACCGAATCCGGACTCGGCGTTGATATGCCCTGCGTTGCGATAGACGACCAGCCGAAGACTCCATGCCGCAGCCCACGACCCGGCACGCACGAGCTTCAACCCGGGGTCGTCGGAGCTGGCCACGACGATGCCGGCGCAGCCGAGTCGATTGCGCATCAGGCCTTGGTCGATGTCGTAGCGCTCCGGATCGGCGGGCGCGACCAGGAGCAGCCCGCGAATGCGCGCACCCAGGCTCGCGGCGCGCACGGCGGCAAGGCACGCGTAGCCGTGCGCGATGACAACGGGAGCGCGCGGCGACACCGCGACTTCGCGCACGACCGCCTGCGTCCATCGCTCGAGATCGGGCGTGCGCCAGTCTCCGTGGATCATTCGCCGAGCTCCCTCGAGCTGCTGCTGCCAGTGCGTCTGCCAGTGCGCGGGACCGCTGCCGTCCAGCCCCGGCACGATGAGCACCGGGCGGGGACCTTCGTGGCCGATCAGGCCACGCGTCAGCGCCGACGTGCGGCGTGCCGTCGAGTCATTGACCTGGTTTGTAGACCGCATCGAAGGTTCCTCCGTCGGCGAAATGGGTTTTCTGCGCAAGGTGCCAGTTTCCGAAAGAATCGCCCAGCCTGAACAACGTGACCGGCGCGAACTGCGACTCGTATTTTTTTGCGACGGTGGCGAGCGAGGGCCGATAGAAGTTGCGCGCCGCGATCTCCTGCGCCTCGGGGGAATACAGGAACTCGAGATAGGCCTGGGCGAGCTTGCGTGTTCCCTTCCTATCGACGACCTTGTCGACGAGTGCCACCGGCGGCTCGGCGAGAATGCTCACCGAGGGGACGACGATCTCGACCTTGTCGGCGCCCAGCTCCCTGATCGCCAGATGTGCCTCGTTTTCCCATGCCACTAGCACGTCGCCGAGCCGTCGCTCGACGAACGTCGTCGTCGCGCCGCGAGCCCCGGAATCGAGCACGGGAACGTTCGCGTAGAGCTTGCGGACGAATTCCCTGGCCTGCGCGTCGCTGCTTGTCTTGCGCAGCGCGTAGCCCCATGCCGCGAGGTAGTTCCAGCGGGCTCCGCCGGAGGTCTTCGGGTTGGGAGTGATGACCGACACACCGGGACGTATGAGATCGTCCCAGTCCCTGATGGCCTTCGGATTGCCCTTGCGGACGAGGAAGACGATGGTCGACGTGTACGGAGCGCTGTTGTTGGGCAGCCGCGATTGCCAGTTCTCCGGAAGCAGCTGCCCCTTTTGCGCGATCGCATCGATGTCGTAGGCCAGTGCCAGCGTCACGACGTCGGCATCGATGCCATCGATGACGGCGCGTGCCTGCGCGCCCGATCCGCCATGAGAAGCCTTCACGCTAACCTTCTCTCCGGTGCGGGTCATCCACTGCTTTGCGAAGGCCGCGTTGACCTCCGCGTAGAGCTCGCGGGTCGGGTCGTAGGACACATTGAGCTTCGAAGTCTGCGCGATGCCTGCTCCGGGCAAGGCACCGATCAGCGCCGCTCCAATGATCCAGCCATTCTTGATGCTCTTCAGGATTTGCATGACTTTCCGTGACTTCAAATCCATGCACCAGGCATGGAGGTAGTGAAAGCTGCTTCGACCGCTGCCGCGCAGCGCCGTGCGCTCGACTCAGCGCGCCGCTCGTTTCGCAACCGCGTGCTCGAAGGTTGTCAGCTCGGCCTGCGCGACAAATTGCGGACCGATGAGCAACAGCGTCGGACCGGTGAACTCGGCGAGCGCGAGTTTCGGCAGGCCGCCCAGCGTGGTGAATACCCTGCGCACCGAAGCCAAGGACGCGTTCTCGACGACGACTACGGGTGTCGAGGCCGGCTTTCCCGCACGAATCAGCTCGGCCGAGACGCGCTCCGCCTCGCCCGCGCCCATGTAGATGACGCCACTGTCGGCAGCGGCGATGCTTGCCACCCACGCGCTCTCGCGCTCACCTTCGCCGACGCGCGGCGTGGCGAAGGCGACGCTGCGCGCTACGCCGCGCTGCGTCAGTGAAATCCCGAGGTCCGCGGTTGCGGCCAGCGCCGCGGTGACGCCCGGGACGATCTCGTAATGAACGCCGGCCGCGTCGAGCGCGCTGATCTCCTCGTGGGCACGCCCGAACAGCATCGGATCGCCGCCCTTCAGCCGCACGACAACCGCGTGCTTGCCCGCGGCGTCGACGAGCTGCTTGTTGATGAACCGCTGCGCCGTCGCGTGCCTGCCGCAGCGCTTGCCGACCGCCACGAGCGTCGCACGCAGTGCGAGCGCCAGTGTCGCCGGGTGGACGAGCGCGTCATGAAACACGATGTCGGCGCGCTCGAGAAGCCGCGCGGCGCGCAGCGTCAGGAGGTCCGGCGCTCCCGGCCCTGCGCCCACGAGATAGACGACCCCGCTCATCGGACCATCCCCGCGGCTACGGTGTTGTTGGTCACCGGATCGACCAGAATGAAACTGCCGGTCGCGGTGTTGTCCGCATAGCGATCCGCGAACAGCGGCTCGGCCAGCGCCACGGAAATCCGGCCGATTGCATTCATGGCCAGCGTCCCGGGGGCCGGCTCGCGTTGTTGCGTCTCGACGTTCCACAGATGGTCGATCCGATCGACCCGTGCCTGCAGCTCGCGCGTCGTGTGCCGGAGCACGAAGCGGCCATGGACGTCGAGTGGAGTTTGCGACAGCCAGCAAATGTCCGCACTCAACTCGCGCGCGGGTGGCGGCAGCTCGCCGCCGGCGACCAGCATGTCGCCGCGCGCGATGTCGATGTCGTCATCGAGCTCCAAGGACACCGCGGCATGCAGCTCGGCGCTTGACCGGCCTCCGGCGAACGTCCGGATCGCTCGCACGCGAGTCTTCTGGCCGGACGGGAAAACGACGACGGCGTCGCCCGCTGCAATCATGCCCGATTCGATCCTGCCCATGTAGCCACGTCGCTTGCCGTCGCCCGGACGCGAAACGTACTGGACGGGAAAGCGGAACGGTGCATCGGCGAGCGCGTGCGAAACATCGACCGACTCGAGGATCTCGAGCAGCGTCGGCCCCTCGTACCACGGCATGCTCCCGCCACGATCGACGATCATGTCGCCTTCAAGGGCGCTCATCGGAACGAAGCGCGCGTTGTCGATGCCGGAGCGCGCGGCGAAGTCCAGGAAATCGTCGACGATGCGCGAAAACACATCGGCGCTGAACCCGACCAGGTCCATCTTGTTGACCGCCACCACCAGGTGCTCGACGCCAAGCATGTGCGCAAGCGTGGCATGCCGGCGTGTCTGCGTGATCACGCCATGGCGTGCGTCGATGAGCAGGATCGCGAGCTGTGACGTGCTCGCCGCTGTGACCATGTTTCGCGTGTACTGGGCATGGCCGGGCGCGTCGGCGATGATGAACTTGCGCCGGGCCGTGGCGAAATAGCGGTACGCGACGTCGATGGTGATGCCCTGCTCGCGCTCGGCCACTAGCCCGTCGGTCAGCAGCGACAGGTCGAGCGCCGAGCCTCGGCGTTGCGATGTGCGTTCGATCGCCGCGAGCTGGTCGCTGAGGATCGCGCGGGTGTCGTAGAGCAGGCGTCCGATCAGCGTGCTCTTGCCGTCGTCGACGCTGCCGGCCGTCAACAGGCGCAGCACGCCGTGATCGAGAACCTGTGGCTGTTTGGACGCACTCATCAGAAATACCCTTCTCGCTTGCGCAATTCCATCGACGCGTCGTTGGTCTGGTCGTCCAGCCGCGTCGCGCCACGCTCGGTGATGGTTGCGGCAGCGGTCTCCGCGATGATCGCTTCGACGCTTGCGGCGCGAGACTCGACGGGCGCCGTGCAGGTGATGTCACCCACCGTCCGAAAGCGCACCGATACGGTCTCGACGCGGTCGCCGGTGTGCGCCGGCGTCAGCGGCGTCACCGGAACGAGCAGTCCGCGCTTGCGGACGACGGCGCGCGGATGCGCGAAATAGATGCTGGGAACTTCAAGGTGCTCGCGCGCGATGTATTGCCAGACGTCGAGCTCGGTCCAGTTGCTGATCGGAAACACACGCACATGCTCGCCCGGCGCGACGCGGGCGTTGTAGAGGTTCCAGAGCTCGGGACGCTGATTGCGCGGATCCCACTGGCCGAAGGCATTACGGAACGACATGATGCGTTCCTTGGCGCGCGCCTTTTCCTCGTCACGCCGAGCGCCGCCGATGCATGCGTCGAAACCATGCTCGGCGATCGCGTCGAGCAGGGTGATCGATTGATGGCGGTTGCGGCTTTCGTCGGCGTTGCGCAGCACGACGCGGCCGCTGGCGATTGAGTCCTCGACCGAACGCACGATCAGGCGCTCGCCGAGCTCCTCGGCACGCTTGTCGCGGAAAGCGATGACTTCCGGGAAATTGTGATCGGTGTCGATATGCAGCAACGGGAACGGAAAGCGGCCCGGCCGGAACGCTTTTTCCGCGAGCCGAAGCAGCACCAGCGAATCCTTCCCTCCGGAAAAGAGCAGAGCCGGATGAGCGCACTGGCCAGCGACTTCACGCAGGATGTGGATTGCTTCCGACTCCAGCCAGTCGAGATGATCAGCCTCGACGTGATGAGGCGCCGACGCGGGCGTGCCGTCGATGCGGTCGAGCAACGCGATTTCGGCGGCACATAGCGATCTCCCCCCGAAGTCGCTGCGCGACCTCCCCCCGAGGGGGCGAGCGCCTTGGGGCGGCCCGGCGGCGCTCATGCGGCCACCTCGCGCGTCGCTGCGCGATCCGCGATCAGCGGACGGCGATGGATTCCGCACTCCCTGTGCTCCGCGGTCTCCCACCACCAGCGTCCCGAGCGCACGTCCTCGCCGGGAGCCACGGCACGCGTGCACGGAGCGCAGCCTATGCTCGGATAGCCGCGGGCGTGCAGCGCATTGGTCGGCACATCGCGGCTGCGCACGTAGTCCCACACGTTGTCCTCCGACCACTCCGCCAACGGGTTCAGCTTCGGGATGCGGCGCTCGGCGTCGAATTCCTCGACGTCGACCGCGCTGCGCGAAAGTGCCTGTGCCCGGCGCTGCCCGGTGATCCAGGCGCCGGTTCCGGCAAGCGCTCGCGCCAGAGGCTCGCTCTTGCGAATGGCGCAGCACGCCTGGCGCAACGCTACCGACCGATAGAAGGCGTTCACACCGTGCTCCCGCACGTGGCGCTCGAGCGCGACATGGTCGGGATAGTAGACCTCGACGGCAAGCGAGTAGTGCTCGCGGACCCGGTCGATCAGCGCATACGTTTCGTCAGGCAGGCGGCCGGTATCCAAGGTAAAGATCCGGATCGGCAGCGCGTGGCGCGCGATCATGTCGGTCAGGATCATGTCCTCGACGCCGAAGCTGCTCGCCAGCGCCACGTCCGGATAGCGCAGCGCCGCGCGGTGGAGCAGGGCGAGCGCATCGGCGCCGCGCGTGCCGGGCGTCGTTACCGCTGTCGTCGCCGTCGCAGTGGCCGTTGTGGAAGTCGTTGTCGAGGCAGTCATAGAACGTCGGCCTTCGGGCCCTCGGTCGGCGCAGCCCCCTCGCGCCGCCGAAACAACGGCAGTGGCTGGCCTACGGTCGATTGATAGTTGTCGCTGAAGTCGGTGAAACCAGTCAGCGCGCCGTCGAGGTCGCGGTCGTCGCGCAGCGCAAACGCGTTGAACCCGCACGCGCTCAGGTAATAGAGCTGGTCGCGCAGCACGTCGCCTACCGCGCGCAGCTCGCCCGCGAAGCCCATTTTTTCGCGCAGCAGCCGGCCCGTGGAATAGCCGCGACCGTCGGTGAACTGCGGGAAGTCGACGGCAATGACCGGCAACGTCTCCAAGTCTCCACGCAGCGCCTCCGGGTCGTCGGCGGGCGCTAGCAACACGCCGACACTTCCGCGGCTGAGCAGCGCCTCGCGATGCGAGCGCCACAACGCGAGCGGCACGATGACCGGCCCGGTGGAGGCAACGTCGGCGAGCGAGGCCGCATCGCGCAACAGCACCCACGCGTCCTCGGCGATGGCGCGATCCCTAATGAGCCGCGGCATAGACGCGCTCCTTGAAGGGATCGATACCGAGGCGCCGAACCGTGTCGATGAAGCGCTCGTCGCCATCGCGACGCTCGACATACACGTCGACGAGCCGTTCGACGACGTCGGGCATGTCGCGTGCCGCGAACGACGGTCCGATCACCTTGCCCAGCGACGCCTGCATTCCCTGGTCGCCGCCGATCGACACCTGGTACCACTCCTCGCCGTTCTTGTCGACACCGAGGATTCCGATGTTGCCGACGTGATGGTGCCCGCAGGCGTTCATGCACCCGGAGATGTTGAGCGCGAGATCACCGAGATCGTGCAGGTAGTCGAGATCGTCGAAGCGCCTCTGGATCGCCTCGGCGATCGGGATCGACTTCGCGTTGGCCAGCGAGCAGAAGTCGCCGCCCGGGCAGCAGATGATGTCGGTGAGCAAGCCGATGTTCGGCGTCGCGAAGCCGAGCGCCTTGAGCTCGCCCCACAGCGCGAGCAGCGAATCCTGACGGACGTCGCTGAAAATGAGGTTCTGCTCGTGCGAAACGCGAAGCTCGCCGAAGCTGTAGGCGTCGGCGAGATCGGCGACCGTGTCCATCTGGTCCGAGGTTGCGTCGCCGGGAGGAACGCCGGTCTTCTTGAGCGAAAGCGTCACTGCCGCGTAGCCGGGCACCTTGTGCGGGAAAACGTTGCGCTTGACCCAGTTGGCGAAGCCGCGGTTGTCGGCAACGGCGGCGCGGAAACCGGCGTCGTCGCCCGGCAGCGCGTCGTAGGCCGGCGCGTCGAAGAAAGAAGACAGCCGAGCGATCTCTTCATCGGTGACGGTCTGCGGACCGCCCGCGAGGCGCTTCCAATCGGCTTCCACGTGACCACGGAAAACGTCGAGGGTCATCTCCTTGACCAGGATCTTGATACGCGCCTTGTACTTGTTGTCGCGACGTCCGAAGCGGTTGTAGACGCGCATGATCGCGTCGAAATAATTGAGGATCTCCGTGCGCTCGACGAATTCGCGGATGACGTGGCCGACGATCGGCGTACGCCCAAGGCCTCCGCCGACCAGCACGCGAAAGCCGACTTCGCCCTGATCGTTGCGAACGGCGTGCACTCCGATGTCGTGTACCAGCGTCGCGGCGCGATCGATCTCGGAACCCGACACGGCGATCTTGAACTTGCGAGGCAGGTAGGCGAACTCGGGATGGAACGTCGACCACTGCCGAAACAGCTCACAGTAAGCCCTCGGGTCGACCAGCTCGTCGCCCGCGATGCCCGCGAAATGATCGGTGGTGATGTTGCGAATACAATTGCCGCTGGTCTGGATCGCGTGCATCTCGACGCGGGCGAGCTCGGCGAGGATATCGGGAACATCCTCCACACGCGGCCAGTTGAACTGGATGTTCTGGCGCGTGGTGAAGTGTCCGTAGCCTCTGTCATACTTCCTGCCGATATGCGCCAGCGTTCGCAACTGCCGCGAGGACAACAGGCCGTACGGCACGGCAATGCGCAGCATCGGGGCGTAGCGCTGGATGTAGAGACCGTTCTGCAGGCGCAAGGGACGAAACTCGTCCTCGCTCAATTCACCCGCGAGAAAGCGCCGCGTCTGGTCGCGAAACTGCGCGACCCGCTCGTCGATGAAGCGCTGGTCGTGATGATCGTAGCGGTACATGCCATCAGGGTACCGACGCGTCATGGAGCGGAGAAGGAATGCCGAGTGCTTATCTGATAGCGCCGCGCTATATGGGGGTGGCGTCGTGAGCGCGGGCCTGATCCTGTTCGCGCACGGTGCCCGCGACGAGCGGTGGGCGGAGCCGTTCGAGCGCCTGCGCGACAAGGTCGCCGCGGCGCGTCCGGGAGCGCACGTGCGGCTGGCTTTTCTCGAGATCATGCGGCCGGACCTCGGCGCCGCGGTGACGGAGCTGGTCTCGCTTGGATGCAACGCGGTTCAGATCGCGCCGGTATTCCTGGGGCAGGGCGGGCACGTCAGGCGCGACCTGCCCGAGTTGGTGCGTGCGGTGGGCGCGCAGCACCGGGGTGTGACCCTCATCCTGACGCAAGCGGTCGGCGAAGATGAGCGCGTGCTCGATGCCATTGCCGCGGTGTGCCTCGCGGGCCTTCCGGCATAAGGAAGACGCAGCGTGCACGTAGCCGTGCTTGGGGCGGGGGTGGTAGGGCTCGCAAGTGCGTATTACCTCGCGAAGGACGGTCACGAGGTCACCGTCGTGGACCGCAACGATGGCGTCGCGCTCGAGACGAGCTACGCCAACGGCGCGCAGCTGTCGTACAGCTACGTCGCCCCTCTGGCGGGACCCGGCGTCCTGCCCAAGATCCCGCCCTGGCTGCTCCGCCGCGATTCGCCGCTGCGCTTCTATCCGTCGCTGGATGTGGAGCAGTGGCGCTGGCTGTTCGAATTCGTGCTGGCGTGCAATCGTCGGCAAAGCGACCTGACCACGCGGCGGCTCCTGGCACTCGCGTTCTACAGCCGGCGCCTCATGCACGAGCTGCTCGCGGGGGTACCCATCGAATTCGGGCACGCCACCAACGGCAAGCTGGTGGTGTATTCGGACCCGGCGGGCTTCGAGGGCGCGCGGCGCCTCGTCGACTACCAGCGCTCGCTCGGCTGCGACCAGGAGGCGCTGGACCGGCCCGCCTGCCTCGACCTCGAGCCCGCGCTCGCAGCGGCGGGATCGCGACTCGGCCGGAGGGTGGTCGGGGGTATCTACACGCGCAGCGAGGAAGTCGGCGACTGTTATCGCTTCTGCGTCGGGCTCGAGCACCACCTCCAGGGTCTCGGGGTGCGCTTCGCGCTCGGTACGTCGATCCAGGCGCTGGTGAAGCGGGGCGGGCGGGTGAGTCACGCAGTCACCTCCGGCGGCGACCTGCCCGCCGACGGATTCGTGCTTGCCCTGGGCGCGGAGGCGCCGTTGCTTGTCAAACCGATCGGTCTGCGGCTTCCGATCTATCCGCTCAAGGGCTACAGTTTGACGCTTCCCGTCGAAGGGCCGGCGCCGCGCATCAGCGTCACCGATTTCAAGCGCAAGGTCGTCTACGCGCCGCTCGATAATTCGGGCGCACAGCAGCTCCGGGTGGCGGGGATGGCGGACATCGCCGGCTATTCGACCGACATCGACCCAGGGCGCCTGGGACAGCTCATTGCCGAGGTCCGTGCGGCGTTTCCGGCCGCGACAGATTTCGGGACGCCGCGGGAACGTATGCAGCCCTGGAGCGGCCTGCGTCCGGCGACTCCCAAGGGAACGCCGATCCTAGGCGCAACCGCCATCCCGAATCTGTTCCTCGATTGTGGTCAGGGCGCGCTGGGTTGGACGCTGGCGCTCGCCAGCGGACGTGTCGTGTGCGATGCGGTCGACGGGCGAGCAAGTGCGGTGTCGGTGGATGGTTTCAGGGTCGCACGAGGTGCCCAATGACGTTCACGTGATTACTAATGAAGTGCCCCGAGCATGATGATCTATCGATGGAAGGTGCCGCCGCCGCACGCCGTCCTTGGACTCGATCTCCCTTCGACTCTTTTTACTTAACATAATATACATTATACGCAATTGACAATGCAGCCTTCCATGGCCCGGGAAGCCATCGCCGGGTGAACCCGATTCGCCCTATCCTGAAAACTGGAAGGCGCCGACCTGGGCATGCGTCGCTGCGGCGAGACGGCCATGGAGATCGAGATCGACTGCACGGCGGCACGGTAGAGACCGGCGCGACGACTGCGTGCCGTCCGCCACCACATCTGCCCCGTATGGCGGACCGCGAGGCGCAGCGGTGTTCCGATTCGGTAAACTTCGCGCCTACTTTTCCGAATTCACCACTCGATCCGCGATGAACGAAGCGCCGGGCGCAATGTTCGAACGCGCGTACGCGCTGCATCTGCAGGGTGCCGTTGCGCAGGCGCTGGCCGCCTACGACCAGCTGCTCGAGCGCTGGCCGTTGCACGCCGAAACCCTGCACTACTCCGGTGTGCTCATGTACCAGACCGGCCGCTTCGACGAGGCCATCCAGCGCATCGAGCACTCGCTCGAGAGCGAGCCGCGCGCCGCCGACGCGTGGTGCAATCTCGGCGTGGTCTTCCAAGCGCAGGGCCGCTACGACAAGGCGCTGTCGGCGCTCAACGAAGCGCTTCGTCACCAGCCACGCAACCCCGCGATCCTGAACAACCGGGTCGGCCTGCTGCTCGCCGCCGGCCGCGTCGCGGACGCCGAGGCCACGGCGCGGCGCGCGCTCGCCATCGCCCCGAACGACGCGATGACGCATTACCACATGGCGCTATGCCAGCAGGCGCAGGGGCGCAACGACGAGGCACTGGCGTCGGTCGAACGCGCATTAAGGGCAAACCCTGACGCTGTAGCACCCGCCGGCCTGAAGGCGCAGATCGAGGAATCGCTCGGTCGATTCGACGCGGCAAGCGCAACGCTGGCGACCGCGCTGTCCAGCCGCAAACAGGAGCGCGACTCCGCGCCGCTGCTTTTCCAGCACGCGCAGGTCGAGCAGCAGCGCGGACGCGTCGTCGAGGCCGCCGCCACCTTCGAGAAGCTGCTCGCGCAGGAGCCCGACTTCACGTCCGCCATTTCGGAGCTCCTGTTCCTGCGCAAGGAGCTCGCCGACTGGCACGATCTGTCTTCGCTGCAAGCGAGGTTTCGCGATGGCGTTGCCGCGCACCGCGCGGGGCTGTCTCCGTTTTGCCAGCTGAGCGATCCTTCGACGCGTGCCGAGCAGAAGCTCTGTGCACAGCAGTGGAGCACAGCCCACCCTGCCCTTATTCGACCGCAGCGGACGCCGCCGCCCGGCCTGCTGCGCATCGGCTACCTATCGGCGGACTTCAGACAGCACGCGACCGCGGTGCTCACCACCGGATTGTTCGAAGCGCACGATCGCGGGCGGTGCACGGTGCTCGGCTACTCGACCGGTGCCGGCGATGCTTCCGCGTTGCGCGCGCGGCTCGAGTCTGGCTTCGATCGCTTCGTCGATGCCAACGGCTGGCCGGCGCGGCAGCTGGCCGCGCGGATCGCCGCCGACAGCGTCGACATTCTGGTCGATCTCAATGGCCATTCCAACGGCGGGTCGATGGCGGCACTGGCGCTGCGCCCGGCCCCGCTCCAGGTCAGCTACCTGGGCTATCCCGGAACCACCGGAGCCTCGTTCATCGACTATCTGATCGGCGACTCGGTGGCGACGCCGTTCGAGCACGCCGCCGACTACACCGAAAAGCTGGTGCTGCTGCCCGGCTCGTACCAGGTCAACGATCGGGCGCGCGCGATCGTCGACGCGCCGCCCCGAGCCGAGCTCGGCCTTGCGCAAGACGCGTTCGTCTTCTGCAGCCTCAACCAGACCTACAAGCTCAATCCCGGCGTGCTGGATGCCTGGGCACGCATCCTGGCCGCAGTACCCAACGGCGTCCTCTGGCTGTTGCGTCCGGCCGGCGATGCGGTGGCGGATGCGGCGACCGCCAACCTCTACCGCGAGGCGGCTGCGCGCGGCATCGACAAGACGCGCATCGTCTTCGCGTCGCGCCGCCCGCACTCCGAATATCTCGGACTGTACCGCCGCGCCGACCTGTTCCTCGATACCTGGCCGTACAACGCGCACACCACGGCGAGCGACGCGCTGTGGGCCGGGTGCCCCGTGCTGACCTGGCTGGGTGATACGTTTGCCGGTCGCGTCGCGGCGAGCCTGTTGACGGCGGTGGGGCTGCCGGAGCTCGTCGCCACCAGCGTCGACGCTTACGTGGCGCGCGCTATCGCACTGGCTGGCGGCAGCGTCGAGCTGTCGCGCCATCGGCTGCACCTGGCGAGTGCTGGACGCACCAGCCTGCTCTTCGATACCGAGGCGACCGCGCGAGCGCTCGAGGACGCCTATTCAACGATGGCGGACCAGTCGCGGCGCGGCGTGCGCGAGGCTTTCCAGGTCACGTCCCCGGGCGCCCTTGCCGCATCGCTGGGTGCGCTGGCGGCATCGATGGGCACGAGCGCGGCGGCCGCAGGAGATGTCAGAGCGTAGCTTGGCGCAAAGCGTCAGCGTGTCAGGTCGAGCGCAGCGCTCAAGTCACCCATCTGCGCACGCACCCCAGGCAGTGGCTCGAGGTCGAAGCGCCGGGTGATGAATTTGATGATGGACGTGGTGTCGTAGGGCGTGTGATCGACGTAACCGCGCCGGGCGAACGGCGAAATGATGATCGCCGGAATGCGCGAGCCCGGTCCCCAACGGTCCCCCGCTGGCGGAGGCACGTGATCCCAGAAGCCGCCGTTCTCGTCGTAGGTGACGATGATCAGCGTCGATGCCCAGAGCGGGCTCGCCCGCAGCTTGCCCACGAGCTCGCCGATGTGGGTGTCCCCGGACAGAACGTCGGTGTTGCCAGGGTGCTCGTTGAACGTGCCCTGCGGCTTGTAGAAGCTCACCTGTGGCAGATTGCCGCGTGCGATGCCCGCGACGAGGTCGACGTAGTCCTTGAGGTGCTCTTCGCGCTCAGGCGTGCCCGGCGCATAGCGCGCGAAGTAATTGAACGGCTGGTGATGCGCCACGAAGTAAGGCGCGCCCGCCTCGTTGTTGTAAATTACCATGCGCTTAGCGGCGGGATCCTGCATCCCGTCGTTGAGCGCGAGGTTCCACGCGCCGCCGTACCAGGCCCAGGTGACGCCCTTGGCCGAGAGCGTATCGCCGATCGTCTTCATGGTTTGAGGCGGCAGCGTGTAGGGTGTCGGCCCTGCGAGGCGCGGGTCGCCTCCCGTCGCCGGAGGCACGCGGCTGGGTTGATAGCGCGGATACGCCGTGGTCAGCGCGTAGCCGTCGGCGGTGAATTCGCCCGCGACGAACGCCGCCGGCCCGTCGAGCGCGGACGCGGGCGATCCTTCGCGACGCTTGAGCCAGCCGCGCGCGTCGAGTTGCGCGCGCAACGCTGGCGGCGCGTCCGCATCCACCGGCGTGCACGCGCAGATCAGCCAGAAGTGGTTGAGGAACGAGTCGCCGAAGGCACCCATGAAGAAGTGATCGGCCAGCGTGTATTCCTGCGCCCACTTCCACATCGGCAGCTTCGATCCATCGTAGTAGCCCATGGCCAGCGCGCCGGCGTCGGACACCTCGACGAAGCGGTTGTTCTTGCCGCCGTTGATCTGCTCCTGCTGTGGGTAGAACTTGTGGATCAGGTCACGCGTCACCGCCGAGAGCGGCAGGTTGATCGGGGGACCGTCGATGCGGAACGGGCGGTTGGGCAGATCACTTGGGAATGCCGAATCGGGGTCCCGGCCTTTCCACACCGGCGGAAGACGCGGTAGCGGCTTGCCGTCGTAGTCGAGCTGCGTGGTCTGCTCGACAGTGGCATTGGCGATACCGTCGGCTCCCGGGAACAACCCGTACAGATTGTCGAAGCTGCGGTTCTCGGCATAGATGACGACGATGTGCTCGATTCGCTCGAGGCCGGAGCGCGTCCTGGCTGTCTGCGGCTGCGCGCAGCCGGCGAGCAACGCGGCGGCACCGAGGCATGACGCCAGCAATCGAGCGAGACGCATGCTTTGCACTCACCGCCTCCCGACGCGACCGGGCGCCGGCGGCTGCCACAACTCCACCTTGTTGCCGTCCGGGTCGATGAACCAGCCGAACCGACCGTACTCGTGTTCCTCGATCTCCCCGACGACCTGCCCTCCCCCGAGGTGCACCTGGCCGAGCGCCTCGTCGAGGTCGTCGACGATGAGGTTGAACATGAACGCGCGCGTCGAAGGTGCGAAGTAGTCGGTGTTCGCGGGGAAGGGGCTGAACACTGCGAAGCCGTTGGGCGGCATCGTCTCCGGCTGGAACTCGATCGAGGTCTTGCCGTTGCCGATGCCCAGCCACTGCGCGTACCAGGCGAGCAGTTTTTCAGGGTCGGGCGACTTGAAGAACAATCCTCCTAAACCCAACACCTTTGCCATTGTTCCCCCTAGCGCAGTTGGACTTCGGCGCGCACGGCTCCTGCGCGCTCGTGCCTTGCGATCAGCGCGATGCGGTCCCCTCCCCTGCCCCGCACCACCCATTCAATCTTCGCACGGTCGTCGGTTACGTGGTAGTCCGGCCAGAAGGATACGCCCGTGTGCTTGTAGGCTTTTCCTTCGAGCTGCCCGATGTCATCACGCCGCTTGCCCGATACCAGCTCGGCGCCTGCGGGCAGCTCGATCTCGACGACCACGCCCCGCACAATCTTGCGCTCCAGCGCGCGCTTGCTCACATAGCTCGGCAGCCATCCTGAATTTTGCACGACCAGCCTGATCCTCCAGGTATCGCTGCCCAGCGCTTCGGCGTCGGCGGTCACCAGCTCGAGCTTGGGCGAAATGAGCGCCTGCCACAGCAGCCATTTCGGAAACCTGGCGACCTCGCGCTCGAGGAACTGCGGCGGAGGATTGCTGAACGCGTGCAACCGATTCCAGCCGCCGATCTCGACCTTGCCGAGCTGCGGATGATCGAACGGCTTCCAGTCGACGTGCGCCGCCCCGCCCGCCTGTTGCTCG
>JBDTZQ010000197.1:0-4728 GCA_040005035.1 Betaproteobacteria bacterium | reverse complement strand
GGCGAGCTCGACACTCGGGTCGAGCTCGAAAGCGACGCCGCGTTCATCGGTTGGGACCTCGTTTGCCTTGGACGCTCCGCGGCCGGCGAGCGCTTCTCGCAGGGACGCATCCGTCAGGCGATCGCCGTGACCCGCGAGGGTGTTCCGCTGTTCATCGAGCGCGCGAGCTTCGAAGGCGGCGATGCATTACTCGCGTCGCCCGTCGGCTTGAACGGAGCGGTGGTTTTTGGCACATTCATTGCTGCCTTGAGCGTCGTCCCCGACGCGATGCTGTCAGCGTGCCGCGAGGTCGCGACGAGGGTGAACGAAGATGCGGGCGACGCAGCGGGGGAAACCGGCGTCACGCGCATGCGGGGCTGTCTTGTGGGACGATATCGCGGCGCATCGGCGCAATGCGCGCGTGCGTACTTTGCGCGATTGTGGTGCGTGGTGCGCCCGCTTGCGATCGGTCTCGACGCGGTCGCACCGCGTATCTGGAACACCTGAGCACGTCTAGGATCGGCCGCTAGCCCTATGGAACTCACGCCGCGCGAGCGCGACAAGCTGCTGCTGTTCACCGCCGGACTGGTCGCCGAGCGCCGGCTCGCGCGCGGCCTCAAGCTCAACTATCCGGAGGCGGTCGCGTACATCAGCGCCGCCATCCTCGAGGGCGCGCGCGACGGGCGCAGCGTCGCCGACCTGATGAGCCACGGCGCGACCTTGCTCAAGCGCGCGCAGGTGATGGAAGGCGTGCCCGAGATGATGCCGGAGATCCAGGTCGAGGCGACCTTTCCCGACGGCACCAAGCTCGTGACGGTGCACAGCCCGATCCCATGATCCCCGGCGAAATCATCGCTCGCGCAGGCGACATCGAGCTCAATGTCGGGCGTCCGACACTGCGCCTGGACGTTGCCAACACGGGCGATCGCCCGGTGCAGGTGGGGTCGCACTATCACTTCGCCGAGACCAATGCGGCGCTGCGCTTCGATCGCGCCGCAGCGCGCGGCTACCGACTCAACATCGCTGCAGGAACCGCGGTGCGATTCGAGCCGGGGCAGACACGCAGCGTCGAGCTGGTTGCGCTCGCCGGGGATCGTATCGTCATCGGGTTCACCGGCGCGGTGATGGGACGGCTCGACAAGGCAACCAAGACAACGCCCAAATCAAAAGCGAAAGTGCGATCAGGCGCCAAGTCCACCGCGGCCGCGCCCAAACAGCCGAAGGCGAAGCGATGAAAATCACCCGCTGCGCGTATGCGCAGATGTTCGGGCCGACGGTGGGCGATCGCGTCCGGCTCGCCGACACCGATCTGTTCATCGAGGTCGAGCGCGACCTCACCGTCCACGGCGAGGAAGTGAAGTTCGGCGGCGGCAAGGTGATCCGCGACGGCATGGGTCAGAGCCAGCGCATGTCGAAGGACAGCGCCGACACCGTTATCACCAACGCGCTGGTCGTCGACTGGTGGGGCATCGTCAAGTGCGACATCGCGATCAAGGGCGGGATGATCGCGCGGCTCGGCAAGGCGGGCAATCCCGACATCCAGCCGGGCGTGGACATCGTCATCGGCGCCGGCACCGAGATCATCGCCGGCGAAGGCATGATCGTCACCGCCGGCGGCCTCGACTGCCACATCCATTTCATCTGCCCGCAGCAGATCGACGAGGCGCTGATGTCGGGCGTGACCACGATGCTGGGCGGAGGCACCGGGCCGGCGACCGGCACGTTCGCTACGACCTGCACACCGGGTCCCTGGCACATGCACCGCATGCTCGAGGCGGCGGAGGCTTTCCCGGTGAACCTGGGGTTCCAGGGCAAGGGCAACTGCTCGACGCCGGGCCCACTGGCCGAGCAAATCGAGGCGGGGGCGTATGGGCTCAAGCTGCACGAGGACTGGGGCACCACGCCGGCGGCGATCGACAATTGCCTGAAGGTCGCGGACCGCTACGACGTGCAGGTCACGATCCACACCGACACCATCAACGAGGCGGGATTCGTCGAAACCACGCTCGCCGCGATCGGCGGGCGCACCATCGGCACCTTCCACACCGAGGGCGCGGGCGGCGGTCACGCGCCGGACATCATCCGCGCCTGCGGCGAGCCCAACGTACTGCCGTCGTCGACCAACCCGACGATGCCCTACACGGTGAACACCGTCGACGAGCACCTCGACATGCTGATGGTATGCCACCACCTCGATCCTTCCATCGCCGAGGACGTCGCCTTCGCCGAATCGCGCATCCGTCGCGAGACCATCGCCGCCGAAGACATACTTCACGATCTCGGCGCGTTCTCGATGATGTCCTCCGACAGCCAGGCGATGGGGCGCGTCGGCGAGGTCATCATCCGCACCTGGCAGACCGCGCACAAGATGAAGCAACAGCGTGGCGCGCTCGGCACCGACACCGCGAAGACCGACAACTTCCGCGTCAAGCGCTACATCGCCAAGTACACCATCAACCCGGCGATCGCGCAGGGTATCGCGCACGTCGTGGGCTCGGTGGAGCCGGGCAAGCTCGCCGACCTGGTGGTTTGGAAGCCCGCTTTTTTCGGGGTCAAGCCTTTCCTCATCCTCAAAGGGGGCGTGATCGCGGCCGCCGCGATGGGCGATGCGAACGCGTCGATCCCGACGCCGCAGCCGGTGCACTACCGGCCGATGTTCGGCGCGTTCGGAAAAGCGCTCGCCACGTCGGTGACTTTCGTCTCGAAGGCTGCGCTGAAAAACCCGGCGGTACGCAAGCTCGGGCTTGCAAAGCCATTGGTCGCAGTGAAGAACACGCGCGCGATCGGCAAGAAAGACATGATCCTCAATGACGCCACACCGGATATTTCCGTCGATCCCGAGACCTACGAAGTGAGGGCCGACGGCAAGCTCTTGGTGTGCGAGCCGGCGCGCGAGCTGCCGATGGCGCAGCGCTACTTCCTGTTCTGACCCGACGCCCATGCTGATCGCCCGCGAGCGCGTCGACGCGCAGCCAACGCACGATGCCGAGCTTCGGCTGCCGTTCGAGCAGCGACAGAAAAGCCGGCTGCGCACCCGGCTGGTCGACGGCGACGAGATCGGACTGTTCCTCGATCGGGGCACGATTCTGCGCGGCGGTGATTGCCTGCGCAGCGAAGACGGACGCATCGTGCGCGTCACCGCGGCCGACGAGCCGCTCATGCAGGCGGTGAGCGCCGATGCGCGCGCGCTGGCGCGAGCCGCGTATCACCTGGGCAATCGGCACACTCCCGTGCAGGTGGGCGCCGATGCGCACAGCGGCGCGGGCTGGGTACGCTTCGCCGCCGATCACGTGCTGGGCGAGATGGTTCGCGGGCTCGGACTCGTCGTGACCGAGCTCTCGGCACCGTTCGAACCCGAGGCGGGGGCGTACGCGGCGGGACACCATCATCACTCCGGCGAAGCCAGGCACGCCGGGGTGATCCACGACTTCGCGCTGCGCGGGCAGAAGACGAAATGAGGTGAAAAGAGGTTCGAAATGGGGGTCCGGATGAGCGGCACGCGGCGCGAGCCGAAGGTGCTTCCGGAAGCACGCGCTCGCGAGCGCGGCGCGGCCGTGAGCGACGCCGCGCCCGCCGGTCTTTCGCTGGTTCGCTTGCTGCAGCTCGCCAGTCCGGCGCTGCCCATCGGCGCCTACAGTTACTCGCAGGGACTCGAATGGGCGGTGCACGCCGGCAGCGTGCGCGACGCGGCGTCGGCGCAACGCTGGATAGGCGACCTGCTGGAGCATGTGCTTCCACGCGGCGACGTGGCGCTGGCGCTGCGCCTGCTCGATACGGCGCGGGCGCGCGACTGGAACGAGTTCTTGCGCTGGAACGCATTCGTGCGCGCCACTCGCGAGACCGCCGAGCTTGGCGCGGAAAGCGAACAGACCGGTCATTCGCTGCTAAGGCTGCTCCAGGACCTCGCACTGCTCGATGCAGATGTCGAAGCGCTGCTGCCGCGCGTCGCGCCGATTAGCCTGCCCGCGGCGTACGCGATCGCGGCGAACGCGCTGGCGATCGGCGCCGAAGCTGCGCTGACGGCGTATGTGTGGTCGTGGCTAGAGAACCAGGTGTTGTGCGCGATCAAGACCGTCCCGCTCGGGCAGGTCGCGGGCCAGCGCATGTTGCTCGCGCTGGGCGGCCGCATCCCGGGCACGGTGGCGAGGGCGCAGCGCACCGGCGACGACGACCTCGCCAATTTCGCGCCGGGCCTCGCACTGGCATCGGCACGCCACGAGACGCAGTACACTCGGCTTTTCCGCTCCTGATGTCCCTCTTCTTATGAAGCAACCATTGCGCGTCGGTATCGGCGGCCCGGTCGGCTCGGGCAAGACAGCGCTCACGCTCTCGCTGTGCAAGGCACTTCGCGACCGCTACCAGATCGCCGTGGTTACCAACGACATCTACACCGAGGAGGACGCGCAGTTCCTGGTGCGCAACGAGGCGCTGCCACCCGAGCGCATAATTGGCGTCGAGACCGGGGGCTGCCCGCACACGGCGATCCGCGAGGATGCATCGATCAATCTGGAGGCGGTCGAGCGGCTGGCGCAGCGCTTCGGCAACCTCGACATCGTCTTCGTCGAGAGCGGCGGCGACAATCTCGCCGCGACGTTCTCGCCTGAGCTCTCCGATCTGACCCTGTATGTGATCGACGTGGCGGCCGGAGACAAGATCCCCCGCAAGGGCGGCCCCGGCATCACCCGCTCCGACCTGCTGGTGATCAACAAGATCGACCTGGCGCCGTACGTGGGCGCCTCCCTCCAGGTG
>JBDTZQ010000062.1:0-16142 GCA_040005035.1 Betaproteobacteria bacterium | reverse complement strand
ACGATCATCGCCACCGCGCTCATCGACACCGGCTCGCGCATGGACGACGTGATCTACGAGGAGTTCAAGGGAACCGGCAACATGGAAATCCACCTCGACCGGCGCATGGCCGAGAAGCGCACCTACCCGGCGATCAACGTCAACCGCTCCGGCACGCGAAAGGAAGAGCTCCTGCTCAAGCAGGACGTGCTGCAGAAGGTGTGGGTGCTGCGCAAGCTGCTCTACCCGATGGACGATCTCGAGGCTACCGAATTCCTGGTCGACAAGGTCAAGCAGACCAAGAACAACGCGGAATTCTTCGACTCGATGCGGCGTGGCTGATCCCGCCCTGGGGCCTTGAATTCGACCCTGGAGTCCCCACTCTAATGAGCCGGGCGACGTTGCACTGCAGCACGAAAACCCGCATAATCGGTCAGTTTTGCTGCATAAAGGCGTTTCCCCGCCGACTTGGCCCTCCGAGGTGGCGCAAAGGTGGAAATCCTGTCAGGCAGCCTTGATCGCAGGTTCAATTTTCCCGAGAATTCCTCTGAGGCATTCGATGAAGACAACCATTCATCCGAGCTACAGCGAGATCCAGGTCACGTGCAGCTGCGGAAACACGTTCGCCACACGCTCCACCGTCAACAAACCTTTGCACGTCGAGGTTTGCTCGGCGTGCCACCCGTTCTATACGGGCAAGCAAAAAATCGTCGATACGGCGGGACGCGTCGAGAAATTCCGCCAGCGCTACGCAGCCAAGCCGGCTGCCGGCGGCACAAAGGCCGCTCCGGCTGCCACCAAGTCCGCGACGAAGGCCGCGTGACGCTCACGCGTGTCCTGATCCTCACCTGACCGCATGAAAGGCAGCTTCGGCTGCCTTTTTGTTTCCCGCCCATGCCCCTGGCCGAAGCCCTGTCGAGCACCGAAGAGGCCGGGCTTTCCCCGTCGGGCCCGTACCGCAGTCTCAAGCAGGCGGGCCTGGTGCTGCTGTGCGCGGCGTGGATCGTGCTCGGGCTGTTAGGGCACGACCCGTGGAAGCCCGACGACGCGACCAGCTTCGGCATTGCCTACGACATGCTGAAGCATAGTGACTATGTCCTTCCGCGCCTGGGAGGTGTCGCCCTACCCGAGCGCGCCCCGCTGTTCTACGCGCTCGCCGCGGCTGCAGCCGGGACCCTGTCCCCAATACTGAGCCTGCACGATGCCGCGCGCATCGCCAACGCGGTCTGTCTGGGACTCGCCCTGTGGCTGCTGGCGCTGACCGGCCGCGAGCTCTACGGCAAGAATTTTCGCTGGCTGCCGGTGCTGCTGTTCATCGGCTGCATCGGCCTCTGGGACCGTGCACATTACCTCGCGCCCGACATAGGACTGCTCGCCGCCTATTCGCTCGCACTCTACGCCCTTGCGCTTGCGCCGCGCCGGTTCGCGCTGGGAGGCGCGCTCCTGGGGCTCGCCGCCGGGCTGGCGTATCTATGCAAGGGTGCGCTCGCTCCCGCGCTCATCGCCGCCACTGCCCTGCTGCTGCCTTTGTTCGACGCGTGGCGCACGCGTCGCCACCTGGCGAGCCTGGCCATCGCGCTCGCCGTGGCAATACCGCTTGGCGCCGCATGGCCGCTTGCGCTGTACCTGCGCGATCCAGCCCTGCTCGCGGTCTGGCAGCGCGCGCACAACATCCACCGGTTTTTCGGCCAGACCGGCGACGCGCTTCCCGTCGACTGGCTCTGGTACGTCAAGAATCTCCCGTGGTTCGCGTGGCCGGCGCTGCCGTTGGCGCTGTGGACGCTCTGGGTGAGGCGCCGAGGCGACAACGGCGGGCTGGGAAGCGCCGGCGTCGCCCTGCCGCTCACTCTGGCGATCGTCCTGGTCGTGGTCCTGTCGGCGGCCGCCGCCGAGCCGCGCGCGATGCTGGCGCTGCCGCTGCTGCTTCCGTTGTCGCTGCTGGGCGCCGCCGAGATCGACACCCTGAAGCGCGGCGCGTCGGGGCTGCTCGACTGGTTCGGCATCCTCACCTTCGGCATGCTCGGCATCCTGGTGTGGGCGCTCTGGGCCGAAGCCTGGCGCAACGGCCTGCCCGACGCGGTGGCGCGCATGTTCCACGACACGCAGCCGGGCTTTCACCCGCAGGCCGAGTGGCTGGCGCTCGCGATCGCGGCGTTCCTGTCGTTGCTCTGGGTCGTGCTTGTGCGACCGGCGCGCCGGTCGAATCGTCGTGCCGTGCTCAATTGGGCGGCGGGCATGACGCTGGTGTGGGGCCTCTACATGACGATCTGGCTGCCCTACCTCGATTCGAGACGAAGCTATCGCCCGGTCGCCGAGTCGCTTGCGGCGCGTCTTCCCGCCGGCGCCTGCGTGGCAAGCCATAACCTGGGCGAGCCGCAGCGTGCACTGTTCGAGTACTTCATCGGCTTGGTCACGGTACGAGACGAAATCGAGCCGGGTCACGCGTGCAACGCGCTGCTCATGCAGGTGGGGCGCGGGGACGCGGACACGCCCCCGGACTCGGCGTGGGAGCAGGTGTGGGAAGGTCGGCGCCGGGGCGACGACACCGAGCGCTATCTGCTGTTCCGGCGCGTCGAAGCGCGACCCGTCGCGTGAAGTTCATCGACGAAGCCGCGATCGAAGTCGTTGCCGGAGACGGCGGCAACGGGGTCGCCTCGTTCCGGCGCGAGAAATACATTCCGCGCGGAGGCCCCGACGGCGGAGACGGCGGCCGCGGCGGCAGCATCTATATGCGTGCCGATCGCAACATCAACACGCTCATCGACTACCGCTTTGCGCGCATCCATCGCGCCAAGCGCGGCGAGAACGGCCGCGGCTCGGACAAGTATGGGCGCGGCGCCGACGACATCACCTTGCGCGTGCCGGTGGGCACGGTCATCAGCGATGCCGAAAGCGGCGACGTGCTCGCAGACCTGGCCGTCGATGGCCAGACCGCGCTCATCGCCAAGGGCGGCACCGGCGGGCTCGGCAACATCCACTTCAAGTCGAGCACCAATCGCGCACCGCGCCAGGCGACTCCCGGTGAAAAAGGCGAGCAGCGCAAGCTTCGCCTGGAGCTCAAGGTCCTCGCCGACGTGGGACTTCTCGGGATGCCGAACGCGGGAAAGTCGACGTTGATCCGCGCCATTTCGGCGGCGCGTCCCAAGGTCGCCGACTATCCGTTCACCACGCTCGCGCCGAATCTGGGGGTCGTGCGCGTCGGCGAGAACAGGAGCTTCGTGGTCGCCGACATTCCCGGACTCATCGAGGGCGCGGCCGACGGCGCGGGGCTCGGCCACCAGTTCCTGCGCCATCTTCAGCGCACGCGGATCCTGCTGCACGTGGTCGACATCGCTCCGCTGGACGGCGAGACCGACCCGGTGGCCGACGCGCGCGCGATCGTGAAGGAGCTCGGTCGATATGATCCTGAGCTCGCGGCGAAGCCGCGCTGGCTCGTGCTCAACAAGCTCGACCTCGTCGCCGAGGACGAGCGCACTAAGACCGTGGCTGCGTTCGTCAAATCGTATCGCTGGAAAGGCCCCGTCTTCGCGATCATGGCGATCGACGGCACCGGCTGCCGCGAGCTGACCTTTGCGATCCAGGCGTGGCTCGAGCAGCATCCCGCAGCGGCGACCGCGAGCGAAGCGCTATGACTGCACCGGACACGCCCGGCGCCGCGTCCCCCGCCACCTCGGCGGTGGCGGCAGCGCGCAAGATCGTGATCAAGGTCGGGTCCAGCCTCGTGACCGCCGGCGGGCGCGGCATCGATCACGCGGCCGTGGCGCGATGGGCGGAGGAGATCGCCGCGATGCGACGCGCAGGCAAGGAAGTCGCCCTGGTATCGTCGGGAGCCATCGCGGAAGGCATGCAGCGCCTTGGCTGGCGCGAGCGCCCGGCGGCAATGCACGAGCTGCAAGCAGCGGCAGCCGTCGGACAGATGGGGCTGGTGCAGGCCTACGAAGCCGCGTTCTCGCGCTTCGATCTGCACACCGCGCAGATCCTGCTGACGCACGAGGACCTCGCCGATCGCAAGCGCTACCTGAACGCGCGCTCGACGCTGCTGACGCTGCTGGGCCTTGGCGTGATCCCGGTGATCAACGAGAACGACACCGTCACGACGGACGAGATTCGCGTCGGCGACAACGATACGCTCGGCGCGCTGGTCACCAACCTCATCGAGGCCGATGTACTTGTGCTGCTCACCGATCAGCCGGGCCTCTACAGCAGCGATCCGCGCAAGGACGCGGCGGCGACGCTGATTCGAAGCGCGCGCGCGGGAGACGCGTCGCTCGAGCGCATGGCCGGCGGCGCCGCATCGGACCTGTCGAAAGGCGGCATGCTGACGAAGGTTCTCGCCGCGAAGCGCGCAGCGCGCAGCGGGGCAACCACGGTGATCGCCGACGGTCGTGAGGAGCGCGTATTGACGCGACTGTGCGCCGGCGAAGCGCTAGGCACCGAGCTCGTCGCCGAGACCATGAGCCTGGCAGCGCGCAAGCAATGGCTCGCCGATCAGGTGCGCACCAGCGGGAAAGTCCGGCTCGACGCCGGTGCGGCGCGCGCTCTGGTTCACGAGGGCAAGAGCCTGCTGCCCATCGGGGTCGTCGCTTGCGAAGGCGCGTTCGAGCGCGGCGAGGTCATCGGATGCCTGGATCCCGAGGGCCGCGAAATCGCGCGCGGGCTGGTGAACTACAGCATGAGCGAGACGCAGCGCATCCTGCGCAAGCCGTCGTCCGATATCGCCTCGATCCTGGGCTATGTGGACGAGCCCGAGCTGATCCACCGCAACAATCTGGTGCTGCTGTAGCTCGCGTGCGCTAGCTGCTGGCATCGCCGGGCGGAGTGGAATACGGCGCCGGTATCACCGTGTGTGCCCAGCCGTAGAGCCGCTCGCGTCGGGTCTGCGGGCGCTTGTGCAGATAACGCTCGAGCTCGGTGAGCGCGCGTCGGTAGACGTCGCGCTTGAACTCGATCACGTTTTCCAGCGGGATCCAGTAGTCGTGCCAGCGCCACGCATCGAACTCGGGCCGCTCGCTCGAGCGCAGCGACACGTCGTTGTCGCGCCCGGTGAGTCGCAGCAGGTACCAGATCTGCTTCTGTCCGCGGTAGCTGCCACGCCACTCGCGCTTGATCCAGTGCTGCGGGACCTCGTAGCGCAGCCAGTTGCGGGTGCGCCCGAGAATCTTCACATGCTCCGGGTCCAGGCCGACTTCTTCCTTCAGTTCCCGATACATCGCACGCTCGGGCGTCTCGCCGGGGTTGATCCCCCCTTGCGGAAACTGCCACGAGTGCTCGCGGATCCGCTTACCCCAAAAAACCAGATTCCTCGAGCTGGCGATGACGATGGCGACGTTCGGGCGATACCCGTCACGGTCCAGCATCGCTACCACCTTGATTCTGCAAGTTAAGGCGATTCTTGCACAGTTCGACCGGCGTTGCAAAGCCGGGATCGGCGGGCGCGACTCCGGCTAGAGCAGCGAAGGCTGCCGGTCGACACTGGCATCCACCACGGTGAGCGCGGTCATGTTGACGATGCGGCGCACCGTCGCGGATGGGGTCAGGATGTGAACCGGTTTGGCGACGCCGAGCAGCATCGGACCCAGCGTCAGGCCGCTCCCGGCGGCGACCTTGAGCAGGTTGAAGGAAATGTTCGCGGCGTCGATGCCCGGCATGATCAGCAGGTTGGCGTCGCCCTTCAGGCGCGAATTCGGCAACACCGCGCGGCGAACCTCGTGCGACAAGGCGGAGTCGCCGTGCATCTCACCATCGACCTCGAGCTGATCATCCATCGCGATCACGAGCGCCAGCGCCAACTGCATTTTCCTGGCCTGCGGATGCGTGCTCGAGCCGAAATTCGAGTGCGAAACCAGCGCCACCTTCGGCGTGATGCCGAAACGGCGCATCTCGTCGGCGGCGAGCAGCGTGATCTCGGCGATCTGCTCGGCGCTTGGATCCGGGTTGACGTACGTGTCGGCGATGAACACCGTGCGCTCGTGCAGGAAGACCGCGTTCATCGCCGCGCTGACGCGCACGCCCTTGCGCAGGCCGATAACCTGGTCGATGTAATAGCGGTGTCCTTCGTAGGTGCCGTACGTCCCGCACAGCATGCCGTCGGCGTCGCCCATGTGGATCATCATCGCGCCGATCAGCGTCAGCCGCCGGCGCATCTCGATCTTCGCGCTCTGCTCGGTGACGCCTCTGCGCCCGGTGAGGCGGTGGTACTCCGCCCAGTACGCGCGATAGCGGGGGTCGTCCTCGTTGTTGACGACCTCGACGTCGGTGCCGGGCCGAATGCGCAACCCGTAACGCTCGATGCGCTGCGCGATCACCGCCGGGCGCCCGATGACGATCGGCTTGGCGAGAGCTTCGTCGACCACGACCTGCACCGCTCGCAGCACGCGCTCGTCCTCGCCTTCGGCGAACACGATTCGCTTCGGCGACTTTTTCGCCGCCTGGAAAATCGGCTTCATCAGCAGGCCGGAGTGGTAGACGAACTGCATGAGCTGCTGATGGTAAGCGTCGAAGTCGGTGATCGGGCGCGTCGCCACGCCCGACTCCATCGCCGCGCGCGCCACTGCAGGCGCGATCTTTACGATCAGGCGCGGATCGAACGGCTTGGGAATGAGGTATTCGGGACCGAATTTGACGTCGTCGATGCCGTACGCCGCGGCGACGATGTCCGACTGCTCCGCCTTCGCCAAGTCAGCGATCGCGCGCACTGTAGCGAGCTTCATCGCTTCGTTGATCGTCGTCGCGCCGACGTCGAGCGCGCCGCGGAAGATGAACGGAAAGCACAGCACGTTGTTCACCTGATTCGGGAAGTCCGAGCGTCCCGTGGCGATCACCGCGTCGGGCCGCGCCAGCTTGGCGAGATCGGGCATGATCTCGGGCTCGGGGTTGGCCAGCGCCATGATCAAAGGCTTGGCCGCCATCGACTTGAGCAGCTCGGGCTTGAGCACGCGCGCCGCGGAAAGGCCGAGGAAGATGTCGGCGCCGGCGATGATGTCGGCGAGCGTTCGAGCGTCGGTCTTCTGGGCATACCGGGCCTTGTTGTCGTCCATTTCCTGCTTTCGCCCTTGGTATACGACGCCAGCGATGTCGGCAACCCAGATGTTCTCGCGCTTGATGCCGAGCCCAACCAGCAGATCGAGGCACGCCAGCGCCGCGGCGCCAGCGCCCGAGCACACCAGCTTCACATCGCCGACGTTCTTTTCGACAACTCGCAGCCCGTTGGTGATCGCGGCGCCGACTATGATCGCGGTGCCGTGCTGATCGTCGTGGAACACCGGGATGTTCATGCGCTCGCGGCACTTCTTCTCGACGTAGAAGCATTCGGGAGCCTTGATGTCCTCCAGGTTGATTCCGCCGAAGGTCGGCTCTAGCGAGCAGATGATGTCGACGAGCTTGTCCGGATCACGTTCGTCAATCTCGATGTCGAAGCAATCGATGCCGGCGAATTTCTTGAACAGCACCGCCTTGCCCTCCATCACCGGCTTGCTCGCGAGCGGCCCGATCGCGCCGAGGCCCAGCACCGCGGTTCCGTTGGTGACGACGCCGACCAGGTTGCCACGCGCGGTGAGATTGCGCGCCTCGATCGGGTCGCGCACGATCTCGTCGCACGCGGCGGCCACGCCCGGCGTGTATGCCATGGCCAGGTCGCGCTGGTTGGTGAGCTGCTTGGTCGGCAGGACCGATATCTTGCCGGGAGGAAATGCGCGATGGTATTCGAGAGAAGCTTCGCGGATGTCTTTGTCCGGCATGGCGGGTCCCTTCGGCGATGGGGAGCGAAGTTGCGGGATGATAACATCGACTATGCCCCTGTTCTGGACACTCGCGGCGCTCATGGTCACGGTCACGCTGGGCGTTTTGACGTGGCCGTTGTTGCGCGGCACCAGGCGCTTCGAGCAACCCGACGCCAACGCAGCATCACTTGCGGTGCTGCGCGACCAGAAACGCATGCTCGACGCCGAATACGCTGCCGGAAGCATCGGCGAAGTCGAGCGCGACGCCGCGATCGACGAGCTGGCGCATCGCCTCGATCGCGAAACAGGCGGCGACATAAGCGTAGAAATGGGCGAGCAATCGCGCGCCGGTCGGGTCGAGACTTCGGCCTCGCCACGTCACCGGTGGTTGCCACTTACGCTCGTTGCGGTGATCGTCCCGGTGGCCGCATTCCTGCTCTACCACCGCCTCGGCAATCCGGCGGCGATCGACGCGACAGCGGGCGCACCCGGCCACAATGTCACCGAGGTGCAGATCGTGACGATGGTCGAGACACTCGCCAATCGCATGCAACAGCATCCCGAGGATGCCGACGGGTGGCTGTTGCTCGCGCGCTCGTATCAGGCGCTCGATCGCTTTCCCGAATCGGCGAACGCGTACGCGCGCGCAGCGGCGCTGATCAAGAACGATGCAAACCTGCTTGCCGACTACGCCGATGTGCTGGCGATGGCGCACGACCGCACGCTTGCCGGCGAGCCGATCGCGCTGATCGAGCGCGCGCTGGCGATCGATCCCCGCCAGCGCAAGGCGCTGGCGCTTGCCGCCACCGCGGCGCTGGAAGCGCGTGACATCCCGGCTTCGCTCGTGTACTGGCGGCGCCTCGCCGCCGAGCTTCCGCCGGGGTCGGACGAGGTGACGAAGGTGGCGAGCGTCATCGCCGACGTCGAACGCGCGCAACGAGGAGGGGCGCCCACGAGCGCGCCGGCCGCGCCTGAAGCGGCGACGAAGGCGGTGGCGCGTGGCGGGGTTGTCAGCGGGCGCGTCGACGTGGCGGGCACGCTTGCCTCCAAGGTCACGCTCGACGACACGGTGTTCATTTTCGCGCGAGCCGTCGACGGCTCGCGCATGCCGCTGGCGGTGCTGAGGCTCAAGGCGCGCGCATTGCCCGCCGATTTCGTGCTCGACGACAGCATGGCGATGGCGGCCGGCGCCACGCTGTCCTCGGCGCCGCAGGTGATCGTCGAGGCACGCATCGCCAAGGGTGGCGGCGCATTGCCGCAGCCCGGCGACATGTTCGGTCGCAGCGCCCCGATCAAGCCCGGCACGACCGACGTGCGCATCGTGATCGATCAGGTGGTGCCTTAGAGCGTCGGCGCACCGGGATGACCATGGCCACTCGGCTATAATTCAGGTCCTGTCGATCCCTGCACGGAATGTCATGTTGGTAGCGCAGCAGCTCGCCGCGCAGCGCGGTTTTTCGCCGCTGTTCGCGGGGGTCGGATTCACATTGCATGCGGGCGAAGCGTTGCACGTCACCGGCGCCAACGGCAGCGGCAAGACGACGCTGTTGCGCATGGTATGCGGGCTGACGCGACCCGCGCAGGGCACGCTGGCGTGGCGCGGCGCGGACGGCGCCGCCGCGCTGCGCGAGTGCACGCTGTACGTAGGCCACGCCAGCGCGCTGAAGGACGATCTCACCGCGGAGCAGAATCTTCACTCGCTCAGCACACTGCATGGCGAAACGGCGGACGAGCGCGCGGTACAAAGAGCCCTGGCCGAATGGAACCTCGACGCGCAACGCGCACTTCCCGCGCGAGCGCTTTCGCAGGGACAGCGCCGGCGCGTGGCGCTGGCGCGCCTGCGGCTGACCCCGCGCGAGCTGTGGGTGCTCGACGAACCGACTTCTGCGCTCGATGCCGCCGGCGTCGACTTGCTGCGCGAGCACCTGCGCTCGCATGCGGCCCGGGGAGGCCTCGCCATCATCGCGTCGCACGACACACGCAGCGCGGATGGCGCCGGGATCCGCGAGCTTCGACTGTGATGGCGCCGATGGATTCCGCGATCGCCCGCCCCGCCCCAAGCGGCGGTGCCTGGGCGGGCATGCGTTGGGCGCTGGTCCGCGATCTGAGGCTGGCGCTACGCTCCCGGGCGGAACTCGGCGTGCTGTTGCTGTTCTATGTCATCGTCGTCGCGCTTTTCCCGCTCGGGGTGGGCCCCGACCCGTCGCTTCTGCGCACGATGGGTCCTGGGGTCCTCTGGGTCACCGCCCTCATGACCTCGATGCTCGCGCTTCCTCGCCTTTTCGCCGGCGATTTCGCCGACGGGTCGCTCGAGCAGATCGCGCTGTCGCCCTACCCGCTGCCGGCGTTGATCGCGGGCAAGATCGCCGCGCACTGGGCATCGACGGGACTGCCGCTGGCGGCTGCGTCCCCATGGCTCGGCGTGCAGTTCGGATTGAGCACCGGCGAGCTCGAGGTTCTTGCACTGGGGTTGCTAATGGGGACTCCGACGCTGTCGCTCCTCGGTGCGATCGGCGCGGCGCTCACGCTGGGTGTGCGCGGCAGCGGCGCGCTGGTATCGCTTCTCGTCCTGCCGCTGTGCGTACCGGTGCTCATTTTTGGCGCCGGCGCCGTCGACGCGGTGCGCGACGCCGTGTCGACGAACGCACATTTTTCATGGCTCGGAGCGATGCTCCTGGCATCGGCGGTCGGTGCGCCGCTCGCCACCGCCGCCGCAGTGAGAATTGCACTGGACTGAGGCGCTGAACTGATCATCGGATCGCACGAAACGAACATGGCAGGCACGTCGATCAACTGGTTCCGCTACGCCTCGCCGGCGTCGTTCTTTTCGCTGGCCGGCCCGCTGGCGCGCGCGTTCGGCATCGCCGCCGCGCTTCTTGCGCTCGCGGGGCTGTGGATCGGACTCGTGGTCGCGCCCACAGACGCACAGCAGGGCGAGGCGTATCGCATCATTTTCATCCACGTTCCGGCGGCGTGGATGTCGATGTTCATCTATGTCGTGATGGCATTCTGGTGCGCGATGTCACTCGTCTTCAACGCGCGGCTGGCAGCGATGACCGCGCAGGCGCTGGCGCCGAGCGGCGCGGTGTTCACCGTGATCGCGCTCGTCACCGGCTCGCTGTGGGGCAAGCCGACGTGGGGCACCTACTGGGCGTGGGACGCGCGGATGACCTCCGAGCTGATCCTGCTCTTTCTCTATTTCGGCTTTATGGCGTTGCGCAACGCCATCGACGACCCGCGTCGTGCCGATCGCGCGTGCGCGGTGCTGGCGCTGGTCGGCGCGGTGAACGTCCCGGTCATCTATTTCTCGGTGAAGTGGTGGAACACGTTGCACCAGGGTGCCAGCGTGAGCCTCACCACGGCGCCGCGCATGGCGGCGATCATGCTCGCCGGCATGCTGGTGATGACGCTCGCGGCCTGGTCGTACTCGATCGCGGTGACGTTGGTCAGGCTGCGCGCGATCATCAACGAGCGCGAGCGCGGCGCGCCGTGGCGGAGGGCGGTAGCACAGTGAGCACAATGGCCGCTCTCGCGGACTATGGCACGTACGTCTGGATGGCGTACGGCGTCTGCGCGCTGCTGCTCGTTGCCGAAGTGCTCGCAGTGCGCGCGCGCGCCAGGCGCGCCGAGCGTGTGCGCGACGGCGGCGCCGGCGAGGACGTTCGATGAAGCCGCTCAAGCCCCGCGCGCAACGCCTGGCTTGGATCGGCGCCGGCCTCGCAGCGCTCGGCGTCGCCGTCGGGCTGGTCCTCAATGCGTTCCAGTCGAACCTGGTCTTTTTTTTCACGCCTTCGCAGGTCGCCGCGAAGGAAGCGCCGACCGGCCGAGCGTTTCGCATCGGTGGCATGGTCGAAAGCGGCAGCGTTGTGCGCGAGCCGAATTCGCTGACGGTGCGCTTTCGCGTCACCGACAACGCGCAGACGATTCCCGTGACCTACACTGGACTCCTGCCCGACCTGTTCCGAGAGGGCAAAGGCGTGGTGGCGCAGGGTAGCGTCGCCGCCGACGGCAGCTTCACCGCCACCGAGGTGCTCGCCAAGCACGACGAGAATTACATGCCGCCGCAGGCGCAATCGGCGATGGACGCGGCGCGCAAGGGCACGACGATGAAGACGCTGCGCGAAGGGCAAGGCCGATGATTCCCGAGCTCGGGCATTTCGCGCTGATACTGGCGCTGCTCGTCGCTCTGGCGCAGGCTGCCCTGCCGCTGCTCGGCGCCGCCACGAACAGCGCGCCGCTGATGGCGCTGGCGCGTCCGGCGGCGCGCGCGCAGGCGCTCCTCGTCGCGTTCGCGTTCGGGTGCCTGGCGTGGTCGTTCGCCGGCAATGATTTCTCGGTGCTCAACGTGGCCAGCAACTCGAATTCCGAGCTGCCGCTGCACTACCGCATCGCCGCGACGTGGGGATCGCACGAAGGCTCGCTCCTTTTGTGGACGCTGATGCTCGCCGGATGGAGCTTCGCGGTGACGCTGTTCTCGCGCAATCTCCCTCGCGAGCTCCTCGCGCGCGTGCTCTCGGTGATGGGTCTCATCAGCGTCGGCTTCCTGCTATTCATGCTGCTGACTTCGAATCCTTTCGAGCGCCTGGTTCCAGCCGCGGTCGAAGGCCGCGACCTCAACCCGCTGCTGCAGGATCCCGGCATGGTGTTCCATCCGCCGCTGCTGTACATGGGCTACGTGGGGTTCTCGGTCGCGTTCTCGTTCGCCGTGGCGGCACTGATCGGAGGCAGGCTCGATGCGGCGTGGGCGCGCTGGTCGCGCCCGTGGACGACAGTGGCGTGGAGCTTCCTCACCATCGGCATCGCGCTCGGCTCGGGGTGGGCGTATTACACGCTGGGCTGGGGCGGCTGGTGGTTCTGGGATCCCGTCGAGAACGCGTCGTTCATGCCGTGGCTCACCGGCACGGCGCTGATCCACTCGCTGGCGGTCACCGAGAAGCGCGGCGCGTTCCGCAGCTGGACGGTGCTGCTCGCCATCCTGGCGTTCTCGCTGTCGCTGCTCGGAACCTTCCTGGTGCGCTCCGGCGTCCTGACCTCGGTCCATGCCTTTGCCACCGATCCGGCACGCGGCGTGTTCATCCTCATTTTCCTCGCCGTCGTCGTGGGCGGCTCGCTGGCGCTGTTCGCATGGCGCGCCGGCAAGGTGGGGCTAGGCGGCAGTTTTGCGGTCGTGTCGCGCGAATCGATGCTGCTCGCCAACAACATCCTGCTCATCGTCGCGATGGCGAGCGTCCTGCTGGGCACACTCTACCCGCTGTTCCTCGATGCGCTCGGACTCGGCAAGCTGTCGGTGGGACCGCCGTACTTCGACTCGGTGTTCTACCCGCTCATGGCGCCCGCCGCGTTCCTCATGGGCGTAGGGCCGCTGGCGCGCTGGAGCCACGCGCCGATTCCCGAGTTGTGGCAGCGCCTGCGCTGGGCGTTCGCGGTCGCCATCGTCAGCGCGCTGATACTGCCGATGATTCTCGGCCGCTGGACGCCGTTGATCGCGGGTGGCGTGCTTCTCGCGGTGTGGATCGTTGCCAGCGTCGTGGAAACGCTGCGCGTGCGCATCGCCAGCGCGCCACGCGGCGATCTTCTCGGCGCGCTGCGCACGAACTCCTCGTCGTACTACGGCATGCTGCTTGCGCACCTCGGCGTGGGCATATTCATCGCCGGAGTGACGCTGGTCAAAGGCTACGAGATCGAGCGCGACATCAGGCTCGAGCCGGGAGACGCGGTCGAAGTGGGCGGATACGAATTCCGCTTCGTCGGAGTGACGCCGGGTCCGGGGCCTAACTACCGCGCCGTGACGGGGAGGTTCGAAGTGCGCAAGGATGCGCGCCTGGTCGAGACGCTCAAGCCCGAGAAGCGCATCTACAACGCGTCCGGACAAGCGATGACCATTGCGGCGATCGATGTCGGAATTCTCGGCGACCGGTACGTCTCTCTGGGCGAGCCGGCCGGTGCGACCGCGGGCGACATCACCGGCGCGTGGAGCGTGCGGATCTATGTGAAGCCGTTCATCGACTGGATCTGGGCGGGCGTCTTGCTAATGGGGCTCGGCGGATTTCTCGCGGTGATGGACCGGCGCTACCGGCTCGCGCCGCGACGTGGATCCGTGAGCGCGTCGCCGAGCATCGCTTCGGCGGCCGACTGATGTTCGGGGAGGTTTCATGAAAGCGCTGCGCTGGGCGGTTCCGCTGCTCATCTTCGCGGTGCTGATCGCGTTCCTGTGGGTCGGCCTCGGACGCGATCCGCGCGAAGTCCCCTCGCCGCTGATCGGCAAGCCGGCGCCGTCGTTCGCGTTGGCGCGCTTGCACGATGCCGAAGCGCGCCTGTCGAGCGATGAGCTCAAAGGCACGGTGTGGCTGCTCAACGTGTGGGCATCGTGGTGCGTGTCGTGCCGGGTCGAGCATCCGTTGCTGATGCAGCTCGCGGAGTCGAAGGTTGTGCCGATCTACGGGCTCGACTATAAGGACAAGCCCGACGCGGGCCGCACCTGGCTCGCGCAGAACGGCAATCCGTACACCGCCTCCGCGGTCGACCTCGACGGCCGAGTCGGCATCGACTACGGCGTATACGGCGTCCCCGAGACGTTCGTCGTCGACAAGCAGGGAATCGTCCGCTACAAGCAGATCGGACCGATCACCGCGGAAGCACTCAAGGACAAGATCCTGCCGCTGGTGCGCGAGTTGCAGCGGTGAGCGCGCTAAAGGCCCTGTAGCGAGACCCCGTCGTGAAACCTCGCGGTAGGACCTACGTGACCCGCGCGCGCGCGAACGTCTGCGCCGTGTTCGCGATGCTCGCATTGAGCGCCGGCGCGCACGGCGCGAAAATGGATTCGCCCGCGGATCTCGCATTCGATGCGCGAATGAGGGAGCTGGAAAGCGAGCTGCGCTGCCTGGTGTGCCAGAACCAGACGCTCGCCGACTCCAATGCGGACCTCGCCGACGACCTGCGCCGCGAGGTGCGGACCCTGGCGCGCTCGGGCAAAAGCGACGACGAGATCAAGGCATACCTGGTTCAGCGCTACGGCGATTTCGTTCTGTACCGTCCGCCGGTCAGGCGAAGCACGTTGCTGCTGTGGGGTGGGCCCTTCGCGCTGCTCGCCGGCGGTGCGCTGCTCTGGTCGGTGGTGCTGCGACGACGCCAGCGCCTGCCCGATCCGACCGTCGTCGCCGGCGACGACGCGCTCGAGCGCGCACGGCGGGCGCTCGACGGCTGAATGCGTCCCGCAACGCTCGCAGGTCGCGCTGCTTTCGGCTAGAGTCCGCCTCCGCAGCTCCAGCACAGCTCGAAGTTCGCGGGATTCTCCTCGCGGCAAGCGTTGCACACCCGCGTTCCGGTTTGCGCACGATCGGCGATGAGCGCCGCGAGCGCGGCTTCGGCGCGAGGGCGATCGCGCGCGTGCTCGAGCCAGATCTGCGGCTGCGCGACGTCGGGCGGCACCTCGCCGACGATCGACGAAGCGTGCTCGTTGAACACATGCGCGACGACGCCCACCTGCTGCAAGCGATGCAGGAGCAGATACGCGTCGAGCCGGTTCAGCGCCGTGTAGAAGCGCTCCATTCTCAGGCCCCCTGCCGAGCTATCCTAAGCAAGCGCGGCGACGTGCGCGACGTCGATGATCGCGCGCCCAAAAGCGCGAAAGCCGGGAATCGCCCCGGCTTTCGTGCATTTCCTGCAGGTGGCCGCCGATCAGGCAGCCTTCGCCTCGTCGGCGGGCTGCGCCACCGGTTCCGGACGATCGAGCAGCTCGACCAGCGCCATCGGCGCATTGTCGCCCTGGCGAAATCCGAACTTGAGAATGCGCAGGTAGCCGCCGGCGCGCTTGGCGTAGCGCGGCCCGAGCTCGGCGAAGAGCTTGTACACCACGTCCTTGTCGCGCAGGCGATTGAACGCCAGCCGGCGGTTGGCCAACGTCGGCGTCTTGCCCAGCGTGAGCAATGGCTCGGCGACGCGGCGCAGCTCCTTCGCCTTGGGCAGCGTCGTCTTGATCAACTCGTGCTTGAACAGCGAGTTGGTCATGTTGCGCAGCATGGCCAGGCGATGGCTGCTGGTGCGATTGAGTTTTCTCAGTCCGTGGCGGTGACGCATGCTTTTCCCCTGCGCTTGTTCTTACGGCCGATCCAGGTTCGCAGGCGGCCAGTTCTCGAGCTTCATGCCCAGCGACAGTCCGCGCGAAGCGAGGACTTCCTTGATCTCGTTGAGCGACTTGCGGCCGAGGTTCGGCGTCTTCAGCAACTCGGTTTCGGTGCGCTGGATCAGGTCGCCGATGTAGTAGATGTTCTCGGCCTTCAGGCAATTCGCCGAGCGCACCGTGAGCTCCAGGTCGTCGACCGGGCGCAGCAGGATCGGGTCGACCTGCGGCATCGAACGCTGCTCGGCCGGAGCCTCGGTGCCCTTGAGGTCGGCGAACACGCCCAGCTGCTCGACCAGGATCGATGCCGCGTAGCGGATCGCCTG
>JBDTZQ010000061.1:0-16167 GCA_040005035.1 Betaproteobacteria bacterium | reverse complement strand
GTGTACGCGAAGGCGACCTGCTTCTGCCGATCGCGCGTGTTGGTGGTCGAGCCGCACTCGAGGTCGACCTTGCCTTCGATCAGCGAGGGGATGCGGTTGGCCGACGACACCGGAACGAACTTCACCTCGAGGCGCGGCAGCTTGAGGTCGGCCTTGATCGCGTCGGCGACCTTGAGGCAGATGTCCACCGAGTAGCCCTGCGGGGACTTGTTCTGGTCGAGGAACGAGAACGGCACCGACGCCTCGCGCACTCCGATCAGGATCGCGCCCGACTCGCGAATGCGCTTCAGCGTGTCGATCTGTCCCGGCGCCAACGGCGCGGGTGGGGCCGCCTTCGGCGGCGCCTTGGTCGCGGCCTGCGCCGAGGCGTCGTTCGGGGCGCCCGCCACGAACAAGGCCAGGGCGAGCGCGGCGACGCGGAGGTACGAAACGTGTTGCATCATTGGAACGCGCCGGAAGGCTGTCGGTCGACTATTCTAGCTCCGATCGCGCGAGTTCGACATCCAGGCGCTCCATCGCGTCGGCGGGCGTGCACTTCGCGGCTTTCTCGTAGAGCTTGGTCGCCTCGCCGATCTGGCTGTTTCCCATCAGCAATATGAGCCCGTTGCCGTACTCGATATTGGCGATGGCGGACTCGGGATTGAGCTTGATCGCATTGCGATAGTGCTCGAGCGCCGAATCCTTTTTCGCGCCGTAGGTCACACCCGCGACGAGTCCGCCGACCTTGGCGATGACCTCGGCCTGGTACGCGCCGAACGCCGTGTGCGCATCGGCATGCGAAGGCTGCAGCTTGAGCGCGGTGGCGAGCGCGTTCTTGATCTTGCCGCCGAAGCCCTGCGCGAGCGCTTTCGCCACCGATATCCCCTGGCTGTAGCGCCCGAGCGCGAACGCGTAGAGGTAGAACGCGTTGGCGTCCTTCGCCGCCTCGCCCTGGCGAGCCTGTGCCCAGTCGGCGGCCTGCTCGAACAGCGCCAGCTTGGTCTTCTCGTTGTTTTCCAGGTACGTCGCGTAGATGGTCTGCGCCTTGATCGCAGCATTGACGGCCGCGCCGCCTGTCTTGTTCCCTGCCTCCACCGCCTGCTGGAACTCTCCGGCGTGGAAATGCCGCCACGCGGCTTGCGCCTCGGCGCTCGCCGGGAACGGTTCGCGATCGCCGCGATGCAACCTGTCCCACTGCTTTTTCAGCGATGCGCCGTCGTACGCATAGGCGGCGTCGGCGTGCGGAAACCTGGTCCAACGTGTCGCCATGGAAATCCTCCTGGAGCCTTATTCGAGATAGTCGCGGCTGAGGCGCTCGAGCAGGACGCGGTCATCGCCACGTACGAAGGGAGCGATCAATGAAAGCACCTGGTAGGCGCCGCGGTCGATATTAAGCGAGACGGCCGCAGACGGGCCCGACAGGATTTTCTGATACGACATCCAGTAGGTCGCGACCACGACGGCGTTTTCCGCCAATGCCGCGATCTCCCGCTCGCCGGCGCGCATCGTTCCCCCTTCAACCATGCTTCGACACAACTCTAGCATGGTGCCGGAGACACGATCGACGAAGCGACGAAATCGCCCGCCCAAGGCACGGTCGCGCGCAAGTATCTCGTCGAGATCGCGATAGAGGAAGCGGAATTCCCACATCGCCTCGAACAGAAGATGCAGGAACAGCCACAGATCCTCAACGCCGGCGATGCGTCCCTGAGGCGCTCCGAGCAGCCCATCGAGGCGACGCTCGAAGGCGCCGTAGAGCTCGGAAACGATCTGGTTCTTGTTGCGGAAATGGTAGTAGAGGTTGCCGGGGCTGATGTTCATCTCGCCCGCGATGTCCGCGGTGGTGACGTGCGGTGCACCGTCGCGGTTGAACAACTGCAGGCTGGTTTCGACAATGCGCTCGCGCGTCTGTCGCGGACGTTTGCGTTCCGCCATGGCGCTCTCCGGGATTGGCCCGGAGTGTAGAACCGGCCGCGGCGGGTGGCAAACGGCGCGCGCGACCCGTGGCGAATTCGAATGATGCAGCGCCGCGCCGCGCTGCGCGCGGCCGGCGTGCGCGGCGAGCCACCGGTCGAGATGGTCGAGCGTGCGCGAGAGGTCGCAGGTCGCCTGGCCTACGCCGGTCGGGCGCGAGTGCAGGGGGCGGGGATCGTCGAGCGCGCTGGCCAAGGTCCGCTTCGCGTCGCCCAGCCGAGACAAATCCAAGCGGATGCCGCGGCGGGCGAGCATCGGCGCGAGCTCGACCTTGCGCGCGAGCAGGCTCTGCCGGGTGCTGATGAACGCCGCCTCGCACAGACGCTTGCGCTGCGAGTAGCTGAATATGTTGGCGAAGAACATGTCGGCGTTCTCGCGGTCGGGCTCGAACAATGCGATATCCGCATTCGGATACTGCCGGCGATATTTCTCCATGCCGACCTTCATGCGCGAGTGGATGATGGCGCGGAAGGTCTGTGCGAGCACCAGCGGCAAGCCGCCGTGCTGGAGCTTTTCGACGCCGCTGAGTCCGTGCCGCGACGCCGAGCTCGCATCGAACGGGACCAGCGGATTGATGCAGATGAGCATCGCCACCCCGTGGTCGAGCGCGACCGAGGCGTGGAGCGTCTTGTTGAGCGCGCCGTCGACGTAGTGTTCGCCGTCCACGGCCACAGGAGGGAACAGGCCTGGCAGGGCGGCGGATGCCTGGATCGCCTTGCTGATGGGCACGTGGTCGTGCCCCGGCTCTCCGAAGGTGACCGAGGCGCCGGTGTCGAGATGGGTGGCGACGAGAAAGAGCTTGCGCGGCAGGTCGCGAAAATCGTCGGTGCGGCCGGCACCGGTGAACAGGCGCTTCAGATAGGTGTCGATGGCGCGCTGGTTGAAAATGCCCGTGGGCACCGCGCGGCCGAGCGTTGAAAGCGATTCCATCATCCCGCGCTGCAAGGGATGCCGGAGATAGTTGAGCGTCGCGCGGGCAAGCAGGCCCGGCACCGACAGCGCGCGCCTCGCAAACTCCCCAAAGGCAGGACGCAGGAACATCGCCGGCGACAACGTCGCTTCCCTGCCGTCATCGATGAACAGGCGGTACATCTGCGGCGGCGATATGCCGTTAGCGAGCGCGGCCGCGACGAATCCGCCGGAGGAAACGCCGACGTAGACGTCGAGGTCGTTGAAATCGATGCCGTCGAGCGAATCGGCGAGCGCGACGAGCGCGCCCACCTCGTAGATTCCGCCGAGCGGCCCGCCGCCGGCCAGCGCCAGGCCCACGCCGCGGCCGGGCGCACGGCTCCGCGATGTCATGCGCTTGCTGCGACGTGGCATCACTGCCGTGACCGGCATGGTTTTTTTCGGGCCGCGGTAGAAACGCCGCGAGTTACTACGACTTGCGCGCGCCTCGCTTGACGCGGCGGGTCGTGCCTGCGGCGCGCTTGGGCGCGGCCTTCGCGGTCTTGCGTGCCTTGGTCGGGGTGCCGCGGGTCTTCGCTGCGGCCTTCACCGGTGCCTTGACCCGCGCGAATGCAGCGGTCGCGTTGTCGGCGAGCTTGGCGGCCGTGCTCATGGCAGTGGCGCGCGCATGCTTCCATAGCACGTTCGCGGTGGCCACCGAGCGCTCGATGCGCTTGTCGAGCATGCGCACCGCCTGCGATTCGACGACCGTGCCTTCGCGGACCAACGCGCGGAAGTTCTTGCCCGCTTCGCTCTTCGCCCACTCGCGCGTATACGCCGCGGCGCCGAGGCCGGCGAGCCAGAGCTGTCTCGAGGCGGCCAGCGCGGCGTCGGTCAGCGCATTGGAATAGAGTCCGGGGTTCGCTTGCTTTTGCATGGTGTTGCTCCTGTGAGTGGACATGATCTGTGATGTGGATCGGTGATGCGGATGCGTAATGGATGCATGAGGGGAGTGCATGAGGCGACCGTCAGCCCCACTCTAAGCCGCGCGATTAGAGCAGACACCCTAATCGCCGCCGGAGCTGCCGGCGCTGGGGGTGCCGCCGGCAACGCGGGCACGCTGGGCGCCGGGCAGCGCGCTGGCGAGCTTCGCCGCGATCGCGTAGATCGACAGCTGCGGATTGGCGCCGACGCTGGTCGGGAACAGCGAGCCGTCGATGACGTAGAGATTGTCGAGCTGGTGGTGACGCCCCCGCGTGTCGACGACCGCGCGCGCCGCGTCGGGGCCGAGCGCGCATCCGCCCATGACGTGCGCGCTGACCACCGTCGTGGCGTGTGGAGCGAGCGTCGCCGCGGCGATGCCTGACCTCGCTTCGCTCCAGCTCGTGTAGTGCGTGCCGTCCGCCTGCACCGGCATCACGGTGCGCGCCCCTGCCGCGAACTGTATCTGCGCCATGCAGGACAGCGCGCGCCGCGCGCCCTCCCAGAAGTACGCGTTGAGCGGATAGTCGAGCACCGGCGTGCCGTCGTCCTGCAGTGCGACGACACCGCCGGGACTGTCGCGATGGAATCCGTCTCGCATCAGCGCGATCACGACCTGCAGGTGCGGCAGCTCGCGCATCCACTGCGCGTGCGTGGCGCCGAATTCGGGCAGCGTCGTCGCCACTAATATGGGGTGCAGCGGCGGAGCCTCGAGCTTGTAGCCGATCGGCCCGTCGAGCGGCAGCGTGTCGAGGAAGTGATCGGAGTAGATGGTCTGCGGGGCGCCGGCGAAGCCGTCGATGCGCTCGTTCATCAGCGCGGCCGACACCACCGTAGGATGCAGGAACGTGCGCTTCCCGAGCAAGCCGTGCGGGTCCGGAAGCTTGCTGCGCAGGAGCAGCGCCGGCGTGCCGATGGCGCCGGCGGCGGCGATGAAGGTGCGTGCGCGCACGCGCACCCGGCGCTGCGTCGGGTCGGTGCCCCGCGCATCGAGCCCGATGCAGGTCAGCTCGGTGATGCGCTCGCCGTCGCGCGCGAGCGTCCACGCCCGCGTGCGCGTGAGCAGCGTCGCGCCGCGCTCCAGTGCCGCCGGGATCGTTGTCACCAGCATCGACTGCTTGGCGTTGGTCGGACACCCCACGCCGCAGTAGCCGATGTTCCAGCAGCCCTTGACGTTGCGCCGTATCGCCTGCGCCGGGATGCCCAGCGCCAGCGCGCCGCGGCGCAGCGCGTCGTTGTTGGCGTTGGGCGCCACCGGCCACGGCGCGATGGAAAGCCGTGCCTCCATGCGCTCGAACCACGGCGCGAGATCGTCCTGCGAGAATCCTTCGATGCCGAGCTCGCGCCGCCAGTAGTCCAGTGTCGAGGGCGGCGTGCGAAAGCTCGATGTCCAGTTCACCGTCGTGCTGCCGCCGACGCAGCGCCCCTGCAGGATGTTGATCGCCTTGTCGCGCGACTTGCGCGCGGCGGATTCCTGGTAGAGCTGCGGGTAGGCGTCGGACTCGCGCATGCGAAAGTCCGACGACGTGGCGAGCGGGCCTTCCTCGATGAGCACGACCTTGAGCCCGGCCGCGCTGAGAATTTCCGCCGCGGTGCCGCCGCCGGCGCCGGTACCGACGATGGCGACGTCCGCGTCCAGCACGAGGTCGCGGTCGAGCGTCGACGCATCGACGACGTGCCAGCCACGCGCCAGGCCGTCGCGAAACGGGTCGGGCAGGCGCGCCTCACGCACGATGGACGTTGCCGCCATCACGCGCTTTCCAGCACCGGAGGCCCGGGATAGCCGATCGCCGGCCACGCCTGCGGACTTCCATACCATGCGGCCATGATGAGCTGATGCAATGCGCCATAGGCTGAGCGCTGCAACCCGAAACGGCTATCGCGCCACGCGGCGAGAAATGCCGTGATCGATTCGGTGGAGGCATCGTTCCACGGCGACCAGATGCCGGCAAGAAGGCAACGGGACGGCACGAAGGCGAGCAGCGCGAAGAGCTGCTCGAGCTCCTTGCGCGCCGCGGGCGGCAGCGCGGCGACGGCTCGATCGACGTTGTCGACCACCGCGTCGACGAGTTGCGCCCGGTCGGGCTGCGTAGCATGCGCCGGCAGGGCGCCGGACAACATCGCCGGTACAATCGACGCGACGATGCCACGTGCCGGTTCATCGAGGGCGCCGGGCGAAGGCGTCCGCGTCGGATCGGTGGTGAGCCAGCGCGCCGCGAGCAGCACCGCGCCGCCCGCCACGCCCGCCTTGAGCAGCGTGCGTCGGGTGATTCGCGGGCGGGAGTCGTCGGGGGGCATCATGAGACGGGGTGAGCGGCGCCCAGTTGCAGTTGGCGCAGCCGGTGCACTGTATCCACGGCAAATAGACAAAACAATCTAAACCCTTTCCCGGTCCCGTAGCGCCGTTTCGCATGCCCTCCGCGTCCGCCATCCGACTCGCCGACCAACTGGCCACCGCGCGAGCTCTGCATGCCCAGCGGGCGGCGTCGGCGCGGCTCGCGACAGCGCTCGACCAGATCGCGCATTTCCAGTCGCTGCGCTTGAGCGCGACCTACGCGGACCTCGAAGCACAATCCAGATACAGCGCCGCGATCGCTTTTTTTCGCTCCGACCTGTACGGACCGGGTGATTTCAGCCGGCGCGATGCCGACCTCGCCCGTATTGTTCCGACGCTGGCGCGCATGCTGCCGGAGCGCGCGCTTGCGACCGTCGCCGACGCGATGCAGCTGTCGGTATTGTCGCAGCAGCTCGATCGGTTGCTGCTGGCGCATCTGGCGCCCGACGCCGAGCTCGACGTCGCACGCTATTGCGCGGCGTATCGTGCCTGTGCCAACCCGGGCGAGCGTGTGCGCCAGATCGCCTTGATTGGCGCGGTCGGCGGCGGATTCGAGGGATACGTGCGCTCGCCGCTCCTGCGCAACGCGCTGTTCATGATGCGCGTGCCCGCGCGCGCCGCGGGGCTCGGCGCGCTGCAGGCGTTCCTCGAGCGCGGCGTCGCGGGCTTTGCCCGGATGCGTGGCGCGGCGGAGTTCCTTGGGACGATCGAGGCGCGGGAGAGCGCGCTGATGCACGCGATCTTCGCCGGCGACGACGACGCGTTCGCCGATCCGCGCGCGCCGCGGCGCGCTACGCTGGGCTGAACAGCGTATCGAGCTGCTTGTTGATCTCGCGCTCGATGGTGCCTTTGAGCGGCGCCAGCAGAAACGACAGCTGCACGTCGAGCTTGATCTGGGTCTTGCCGACCTGCATGCTCCCGGACACGCCCACGCCGTCGAACGCGACGTCGTCGCCGTCCCACTGGCAGATCAGGCCGTAGCGCTTGTTGAGATCCTTCGCGATCGCCTGCGCGGCGGCGCGCGCCTTTTTCGGCTCCAGCTTGTGGCGGCGCTTGATCGAGATGTTCGGCATCGCGTGCTCCTCGAAGGCGTCAGTATAGCCAAAGCGGTGCGCTGGGGTCAGAATCGCCGACGACAGGTACCGCATCGCCGGGGCAGGCATGCCGAACATCGCGCATTACCTCAGGCAACATCTCTCGACGCCGTCGAAAGTCCTGCATCGCCAGTTCATCGCCGACGCGTGGTCCGACGTGAGCGTCGGCGAACTCGCCGCGCGGGTCGGCCGGTGGCAGGCCGCGTTCCGGTCGCTGTCGCTCGCGCCGGGTGAACGCGTCGCGCTTTGCCTGAAGAATGGCGTCGACTGGATCGCGCCGGATCTGGCTGCGCTTGGACTGGGGCTGGTGATCGTCCCGCTCTATGTCGACGACAACGCCGAGAATGTCGCGTGGTGCGCGGTCAATGCCGACGCGCGCGTGCTGATCGTCGAAAGCACGCGCATGGCGGGCGCGCTCGCCCAATGCGGCATCGCGCTCCCGCCCTTCTACGTTTCGCACCCCGACGACGGTGTGGACACGCCGCCCTCTGTCGACTCGCTGCTGCGTGCCGGCGATGCCGCGCCACCGGAATTTCTTGACGTCGCGACCGACACGCTCGCCACCATCTGCTACACGTCGGGGACGTCAGGCCGGCCCAAGGGCGTAATGCTCTCGCACGGCAACGTCATCGCCAATGTCGAGTCGTGTCGCGCACTCAACATGGCGCGCGAAGACGACGTGTTCCTGTCGATCCTCCCGCTGTCGCACATGTTCGAGCGGACCGGCGGCTACTACCTGCCGCTGGCGATCGGAGCCAAGGTCGTGTATTCGCGCGGCGTGGCGCAGATCGCCGACGATCTCGCGGCGCAGAAGCCGACGGCGATGTTCGCGGTGCCGCGCGTATTCGAGAAGTTCCAGGCGCGTGTCGAGCAGTCGCTGGCGGCGTCGCCCCTGAAGCGCGGTCTTTTCGAGCAATGCGTCGATCGCGGCTGGCGCGTGGCGGTGGGCCAGGGCACGGTGCTCGACCGCGTGCTCTCCCCGATGCTGCGCAAGCTGGTGGCGGCGCCGGTGCTCGCGCGCATGGGCGGGCGCCTGCGCCTGGCGGTGGTGGGCGGTGCTGCGCTCGACCCACAGATCGCGCGCACTTTCATCGGGCTGGGACTGGCGATGCTCCAGGGTTACGGCATGACCGAAGCCTCGCCGGTGATCTCGGTGAATCGGATGGACGACAACGATCCGGAGTCGGTGGGACCGCCGCTGCCCGGCGTCGAGGTGCGTGTTGCGGAAGGCGGCGAGCTGCTCGCGCGCGGCGGCAACGTGATGCTCGGGTACTGGCGCAACGAGGATGCGACACGCGCCGCGATCGATGCCGAGCGCTGGCTGCACACGGGCGACATCGCCGAGATTCGCGCGGGAAAAATCTACATCCGGGGACGCCTCAAGGACATCCTCGTGATGTCCAACGGCGAAAAGCTGCCGCCGCAGGACGTCGAATTCGCGCTGCTTCACGATCCGGTGTTCGAGCAGGTCATGCTGATCGGCGAAGGCCGGCCGTTTCTCACGCTCCTGACCGTGAGTAAGGAAGCCAACGAGCAGACGCTGCTTAATCGCGCCAACGAGAAGCTCAAGGCCTTTCCACGATGGGTGCGTATCCGCCGCGTCATTGCAACGCCTGAACCGTGGAGCATCGAGAATGGCTTGCTGACCCCGACGCTCAAGCTCAAGCGACCGCTCGTGGCCGACCGATTCAGGCAGGTAATCGACGCGGTCTACGCCGCCAAGCCCGCCGGCTGAACGCGCGCGACCGCTCGTGTCCGGTGAACGCCGGACCGCCATGCGATTGAACTTGCGGGACCCTCGATAGCGCGCTCGCTGGTCGGTAGGCGCCGACGTCCGACCCTCGCGGTCGCGCTTGACACCGCCGTGGTCGACGTTTAGTATTAAAACGAACGTTTGATTTGTGGTGCGACGCTGAGATGCCGGGCTCCGTCGCTGGTAGGCGGTCGCGGTCGCCGGCCGACTCAGCCTCGCCTTCGAGAGCCCCAACCATGAGCAGCAGCGTCATCGCTTTGGATCCACCCAGGAACTCCGCGACGCAGGTGAGAATTCTCGACGCCGCCGAGGCACTGTTCATGGAGCACGGCTTCGAGGCAACGTCGATGCGCCAGATCACCTCCGAGGCCGAGGTGAATTTGGCCGCGGTCAACTACCATTTCGGCAGCAAGGAAGACCTGTTCGAGGCGGTGTTGACGCGACGCCTCGACCCGATGAACCAGGAGCGCCTCGCATTGCTGACGACGCTCGAGCGCGAGTCCGCAGCGCCGACGCCGGAGAAGATCCTCGCCGCCATGTTCATCCCGGCGTTGCGCCTGGCGCGCGAGCGCGAGCGCGGCGGCAAGAACTTCCTGCGCCTGCTGGGGCGCGCTTATGCGGACCCGGCGCCGTTCATCCGCCGGTTCCTGTCGGCGCAGTATGCCGAGATGATCGCGCGGTTCAAGGCGGCGTTCGCTCGCGCGCTGCCGCACCTGCCGAAGAAGGAATTGAGCTGGCGCCTGCACTTCGTGATGGGCGCCCTGTCGTACACGTTGTCGGGAACCGATGCGTTGCGCCTGATCGCCGAGCTCAATCCGCGCGAGACGCACAACGACGAGCTCCTGCTGCGGCGCCTCGCGCCTTTTCTCATCGCCGGGCTCAAGGCGCCGCTGCCCGACCTCGACGAGCTCGACGCGCACGAGGCTTCGCCCCGAGCGCGCATCGCCAACCGGAGTCGATCATGATCACCCTTGCTTTCATCGCTGCCGTCATCGTCGGCTTTTTCGTGCTCGCCTACGCCCGTGCGACCGGCTGGGTGTGGCTGCTCGCGGCCATCGCCTGGCTCGGCGCCGCGTGGACGTCGCAATGGCTTCCCGCCGCGGTCGTCGCGGCGCTGGCTGCCCTGCTCCTGGTCATCGCGATCGTGTTCGGCGTCGCGCCGCTTCGTCGCAAGCTGGTCAGCGATGCCGTCCTGTCGGCGTTTCGCAAAGTCCTGCCGCCGATGTCGCAGACCGAGCGCGAAGCCATCGAGGCGGGCACCGTGTGGTGGGATGGCGACCTGTTTTCCGGGCGGCCGGACTGGTCGAAGCTGCTCGCCGTTCCCGCGCCCGCTTTGACTCCGGACGAGCAGCGCTTCCTCGACCACGAGTGCGAGGAGCTGTGCGCGATGGTGACCGACTGGGAGACCACGCACGTCTATCGCGACCTTCCTCCGCAGGTGTGGCAGTGCGTGAAGGAGCGCGGCTTTCTCGGCATGATCATTCCGAAGGAGTACGGCGGCCTGGGCTTTTCCGCCTTCGCGCACTCCGAGGTCGTGTCCAAGCTCGCGTCGCGATCGAGCGCGGTCGTCGTGACCGTGATGGTTCCGAACTCGCTCGGACCGGGCGAGCTCCTCATGCGCTACGGCACCGAAGAGCAGAAGCGGCATTTCCTGCCGCGACTGGCCAAAGGCCTCGAGATACCGTGCTTCGCGCTGACCAATCCGCACGCCGGCTCCGACGCCGCGGCGATTCCCGACAGCGGCATCGTGTGCATGGGCGAGCACGAAGGCAAGCCCACGCTCGGGCTGCGCGTCACCTGGGACAAGCGTTACATTACGCTCGGTCCCGTCGCGACGATTCTCGGGCTCGCCTTCCGCGCCTTCGACCCCGACCACCTGCTCGGCGACGCCGAGGATCTGGGCATCACCTGCGCGCTGATCCCGACACGCCACCCGGGCGTCAACATCGGGCGACGCCACATGCCGTTGTCGGCGGTGTTCCAGAACGGACCCAACTGGGGCAAGGACGTCTTCATCCCGATCGACTGGGTGATCGGCGGCCGGCCGATGGTGGGCAAGGGCTGGCGCATGTTGATGGAGTGCCTCGCCGCGGGACGGTCGATCTCGTTACCGTCGCTGTCCACCGGCATGTCGAAGATGGTGACGCGCGCGACCGGCGGTTATGCCCGCGTGCGCCGCCAGTTCAAGACGCCCATCGGCAAATTCGAGGGCGTCGAGGAGCCGCTGGCGCGAATGGGCGGCAATCTTTACGCGATGGATGCGGTGCGGGTGATGACCGCCGGTGCCGTCGACCTCGGCGAAAAGCCCGCGGTGCTCTCGGCCATCGCCAAATACCAGCTTACCGAGCGCGCGCGCGTCCTCGCCAACGACGCCATGGACATCGCCGGCGGCAAGGGCATCTGCATGGGGCCGTCGAACTTCCTGGGCTCCGCGTACATGCAGATCCCCGTCTCGATCACGGTCGAGGGCGCCAACATCCTGACCCGCAGCCTGATCATCTTCGGGCAGGGCGCGATTCGCTGCCATCCGTACGTGCTCGAGGAGATCGCGGCCGCCGGCGAAGCCGACCCGGCGCGCGCCTCGATCGCCTTCGACCGCGCGCTGTTCGGGCACGTCCGCTTCGTGCTGTCGAACATGGCGCGTGCATTCGTCATGGGGCTGTGCGGATCGCATTGCGCGAGCGCGCCGGCGAACATCGCTCCCGAGACGCGGCGCTACTACCAGCAGCTCACGCGCTTTTCGTCGGCGCTGGCGTTTCTCGCCGACGTGTCGATGGGCGTGCTCGGCGGGGCGCTCAAACGCAAGGAAAAGCTCTCCGCGCGCCTGGGCGACGTTCTTTCCATGCTCTACATCGCCTCGGCGGTGCTCAAGCGCTACGAGACCGACGGACGCCATGCCGAGGATGCGCCGCTGATGCACTGGGCGATCTGGGACGCGATGTTCAAGGCGCAGGGCGCGCTCGAGGGCGTGATCTCGAATTTCCCCGGCCGCGTCATCGCCGGCGTGATGCGCCTGCTGGTGTTTCCCCTGGGGCGTCCGTACGTCGTTCCGTCCGACCGCGCGGGCCACGAGGTGGCGCGGTTGCTCATCGAGCCTTCCGCCACGCGCGACCGGCTCACCTCGGGCATCTATCAGCCCAAGGACGAACACGACATTCTCACGGCGATCGAGCTCGCGCTCGCCGCCGCAATTGCCGCCGAGCCGATCGAGGCACGCGTGCGCGATGCCGCGAAGGCGGGGCGCTTCACCACGGCGTCCGGCACCGATCGCTTCGATGCGGCGCTGGCCGCGGGCATCATCACCGCGGACGAGCGAGCTCACCTCGAGCGGGCGCGTCGGCTCGCCGACGAGGTCATCGCCGTAGACGATTTCGCGCCGGACCTCGGCGCGTCCGACATTCACTCGGACGTAGCCGAAATCGTGGCGGACGCCATCGCGCCGAACGCGCACCGCGCGGCGGCGTAAGGCGGAGGAGACCATGGCTGCGCTCTCTCAACCCGTCTACGTCGTCGACGGTGCCCGCACGCCGTTTCTCAAGGCGCGCAATCGCCCGGGGCCGTTTGCCGCGTCGGATCTTGCCACGCAGGCCGGCCGCGCGCTCTTGAAGCGCATGCCGTTCGAGCCCGAGCAACTCGACGAAGTCATCCTCGGTTGCGCGAGCCCGTCTCCGGACGAGGTCAATATCGGGCGAGTCGTCGCGTTGCGCATGGGTTGCGGGCTCAAGGTCCCCGGGTGGACGGTGATGCGCAACTGCGCATCAGGCATGCAGGCGCTGGATTCGGCGATGACCAACATCCGCGCCGGCCGTTCGAGCCTCGTGCTTGCCGGCGGCGTCGATGCGCTGTCGCGCGCGCCGCTGCTGTACTCGGAGAAGATGGTGCTCTGGTTCGCCGCGTTTAGTGCCGCGAAGACGCCCGCCGAGAAAGCCGCGACGTTTCTCACGCTTCGCCCGGCGGAGATGCTCACGCCCATCATCGGCATCATGAAGGGGCTGACCGATCCGATCGTCGGCTTGCTCATGGGGCAGACCGCGGAAAACCTGGCGTACCGCTTCGGCATCACCCGGCGCGAGATGGACGAGTTCGCAGCGCTTAGCCACCGCCGCGTGCTGGCCGCGCAAAAAGCGGGTCACTTCGATCGCGAGATCGTGCCGCTGTTCGACGTCGCTGGCAAACTCTACGCGACCGACGACGGCGTGCGCGAAGACTCGACGGTCGAGAACCTCGCCAAGTTGAAGCCGTTCTTCGACCGCAAGTACGGCAATGTCACCGCGGGCAACAGCTCGCAGATCACCGACGGCGCAACGTGGCTGGTCCTCGCCTCGGAAGATGCGGTCGCTAGGCATTCGCTTCCGGTGCTCGGCACGATCGTCGACAGCGCGTGGGCCGGGCTCGATCCCGCGCAGATGGGCCTGGGCCCCGTGTACGCGGCCACACCGATCCTCGAGCGTCACGGGCTGGGATTGAACGACCTCGATCGCTGGGAGATCAACGAGGCGTTCGCCGCGCAGGTGATCGCCTGCACCCGTGCGTGGGCGAGCGAGGATTTTTGCCGGACCGAGCTCGGCCTCGACCGCGCACTTGGCGAGCTCGACACCGACAAGCTCAACGTCGATGGCGGCGCGATCGCGCTCGGCCATCCCGTCGGGGCGTCGGGCGCGCGCATCGTGTTGCATCTACTCAGGGAGCTCGAGCAGAGCGGCGGCAAGCGCGGCATGGCGTCGATCTGCATCGGCGGCGGTCAGGGCGGCGCGATGCTGGTGGAACGCGCATGAGCACCGACATGAGTATGGCAAAGGCGATGAGCAGGTATCTGAATTGGCGACTCGATCGTGACGCCGATGGAATAGCGTGGCTGTACTTCGACAAGGCCGACAGCTCGACCAACACGCTTTCCACCGGTGTTCTCGATGAGCTGGTCGCGGTGATGAGCGAGCTCTCGGCAGCGGCTCCGGCGGGCCTTGTGATCCTCTCGGCGAAGCAGAACGGCTTCATCGCGGGCGCCGACATCGATGGCTTCACCGCGCTCAAGACCGTCGACGATGCGACCGCGCTGGTCAAGCGCGGCTGGGATACCTACAACCAGCTCGCGGCGTTGCCGTTTCCCACGCTGGCGCTCATCAAGGGATTCTGCCTGGGCGGCGGTCTGGAATTGGCGCTTGCATGCCGCTACCGCGTCGTCGTCGACGATCCCGGAACGCGGCTCGGGTTGCCCGAGGTGATGCTAGGCATCGTTCCGGCGTGGGGCGGGATGCGTCGCCTGCCGCGGCTGATCGGTGCTCCGGCGGCGCTCGACATGCTGCTTACCGGCAAGACGGTCGACGCGCGTCGTGCGAAAAAGCTTGGTCTTGCCGACGAGTGCGTGCCCGAGCGCATCATGATGAACACGGCGCGCGGCGTGCTGCGCGCCGCGACACCGCCGCACGAGCTGCCCTTCCCGCTGTCGCTGACGCTCGGTTCGCTGGCGCGCCCCGTGATCGCGGCGCAGGCGCGAAAGCAGGTCGCGGCGCGCGCCAGGCCGGAGCACTACCCGGCACCGTATGCGATCCTCGACCTGTGGGTGAAGTACGACGGCGACGCGCTGGCGCCTGCGCCGTCGGATCCAGCGTCGATCGCGCACCTCCTGCGCACGCCCACCGCGCTCAACCTGATCCGCGTGTTTAAGCTGCAGGAACGACTCAAGGGCTTCGGTCGTGATGCCGGACCCAAGGCAGCGCGCGTGCACGTCGTCGGCGCCGGCACCATGGGCGGCGACATCGCCGCATGGTGCGCGTTGCGCGGACTGTCGGTGACGTTGCAGGACCAGACCGCGGAAAGGCTGGCGCCGGCGATGGCGCGGGCGGGCAAGCTGTTCAACGACCGGCTCAAGGATGCCAGGCGCGTGCGCGATGCGCTCGATCGACTCGTCCCGGACGTCGCCGGCGACGGCATCGCGCACGCCGACGTGATCGTCGAGGCGATCTTCGAGAACCTCGAAGCCAAGCAGAAGCTGTTCGTCCAGCTCGAGGCGCGGGCGCGGCCTTCGGCACTGCTGGCGACCAATACGTCGAGCATTCCGCTCGAGCAGATCGGTGCGCCGATGAAGGACGCGGGGCGGTTGATCGGGCTGCATTTCTTCAATCCGGTCGCGCGCATGATGCTCGTGGAAATCGTCGCCGGCGCGGCGACGCGCTCCGAGCTGGTCGCGGAGGCCGCGGCTTTCGTGCGCCAGATCGACAAGCTGCCGTTGCCGGTGAAGAGCGCTCCAGGATTCCTGGTCAACCGCATTCTCGCGCCGTATCTCATGGAAGCGATGCGTTGCGTCGACGAGGGGCTGGCGCCCGAGACGGTCGATGAGGCGGCACTCGCCTTCGGCATGCCGGTCGGCCCGATCGAGCTTGCCGACACGGTGGGCCTGGACATATGCCTCGCCGTCGGAAAGATGCTGGGGCCCGACGTGGCCCCGCCGAAAAAGTTGAGCGAGCTCATCGCTGCAGGCCATCTCGGCAAGAAGACGCAGCGCGGCTTTTACGACTGGTCGAGCGGCAAGGCCGCCAAGGCCGCGGCAGGGACGCCTCCGCCGGGTCTTGCCGAGCGCTTGATCGGCCCCCTGATTGCCGAGGCGCAGGCAGCGCTGTTCGAGCACATCGTGGCCGACGCCGACTTGGTCGACGCGGGTGCGATATTCGGCACTGGTTTCGCTCCGTTCACCGGCGGACCTCTGCACTACCTCGCGGCTCGCGGTTCCTGATCCCCTCTGTTAGCATTGCCCGAACGTTGCGCACGGGACGCGCGGCAAGGGGGATGGGCGGCGGAGTCTGGACCGCGTCCGGCGGTTTACGCCGGCGCGCGGGTCCCGGAGCGCGCCCGCGTCGCGTAGCGGCGGACGCAGGGGGGAACACCGTGGAAAAAATCTGGCTCAAGTCGTATCCGCCCGGGGTGCCGCCCGAAATCGACCTCTCGGCCTACGCCTCGGTGCGAGACGTATTCGAGGAGAGCTGCGCCAAGTTCGCGTCCCGCCGGGCCTACACGTGCATGGGCAAGACGCTGACCTTCGGCGAGCTCGACGAAAAATCCCGGGCCTTCGGCGCCTATCTTCAGAAGCAGGGATTGAAGAAGGGCGACCGCGTCGCGCTGATGATGCCCAACATCCTGCAGTATCCGGTGTGCCTGTTCGGCATCCT
>JBDTZQ010000196.1:0-4773 GCA_040005035.1 Betaproteobacteria bacterium | reverse complement strand
ATGCCCGAGTCGACGCACATGCTGATGTGGGTGATGTCCGACCGCGCGATCCCGCGCAGCCTTCGCATGATGCAGGGGTTTGGGGTGCACACGTTCCGCTTCGTCAACGCCAAGGGCGCTTCGCGGTTCGTGAAGTTCCACTGGAATCCCACGGGCGGGACGCACTCGCTGGTGTGGGACGAGGCGGTGAAGATTTCCGGCGCGGACCCGGACTACACGCGTCGCGACTTGTGGGAAGCAATCGAAGCGGGGGCATATCCGGAGTGGGAACTGGCAGTTCAGGTATTCACTGAGAAGGACGCCGAGCGCTTCAGCTTTGATGTCCTGGACGCCACCAAGCTCGTGCCCGAAGAGCTCGTTCCGCTGATCCCTATCGGCCGCATGGTGCTCAACCGCAACCCTGATAATTTTTTCGCGGAGACCGAACAGGTCGCATTTTGCGCCGCGCATATCGTGCCGGGCATCGACTTCAGCAACGACCCGCTCTTGGCCGGACGCATCCACTCGTACGTCGACACGCAGATTTCGCGCCTGGGTGGCCCGAACTTCCACGAGATTCCGATCAACGCACCGATCGCGCAGGCGCACAACAACCAGCGCGACGGCATGCACCGGCAGGCCATTGCGCGCGGCCGCGTTTCGTACGAGCCGAACTCGCTTGGCGGGGGCTGCCCCTTCCAGGCCGGCACCGCGGGGTTCACGTCGTTTCCGCAGCAGGTCGATGAGGACAAGGTTCGCGGGAAGCCCGAAAAATTCGCTGAGCACTATCTTCAGGCGACGTTGTTCTGGAAGAGCCAGTCCGACGTGGAGAGGCGGCACATCGCCAAGGCGTTCCGCTTCGAGCTGGGCAAAGTGCAGACCGTCGCGATCCGCGAGCGCGTTGTGGCGACGCTGCGCAATGTTGCGGAAGAGCTCGCGGCCGAAGTCGCGAAGGGCCTTGGAATGACGCGCCTGCCCGACCCGTTACCGCGCGCAATGCCGCGCCCACCCAAAGCGGAGGTCACCACCTCGCCGACGCTGTCCCTGTTCGCGCGGCCCGGAAAGGAGGGCATCCGCACCCGCAAGGTAGCCATTCTGGTCGCTGACGGTATCGATGGCGAGAGCGCGACGCGCATCCATGCCGCGCTGTCGGCGCGCGATGCCGTGCCTCGCTACGTGGGCGCGAACCTTGGTACAGTCATGTCGGCGGATGGCGATCCAATCGAGGTCGAAATCGCGATGGAGGGTGGCCCCTCGGTGCTGTGGGACGGCGTCGCCGTTCCCGGAGGCGCAGACGCCCTCGCAGCGTTGGCGGCGAGTGGACAGGCGCTCGAATTCCTGCGCGATCAGTACCGGCATTGCAAGTCGATGCTGATGCTGGATGACGCTTCCGATCTTCTTGCGAAGGCCGGCATTACCGCTGGGGACGATGCGGGAATCGTTAACGGCGGCGCCAGTGTCGACGCTGCGCTGAGCGCATTCATCGATGCGCTCGCCAAGCATCGCCACTACGAACGGGAGACCGATCCGCCGGTAGTGTGAGCCGTCGAACCGCAGGCCGGCGGCTATGCGGTTGCGCTGGCCTCGGGGCGAGGTGGCTGTTCTTCCGGACCGTAGCCGATGAATAAACTGATCGGCTGCAAGTCTTCGACGCGCTCGCAGACCGCGTTGAACGCCATGACGATCGGGACCCCCAGCAGCAGTCCCCAGGCTCCCCAGAGCCATCCCCAAACCAGCAACGAGATGAAGACGGTGACGGCCTTGATCCGTCCCACCTTGTGCGTCAGCCACGGCACCAGCAGCATGCCGATGAGACCGATCATCGTCAGCGTGATGCCCATGACGATCATGACGGTCCGGAGGGTATCGAATTGCACGAAGGCGATGATCCCGGTCACGACCACGAATAGTGCCGGGCCGACGTATGGGATCAAATGCAATATTCCGCCGAGCACACCCCAGACCAGCGCGTCCTGCAAGCCGATCCAAACGAATATCAACCAGCAGATAAAGCCCAGCAGGGCGCTGGTGACCAGCTGCACCAGCAGGTATCGCTGGATCTGAAGGTCGATCTCGTCGAGGATTTGCAGGGTGATCTTTTTTTTGGTGAGAGTGTCGCCGCTTACTCTCAGCAGCGCTCGGCGGAATGTGTCCCCGCTCACCAGAAGAAAATAGACGAGGCAGGTGACGACCACGAACTGGCCCGCTGCGGCGACCAGGCTCGCGGTTCCCATGAAAAGGTACTCGCGCAGATCGATTATTGGCGCCTCGGCCTTGGGCACGACCTTGGGGGCAGGTGCGGCGCTCGGCGGGGTAGTCGCGGTCGCGGTGGCAGCCGCTTGCTCGATCTCGGTCGCGGCCTTCTTTAATTTTTCGACCGCACTGGGCTCTTCGGAAGGTTTGGTGCGGAGGGACTGCGCGAACTTCTGCGCGGCCTGCGGCACGACGTCGAGCACGTTGAGTACCTGAGGCTGCAAGGCGCGCCCTGCAACGCCGAGCACGGCCAGGATGATGCCGATGGTGATCGCCGCGCCGATAGCCTTGTGCAGCTTGAGGCGCTTTTCCATCCAGCGAACGATGGGCGTGAGCGCATAGCTGAGCATCACCGCTGTCGTGATCGGAATGAGCACCGGGCGAGCCCAGTACAGGAAATAGAGAACGGCGAGGCAGGCAAGCACCACGAGCGAGGTACTTCGGACATCGATCGGCGCGTGAATCACCCCGCCCGGATCGCCGTTGTTGGGACTTGCCGCGGGTTTTTTCGCCGCGGCAACCGGCACCGGCGGAGCCGTCTTGGATTTGGTGGGCGTGGTCAAGGTCGTTCGATGGCCGGAAAAGCCTGAGCGCTTATAGCATCCGCCGCAGACCTTTGGAAACCGGCGATAGTCCGAATCCCCTGTAGGAGATTGCGCCGCCGCGCATCCCCGGGGCCGCTGCCGCGCCCACGGCACTTCCAGCCCACCGACGTCCGCCAGCGAGACTAGACCGCGGCGCTCATCCAGAACTTGAGTTGTGCAGTACGAATGTTGCCGCTGCTGTCGAAGTATTTGGACTGCCACTCCTCCGGCGTGCTCGACAGCGACTGATCCGCGGCCGCCTGGGTCTTCAGGCGCTTCACCGTGTAGCGCCACGAGAAGTGATCGTAGACGTCCAGCACGTGGGTGGCGTACGCGGCGGCGAGCTTCTTGTTGCCTTCGATGATCACGAGGTTCTCGTCGTTGTCGTACGAGGCCTTATGCCCCAGGTTGTGACTCCCGGTGGCGACCACGCAATCGTCCGAGAACGGATCGATGACCAGGATCTTGTCGTGGATGATGGCGAAGCCGGCATTGAGCAGCTCCTTTTGCCAGCCCTTCGGAATCACCTTGCCGTCGAGGGCCTCGGCGCCGATCACGCGCGGGTCCTGCTTGACGGGAGTCTTTTGTCCCTTGACCTTCTTCGGCGGGGTCGCTCCCTTGAGTTCGTAATAAAAGCCCTCCGACGCCGACTTGTTGGTGACGCAACCGCGCACAAACAGGTTCTTGTCCTTGCGCGCCGCCGCCGCTGCCCAGTTGGCGATGCAGGGCGAACCGGGATAGAACGCCAGGAACAGGATCGAGTGCTTCGCAGCGTCGATGCGCTTGACCAGCGCCGCCATGTCCGGGGGCCGCTTCTCGTTGGTTTTGTTGCTCTTGCGCGCGCCCGGGGTGTTGGGCGAGAACCAGCTCTCGACCGACGCGCCGTCGTCGAGCTTGATCGTCTTGCCGCTCGCATCCCATGCGCGCAGCACCTTCCCCTGCAGGCTTTTCGACACGCCCTTCGCCGCCTTGGTATCCGCCGCGAGCTGCTTCCAGTAGTCGATGTAGCGCTGCGCCAGCTTGGGATTCTCGATCACCAGCGTGTTGTTGGTCTGCGTGCACAGCCCCGTCGGCGTCCAGTTGGTCGAACCGCAGAGCACGGCTTTGGGCTTGTCATTCTTGTCGACGTAGACCAAGAACTTGTTATGGCCGATATGGTTGGCGGGCATGATGCGGTCCCATTTCTTCCCGGCGCTCTTGCCGATGAGCAGGCGCGCCGGCGCGTTGCCGTCGACCTTGGTGCTCACCTTTTTCTTCGTTTTGGTGACCGGATCGGTCTTCGTCGCGACTACCGTCTGCACGGCATTCGACAGCACGATGTTGAGGCGCTTTCGGATTTTCGCCAGCCCGGCGATGAGCTCGTCGTCGTGCAGCTCGTAGAGCGCCGCGTAGATCTTGCCGGAGGTCTTGGCGCGGTCGACAAAGCCGGTGAGCGCTTCGACCATGTCACCCGAGAGGCTCGCCCGCAACGGATCTTTCGCGTCGGACACGCGCGCCACCAGTCCCGGCGCATTGGGCTTGCCCTTCATCGCGCGCGACACGCGCTGCGTCGAGATGAGCCCGCGATTGAAGTACGCATTGATCTCGCCGGACACCGAAGAAGAAATCTCGACTTCGTTGGAGACGATGTTCGGCAGTGTGGTCATGGGCTTGAGGTGATGCGGCGCGCCGTGCATCGGCACGACCTTGTAGCGGAACTTGCGGTTGCCGGTCTTTTCCGCGATCAGCCGCGCGTACGGATCCTTCCAGTAGAACTTCTGCACGGGGAAGTGTTCGGTGGTCTGTCCGTGCTTGATGATGTCGCCCTTGAACACCGCGTGGCTGGGCAGCGCTTCTTCGTGATTCTTGTCGTCGATGCGATAGATCGCGAAGCCCATGCAGCCGACCGGCTGCTTGCCGTAGCTCCAGGCGATGGTGATGACGTCGTTGTCGGAAAAGGCGATGGCGTTCTGCATGG
>JBDTZQ010000004.1:0-46477 GCA_040005035.1 Betaproteobacteria bacterium | reverse complement strand
GAAAAAACTGGCAACCGACGTATAGAAGATGGTATTGAAAACCGTCAGCCAGAAAACGCTGTCCTGAAACAGCGAGTGAAAGTTTTCCAGCCCGACGAACTCGCCGGCGCGACCGATCTTGGTGTCGGTCAGTCCCAACCAGGTGCCCAGGCCCAGGGGATAGGTGAGAAAGGTCCCGAGGATGAGCGCCGCGGGCACCATGAACAAAAAGCCCAGTGCGTTCGCGTTGTTGTTGAGCCTGCCCAGCAGGGATAGCCCGGAGACATCGAGCGGCGCTGCGCTCAGGCTTCGCGTGTGCGCAATTTGCATCTCTGCCACGCCTGGGACGTGACGCGCTCAGCCCGCCGCGGTGACCGCGCGCGCCGCCATCACACCGACGAGATGCGCGCGATATTCGGCCGAGCCATGCAAGTCGCTGTTCAGATGATCGGCCGGAATCTTGACCGCCTTCGCCGCATCGGCCGTGAAACTCTTCGCCAACGCGTTCTCGATCATGGTCGCGCGATGCACGCTGGCCGCTGCACCCGTTACTGCCACGCGTGTGCCTGCACCGTTCTGCGCGACGAACACGCCTACTAGTGCAAACCGCGATGCCGGCTGCGGAAACTTCACGTACGCCGCTTTCTTCGGAATCGGAAAGCTGACCGCGGTTATGATTTCGTCGGCCGCGAGCGCGGTCTCGTACATACCCTTGAAGAAATCGTCCGCGGCGATCTTGCGCTTGTTCGTATGCACTGTGGCGCCAAGCCCTAACACCGCCGCCGGATAGTCCGCCGCCGGGTCGTTATTGGCGATCGATCCGCCCAGCGTGCCGCGGTTGCGTATTTGGCGATCGCCGATGCCCTCGGCAAGCACCGCAAGCGCCGGGATCGATTGCTTCACCACCGATGATGCCGCAACGTCGGCGTGCGTCGTCATGGCGCCGATGACGATGCTATCGCCGTCCTTCCTGATGCCCTTGAGCTCGGCGATGCCGCAGAGATCGACCACGGTGCCGGGGCTCGCCAGGCGCAGCTTCATTGCGCCGACCAGGCTCTGTCCCCCGGCGAGCGCTTTGCCGCCAGTCTTGGCGAGCGCCGCCGCGGCATCGGCCACCGATTTCGCGCGTTGATATTCGACTGCGTACATGTCTCTCCTCCGCGTCAGTGCTTCGCCGAATTAATCGCCTGCCACACGCGGTGAGGCGTCGCCGGCATGTCGAGATAGGTGACCCCAACCGCGGCAAGCGCGTCGTGCACCGCGTTCATCAACGCAGGCGGCGCGCCGATCGCGCCCGCTTCACCGCAGCCCTTGGCGCCGAGCGGGTTATGCGTGCACGGCGTGACCTTGGTCGCGACCTTGAACGGTGGAAAGTGGCTGGCGCGCGGCATTGCGTAGTCCATGTAGCTTCCCGTCAGCAGCTGCCCGCTTTCCTTGTCGTACACGCAGCATTCCATCAGCGCCTGCCCGATGCCCTGCGCCAGCCCGCCATGTACCTGCCCCTCGACGATCATCGGATTGATAATATTGCCGAAATCGTCGCACGCCGAGAAGTTGACGATGTCGACGACTCCGGTATCGGGGTCGATCTCGACTTCGCAGATGTGCGTCCCCGCGGGGAAGGTGAAGTTGGTGGGATCGTAGAACGCCGTCTCGTTGAGACCGGGCTCGACCTTGTCGAGCGGATAGTTGTGCGGCACGTAGGCGGTGAGCGCAATCTCGGCGAACGTCTTGCTGCGATCGGTGCCGGCGACGCCGAACTTGCCGTCCTTGAACTCGATGTCCGCTTCGGCGGCTTCGAGCAGGTGAGCGGCGATTTTCTTGCCCTTGGCGACCACCTTGTCGATCGCCTTGACGATCGCCGTGCCGCCCACCGACAGCGAACGCGATCCATAGGTACCCATGCCGAAGGGGACGCGACCGGTGTCGCCGTGCACGATCTCGACGGTATCGATCGGGATGCCCAGTCGGCTCGCCACCACTTGCGCGAACGTCGTCTCGTGACCCTGGCCATGGCTGTGCGAGCCCGTGAAGACCGTCACGCCGCCGGTGGGGTTGACCCGAACTTCGCCGACTTCGTACAACCCCGCGCGCGCGCCGAGCGCGCCGGCGATGTTCGACGGCGCGATGCCGCAAGCCTCGATGTACGACGAGTAGCCGATGCCACGCAGCTTGCCGCGCTTCGCCGCGTCGGCCTTGCGCGCCGGAAAACCCTTCACGTCGGCGATGTTCATCGCCTCGTCGAGGCAGGCGTCGTAGCCACCGGTATCGTAGAGCAGTGCAACGGGCGTCTGATACGGGAACGTGCGGATAAAATTGCGCCGGCGGATCTCGTCCTGCGCAATGCCCATCTCTACACCCGCAGCGTGCACCAGCCGCTCGACGACGTAGGTGGCTTCGGGCCGACCTGCGCCGCGGTACGCGTCGACCGGCGCGGTATTGGTGAACACCGCGGTGACCTCGCAGTAGATCGCGGGCGTGGTGTACTGGCCCGCAAGCAGCGTCGCGTAGAGGATCGTCGGGACGCACGAAGCGAACGTCGACAGGTACGCGCCCATCGCCGCGGTGGTGTGCACGCGCATCGCCAGGAACTTGCCGTCCTTGTCGAGTGCGAGCTCGGCGTGCGTCACGTGATCGCGACCATGCGCGTCGGAGAGGAACGATTCGCTGCGCTCCGCGGTCCACTTGATCGGACGATTGACGTGCTTGCTCGCCCATACCATCGCGGTTTCTTCGGGGTACAGGTAGATCTTGGAGCCGAAGCCGCCGCCAACATCGGGCGCGATGACGCGAACCTTGGTCTCGGGCAGCCCGAGCACGAACGCGGTCATGAGCAAACGCTCGACGTGCGGGTTCTGGCTGGTCACGTAGAGCGTGTAGCCGTCGTCGGCGCGGCTGAAGGTCGCCACCGCGGCGCGCGGCTCGATGGCGTTGGGAATGAGGCGATTATTGACGATGTCGAGCTTGGTGACGTGCGCGGCCTTGGCGAACGCCGCGTCGACCGCGGCCTTGTCGCCCAGCGCCCAGGTGTAGCACTTGTTGCCCGGCGCGCCCTCGTGAATCTGCGGGGCGCCGCTCTTGAGCGCGGCAACGGGATCGACCACCGCGGGCAGCACTTCGTAGTCGACCGCAATCAGCTCGGCCGCGTCCTTTGCCTGCTCGCCGGACTCCGCCACGACCATGGCGAGCGCGTCGCCGACGTAGCAGACCTTGCCCTTGGCGAGCACCCAGTGCGGCGGCTCCTTCATCGGCTGGCCATCGGTGCCGGTGATCAGCCATCCGCAGGGAAGTCCGTTGACGCCAGCAAGATCCTCGCCGGTGTACACCGCAAGCACGCCTGGCGCAGCCTTCGCCGTGGCGACGTCGATCTTGCGGATTCTGGCGTGCGCGTGCGGCGAGCGCAGGAACCACGCATGCACATGGTTCGTCGGCGAGACGTCGTCGGTGAACTGGCCGCAGCCGGTTAGAAACCGGTAGTCCTCCCTGCGGCGGACCGGTTGCCCGATGCTCGACAGATCGCTGGCGCCCATGACTATCTCCGCATGGCGGCCGCGCCCTGCGCGATCGCCTTGACGATGTTCTGGTAGCCGGTGCAGCGGCAGATGTTGCCCTCGAGCTGCTCGCGGATCTTCGCCTCGTCGGCGTCGGGATAGCGCTTCACGAGGTCTAGCGCGGAAAGCACCATGCCGGGCGTGCAGAAGCCGCATTGCAGGCCGTGACAATCCTTGAACGCAGCCTGCATCGGATGCAATTCACCATTCGCCTCGGCGAGGCCTTCGATGGTGGTGATCTGCGCGCCGTTCGCCTGCGCCGCGAGAATGGTGCACGACTTGACCGCGTTGCCGTCGATCAGCACCGTGCACGCGCCGCATTGGCCGGTATCGCAGCCGACGTGCGTTCCGGTGAGCGCCAGGTTATTGCGGATGAATTCGACCAGCAGCGTGCGTGCGTCGACGTCTGCGCTGGTGGGCTTGCCATTGACGGTGAGCGACAACGATACGGGCACGGGAGCCTCCGATGCATTGAGCCGGCGCGAGGATTTTGTTGTGCGGGGACGGCTGCACGATATGCGACGGCAGTTCAAGGATACTCTGCGAGCGCGCCATCGGCAATCGCGCCACGCGCACGCCGCACTGCGCGCGCAACCCACCTGAGCGCAGCAGAGCGCACATTGCGCCGCGTCATCCGGGCTGCGCGGACCCGGCCTCGTCGAGCAGCGCATTGAGCGATGCCAGCGTGTCCGCCTCGGCGACGGCCTTGTCGTGCCGCCAGCGCAGGATGCGCGGAAAACGCACCGCGATCCCCGACTTATGCCGCGGCGAGCGCTGGATTGCCTCGAAGCCGAGCTCGAACACCAGCGTCGGCGTGACGCTTCGCACCGGCCCGAATTTCTCGACCGTCGTCTTGCGGATGACGGCGTCGACTTGTGCGATCTCCTCGTCGGTCAGCCCGGAATACGCCTTGGCGAAGGGAACGAGCCGGCGTTCCTGACCCACGCCGTCATCGGCCCACACCGCGAAGGTGTAGTCGCTGTATAGGCTGGCGCGGCGACCGTGTCCGCGCTGCGCATACACCAGCGCCGCGTCGACGCTCATCGGGTCGATTTTCCACTTCCACCACGCGCCGTCTTCCTTGGTGCGCCCGACTCCGTAGGTTGAATCGTGCCTCTTGAGCATGAAGCCCTCGACGCCGCGACGCCGCGACTGCTCGCGAAGAAGCGCGTAGTCCTCCCAGGTGGCAAGCTCGATCAGCGGTGAGATTCGCAGCCTCGGGTCGTCGGCGTCGCGCACGAGAGTTTCGAGCAACGCTCGGCGCTCGAATTGCGGCAGATGGCGAACGTCTTTCCCGGCGTGCTCGAGAAGGTCGTAGGCGAGCAGCACCACCGGCGTGGTCTGCAGGATCCTGGGCGTGAGCACCTTTCGGGAAATGCGCGTCTGCAATTGCGCGAACGGGAGCGCGCGATCGTCCTTCCACACCACGATCTCGCCGTCGATCACGGTGCCCGCGCGCGCAGCCGCTCCTTGCGCGAGGGCGAGTCCGAACGCGTCGAGCTCCGGAAAGCGCTCGCTCACCAGCTCCTCGCCACGCGACCACAGCCAGCAGCGTCCCTGGCGCGCCACGAGCTGCGCGCGGATGCCGTCCCATTTCCATTCGACCATCCAACGGGCGCAATCGCCCAGCGTCGCCACCTCGCGCAACAATGGATGCGCCAGGAAAAACGGGTACGGATGCCCGGGACTGGCATGGGCGTCGGCGTCCGGCGCGATCAACGCGGTGAACGCGCCGGAGTCGGGTCGCGCGGCTATGTGGGTATAGCCGATGAGGCGATGCGCCACGGTCTTGGGATCGATCGCGGCGTGCTCCGCCAGTGCGCGCGTGACCAGCAGCCGCGACACGCCGACGCGGAAGCCGCCGCCGATGAGCTTGAGCATCAGGAAGCGGCCGTTCCAGTCGAGCTCGTCCCAGTACGCGAACAGGCGCTCGCGGATCACGTCGGGCGCCGCACCGCGCAACGTTGAAAGGCGCGCCACCCAGTCGGCCAGGCCGGTCGGCGTTGAGGAGCGCGGCGGCGGCAGCACGTGCGCCACCGTCTCTGCGAAGTCGCCGACCGCCTGATAGCACTCCTCGAACAGCCACGCGTCGAGGCCGGCGCGCTCGACCGCGCATTCGCGCAGCAAGCGCGACGGCACCGACTGGCGCGGCCGGCCTCCGGCCAGAAAGTACGTAGCCCATGCTGCATCGGCCGCCGACGCGACCGCGAAATAGCGCTTCAGCGCCGCGAGCTTGGCCGTGGTCGATGTCGTCGCGTCGAGCTCGACGTAGAGGCGCGCGAAGTCCCTCATCTGCCAGACTCGGTGGCAGACTCGGCCGCGGACTCCGCGGCATCCTCGTCGTACTCGGTATCGAACCCCGCTGCTTGCAGCCCCTGCTGCTCCAGCCATCGCACCATCGGCGCCACCTGGCCGTGCGTGATGATGACGCGCTGCGCGCCCGTGGCCGCGATCGCCGACTGCAGTCCGGGCCAATCCGCATGATCGGAAAGGACGAAACCACGGTCGAGCGCGCGGCGGCGCCGCGCCCCGCGCAGCAGCATCCAGCCGGACGCGAAGGCGTCGCTGAACTGGCCGAAGCGGCGCAGCCATGGCGTCCCCGCAGCCGACGGCGGCGCCAGGATCAGCGCGCTGCGCAGCGCCGCCGGATCGAGATCGGAGACGCGGTGCGTGGCTGGGAGATCGACGCCCGTGCGCCTGTATGCATCGTTGAGCACTTGCACCGCACCGTGGCACACCAGTGCGCCGATGTCCGTCGCCCCGGCATCACGCAAGCCCGCCAGCACGCGCTGGGCCTTGCCGAATGCGTAGCAGTACAGCACGCTGGCGCGCCCGGCCTGCGCGTTCGCCCTCCACCACGCGGCCATGTCGGCGAACACGTCCTCGGGCGCCTGCCAGCGATAAATGGGCAGCCCGAACGTCGATTCGCTGATGAATGTGTCGCAACGCACCGCCTCAAACGGAGGACACGTCGGATCGGGCTGCGTCTTGTAGTCGCCCGAAACGACCCACACCACACCGCCGTGCTCGAGTCGCACCTGCGCGGAGCCGAGCACGTGACCGGCCGGGTGAAGCGACAGGGTCACGCCGTGGTGGACGATGCGCTCGCCGTAGTCCATCGACTGCAGATCGATGTTTCCCAGGCGGATGCGCAGCACCGCCTCGGCATCGCGCATCGCGACGTAGTGACCGCTGCCGGCACGGGCGTGGTCGGAATGCGCGTGGGTGATGACCGCGCGCGCCACCGGCCGCCACGGGTCGATGTAGAAGTCACCCGGCGGACAGTAGAGCCCCTCGGGTCGAGCGACGACCAGATCGTTCATCGGTTCACGAGTCGAAAGGGAGGATCTCGCGCGCGGCGGCCGGCCCGCTGCGGGCCGGTGCAAGCATGGTAGGACCGCGCGCTACGGCCCGAGGTTCGCGATGTACTGCGCGAGATTCTCGATGTCGGACTCGGACAGCGTGCCCGCGACGCTCGTCATGTTGCCGGCATCGTTGGTGCGCCGCTTCGCCTTGAAATCGTGCAACTGCTTCTTGACGTACTGCGGATACTGACCCGCGACGCGCGGAATCTCGTTCTGGCCGACGAATCCGCCCAGGTGGCACATCGGGCAGAGCACCGCGTCCGAGGTCTTGCGACCCGCGTCGATCTTCACGGGATCCGGCTTGAACTTGATCGGGAGCTGCTTCTGCGCGGCAAAAAAGTTGCCGAGGTCGATCATGTCGTCGCGCGACAGGTTGGCGACCATCGGCGACATCTGCGGGTCGCTGCGTCGCCCCTCCTTGAAATCCTTGAGCTCGATGTAGGTGTAGCGCCAGCTCTGCCCGGCGAGGATCGGATAGTCGGGGCTTTGCGAATTGCCGTTCGGGCCGTGGCAGCCGAAGCACACCTGCGCCTTCTCGCGCGTTGCCGCCATCTTCGCATCGTCGGTCTGCGCCATTGCAACCGCGCTGACTGCGGCGAGTACCGCACCAACCAGCAGATTTCGAATCATGGTGTCCATAAAACAAACGCGGCCAGCCCATCCTGGGTTGGCCGCGCTGGTTGAGAGCGAGTCGATCAGGGCAGCGCGAACACGAACACGCTATTGCCCCGCTTGGCGTCGATCTGGTTGTTGCCGCCGGCCGCGACGGCGATGTACTGTTTATTCCCCACCATGTACGACACGGCGGGTGCGTTGACGCCGGCGCCGCAATTGTACTTCCACAGTTCCTTGCCGCTGGCAGCGTCGAAGGCCTTGAACCAGCCGTTCGCCTCGCCGTTGAACACGAGATTACCCGCCGTGGCGAGCACCCCGCCGATCAGCGGCTGCGGCGTCTTCACGCCCCACGCGACCTTGCCGGTATCGAGGTTGACCGCCACCAGACGACCCCACTGCTCTTCGCCGGGGATGGTCTTGAACGCGCCGCCCAGCCACAGCTTGCCGCCGGGATACGCGACTTCCTCGACGTGATAGGTCATCGGCTGATGCAGGTTCGCGGCATACGCCAGGCGCAGCTTGGAGTTCACCGCCATGGGCGACCACTCGACGCCGCCGTTGGCGCCGGGCAGCATGCGCGCGCCGTCCTTGGTCGGCAGCACCCACATGTTCTCCTGCGGGATCATCGCCTCGGAGAAGCGGATCAGCTTGCCGGTGTTGCGCTCGTGCACGTAGACGTGGCCGGTCTTGCCGGCGTGGATGACGACGTCGACCATCTTGCCGTTCATGTCCTTCGCCTGCGTGAGGATCGGCGGGCTCACGGCATCGAGATCCCACACGTCGTGGGCGATGTACTGGTAGTGCCACTTGTACGTGCCGCGGTCGAGGTCGATGGCGACCAGCGAGTCGGTGTAGAGGTTGTCGCCGGGACGGACTGCGCCGTAGAGGTCGGGCGACGGGTTGCCGACGACGAAGAACACCGTACGCGTCTTGCGGTCGATCGCCGGAGTCATCCACACGCCGCCGCCGAGCTGTTGGAAGAAACCGCCGCCCTTGGCCAGCGCCGCCTTCTCCGCGGCGATGTCGCGATGCATGTTGCGGCCGGTCGCGTCGTTGACCGCCCACACGCCTTCCTGCCCGGTCTCCGGGATCGTGTAGAACGTCCACAGCAGCTTGCCGTCGTTGGCATCGAACGCCTTCACGAAGCCGCGGATGCCGTATTCGCCGCCGTTGGTGCCGATCAGCACCTTGCCGTCGACGTAAGCCGGCGCCATCGTCTCCGAATAGCCTTTTTCCGGATCGGCGATCTGCTGCTCCCAGAGCACCTTGCCGCTCTTGGCGTCGAGCGCGACGAGCTTGGCGTCGATCGTGCCCATGAAGAGCTTGCCTTCGGACACCGCGACGCCGCGATTGTTGTTGCCGCAGCACACCGTGACGATCGGACCGAGCTTGTGCTTGTAGTGCCAGTATTCGACGCCGGTGGTGGCATCGATCGCATAGACGTGGTTGAACGAGGTCGTGAGGAACATCACGCCGTTGACCACGATCGGCGCGGTTTCCATCGACTCCAGCACCGCGGTCTGGAAGACGAAGGCGGGTTTGAGCTTGCCGACGTTGCCGGCGTTGATCTGCGCGCCCGTGTAATAGCGCGACTGCTCGTAGCTGCCGTTGGAGTGCAGCCAGTTCTTAGCGTCTCCGGCGGCTGCGTTGAGCATGCCCTGGCTCACCGGAACCAGGTTGCTCGACATGGGGCTTCCGGTCGTTGTCGAACTTCCGGAAACTTCCTGGGCGGTGGTCGTGGTCGCCATCGCGGCGAAAGCGCATGCCGTCGCCAGTCCTGCCACAATCCGTTTGGTATGGTGCATGACATTCTCCTCTTGTCGCGCTGTCGTTCTTCTTGTCGGCCGAGGTCGCATCGAGAGCAAATGGACGGCCGCGTTACTTGAGTACTACAAAAAGGTTATATTCCAATTTCATATCGCTTGCAATCCCACCGAGCCGCCGCCCGTGAGCACAATCGCATGGCACTCGCGGAGAACCACTCGAGGCGCTGAATAACGACATGACGACGATCGTCCCTATGCGCGTCACCCGGACTTGCGCAGTTCTCGCGTCCGCGCTGTTTTGCAGCGCCGTCTGGTGCGAGGATCTGAGCGTCAATGCGCGACTGCTCGTCGCTGCCCGCGCTGGCGACGTGGCGGGCGTCGAGCGCGCCCTCGCACAAGGCGCTTCCGCCAACGCGCGCAACCGCCTCGGCGAAACCGTGCTGATCATCGCGCTCAAGACCGACAAGCCGGCGCTCGCCCGGCGCATGCTCGACGCCGGCGCCGACGTCAACATCGCCGCGCTCAACGGCGTGACGCCGCTGATGGCGGCGGCGCATGCGGGGGCGCTCGACATCGTCCGTGAGGTGGTCAGCCGCGGCGCCGATGTTCGCGCCGTCGATCGCGTCCAAAAGACGGCGATGACCTACGCGGCGGGACAGGGCAGCACGGAGATCGTCACGCTGCTGCTCGGCGCGGGTGTCGACGCCAACGCCGTCTACGCCCACGATCTGACCGCACTCATGTGGGCTGCCGGCTACGGCAAGTCGGAGACCGTCAGGACGTTGCTGGCGGCGGGCGCGCGCGTCGACATGCAGGACGATCGCGGCAAGACCGCGCTGGACATCGCGCGCGATGGCAAATTCGCGGAAACGATGACGCTGCTGGAAGCCGCGAGGGCGCGCCCCTGACGCGAAATCAGCGCGCTCGCCTCCACCGCATGCGGTACAGGAGCCCGTCGCGGTCGATCAAGTGGTGCTTGAATGCGGCGGCGACGTGCAGCGCGATCGCCGCGACAAGCACGACGCTCGTGACGAGATGCACGTTCTCGAACACCTGCTTGAGGGTGGGGCTCGTCGCCGCCCACGCCGGCAGGACCAGGCCGAAGTAACGCACCGGATAGCCGCTGAACGCCGACCCCAGGTATCCCGAGAGCGGCTGCACGAACAGGCACGCGTAGAGCAGCCAGTGGCTCACCCAAGCCGCGCGCACTTGCCACGCGGGCATCGCGACGGGCGGGGGCGGCGCATGCGTCGCCCGCCATGCGAGCCGCAGCGCCATCAGCATCAGCACGGTGAGCCCGATCGACTTGTGCAGGTTGTAGGCGTTCACGCGAGGTCCCACGGGAACCTTCGGGATTTCCTGCATCAACCACCCGAGCACGATCTGGCTGATGACGACGAAGGCGATCAGCCAATGCAATACGATCGCGGTACTGGTGTAGCGGACCGTGAAAGCCGGATCGTCGCCATTTCGAGGTTCAGAACTGAACATTCGCGGTGACCCCCACCAGGAAATTGCGCTGGGGCGAGGGCTCGAAATAGCGCCCGTTGGTGTCGCCGACGATCAGGGTGCCGGAGTAGTTCTTCGCGGTCAGGTTGTTGAGTCGAACGAATTCGGTGAATGTCCAAGCGTCCCGGGACTGCTTCCATCCGGCGCGCACGTTCGCCACCGCGTACGAAGGCGCATAGTCGCTGTTGCGGTCGTTGACATACACCTTGTTGGCGTACTGCGCCTCGATCGCCGCCGAGAACCCGTACCAGTCCGGGCGCGACCAGCTCAGCTCGGCATATGCGCTGGATGCCGGCACGCCGGGAAGCCGCGCCCCGGAAGGAATCACCTGCGGCGGCGTGCCGGTCGTGGTGGCGTCGGCGAACTCCGCGAGCAAATAGGTGAACGAGGCGTAGGCGGCGAAGCCGTAGTCGAGCGCTCCCTCCCATTCGGCCTCGACGCCGCGACGCCGCGTCTTGCTGGCGTTGCGATACGTGGTCCTGCCGCCGGTCGACGTATCGATGACGATCTCGTTTGTCGTGTCGATCGCGAACAGCGAAAGTGTGGCGCGCTGGCGCGCGCTGAAAAGCGTCTTGACGCCGATTTCGGCCGATTTGCTCACCGCGGGCTGAAGCGCGAAATTGAGTCCCGGTCCGACCGGCCGGTACGCGAGCTCGGCGAAGGTCGGCGTCTCGAATCCGACGCCGTAGTTGGCATAGACGTTGACCGTATCGCTGGCGTGCCAGACGGCGCCGACGACCGGCGTCGGCTTGCTGTAGCGCACGCTGCCGCTGTCGTCCGGATTCTGCGGCGTGATGTAGCGATCGGTGGACACGAAGCGCACGTCGCTGTAGCGCAGCCCGGCCATCAGCGACACCACCGGCAGCGCCCACTCGGCCTGGACGTAGACGTCGTTGTCGCTGACGTTGTCCTGCTCGTCCCGCCTCAGGTCGCCCAGCGAGCCGAAGTTGTTGACGTACCCGCGACGGTGCTGGTGCTGCGAGTCGTACGCCGCACCCAGCGTCACGCGCAGCGGCGCGCCTGCGACGTCGAAGCGCGAGACGACGCGCGCGTCGATCCCGCCGAAGGCATTGCTGAGATCGGTGACGCCGCCCGACGACGTCGCCGCGACGCCGGTGAGCGCCAGATACTGCCGAACGGTGCGCGCGCCACCGTAGCCGGTGACGCGAAGCGACGTATCGGCCGTCAGCGGCTGGTCCCACGTCGCCCCGCCCTGCTGCTGGTTGACGGTCTTGCGCGTGTCGAAAAGCTTCGCCGCCGGATCGGCCTGGCGCGGATCGGCGTACCACTGGGCCTTGGTCAGCCCGAGAGGGTCCTGCGCCTCGGGCTGGTAGAGCGAGTTGCCGATGATGGTCAGCGTGCCCGACTCCCCCACCCGGAAGCGCAGCTTGGCGTTGGCGAGATCGCGGCTCGCTTCGCTATGGTCGCGATATCCGTCGATGTGGAAGACGTTGGCGGCCAGCGCGTAATTGACCGCCGGAGTCGCGCCCTCGACCTTGATGATGGAATTCGAGGTCCCGTAGCTTCCGGCCACAACCTGGGCCTGCGCAAACGGCGGTGTCGGGCCATCCTCAGTGAATATCGCGATCACCCCACCGGCCGCATTGCCGTACAGCGTCGAGAATGGCCCACGCATCACCTCCACCCGCCGCGCCGAGACGAGGCTGAACGATCCTGTCTGTCCCTGGCCGTCGGGCATCGTCGCGGGAATGCCGTCCTGGTAGAGGCGCACGCCGCGCACGCCGAAATTGGCGCGCGCGCCGAATCCGCGCGATGAGACCATCAGGTCCTGCGCGTAGTTGCCGCGGTTCTGCACCACGATGCCCGGAACGCGGGACAGCGACTCGGAAAGGTTCACCTGTAGCTGGTTCTGCTGGATCGTCGCCGCGTCGATGACGTCGATGGCGACCGGAAGGTCGAACGCACGCTGCTCGCTGCGCGTCGCGGTGACGACGACCGGATCGAGAAGGCGCGAGGGTGGCTGCTCCATCATCTGTGCGATGGCGGACGCGCTGCCCGCTCCGGCCAGCATGCACAGCGCGCATCGTTGCAGCGGCGACGCGTGGGGCGATGGACGAGCGTTCGCGGACTGCTGGATCGCTCGTGCGATTTGACGCGATGCAGGAAGGGACGGCACTCGTGTAGCATAGCCGATCGCATCGGTGCGCTTCAACGCTGGCGCGGCACCGACCCTGCGGCTCGCTGCGCCCAACGCAATCGGACGCGAGCTGCGGCTTGCGCGAGGAGATCGAGCTCCATGCGAGGATTCATCTGTCTTGGCATCATCGCGCTCGCCTGCGCGGGCGCCGCGGCGGCGCCCTTGGCGTACGTGTCCAACGAAGGCGCGGGCTCTGTCACGGTGATCGACACCGCGGCCGATCGCGTGGTCTCGACGTTCAAGCTCGGCGGCAAGCCGCGCGGCATCGCGCTTGCCGCCGGCGGGAAAAAACTCTACATCAGCGACCAGGCGGCCAACGCCCTCCTCGTCATCGATGCTGCCTCCGGAGCCGTCATCACACGCACCCTGCTGGGCGACTCGCCGGAAGCGATCTACCTGTCGGCCGACGGAAAATGGCTGTCCGCGGCGATCGAGGAAAACGACATGGTGCTGCTGGTCGACACGGACACCGCGAAGGTGACGCGGCGACTGAAGATGCGCGGCAAGAATCCCGAGCACGCGGTGTTCAGCCCCGACGGCAAATGGCTGTACGTGAGCAGCGAGGAAGCCGACAGCATCGACGTGGTCGACGTTGCCAAGGGCGAGGTCGTCAAATCGGTAAAGGTGGGTGATCGTCCGCGTGGCATCGGGTTTCTTCCTGACGGGAGCCGCGCCTACGTCGCGGCCGAAAACGCCGACCTGGTCAACGTCGTCGACACGTCGACGCACGATGTGGTCGCGCGCATCAAGGCCGGCAGCCGCTCGAACGGCGTGACGGTGCATCCCGACGGGTCACGCGTCTACGTGAGCTCCGGCGGCGAGGGCAGTGTCCAGGTCATCGACACCGCGAGCAACGCAATCGTGGCGCGCATCCCCGTCGGCAAGCGACCGTGGAACATGGCGATCACGCCCGACGGCGCGAAGCTCTACGTCGCCTGCGGGCGCTCCAACGCGGTGGCTGTCATCGACACCGCAAGCAACCGCAAAGTCGCCGACATCGCCGTCGGCGATCTGCCCTGGGGTGTAGCCATCCGCTAGACGAAGGCGTGCGCACGCGAGTGGGTAGAATGCGGACGATGCAACGCCGAGATCTGCTCAAGACGCTGGGCGCGATGGCGCTTGGCGCGCTGCCTCCTGCCCGCTCGACGGGCGCGTCCGCCACCACGCCGGTCCCGCCGGACGTCGCATGCGTCGATTCGGGAACGCAGTCGCTGCACATCCCGGGCAATGCCGGATTTCTCGGCCGTCTCGCGCCGGGCGACGACGTCGTCACGTTGCGCGCCACCGCTCTGTCGCCAGCACAACGCCGCGCCTCGGGAGGGCTCACCGCCGGCTACGTCGCCTCGCATCGCGGCCGAACCTGCGTCAACCCGACGCTGCTGCTCGACCAAGGGCAGCGCCTGCGCGTCGTCTTTGCCAACGGCATCGGCGAGCCGAGCATCGTCCATTGGCACGGCCTGTCCGTCGACACGCGCAACGACGGTGCGGGGATGACCGTGGCCGCACCCGGCCAGAGCTACGCGTACGAGTTCGCGGTGCGCGACCGCTCGTCGCTATACTGGTATCACCCGCACCCGCACGGAATGACCGCGGGGCAGGCGTACCGCGGCCTGTTCGGCATGATCGAGGTCGACGACGCCGACCAGCGACGCTTGCGCAGCGAGCTCGACCTGGTGCCTGGCCGCTCCGAGGTCAGTCTCGTGTTGCAGGATCGCCGTGGCCCGGCCGCTGTCCCCTACGCGCCGACCGACGCCGATCAGCTGCACGGCTATCTGGGCGATCGCGTGCTCGTCAACGGGAGCGCGTGCCCGACGCTCGACTTGGCGACTCGCATCTACCGCTTGCGCCTGCTCAACGCCTCGAATGCTCGCAGCTACTTGCTGGGAATTCGCACGTCCGGAGGCAGCGCGCTGCCGTTCTGGCTCATCGGCGCCGATGCCGGCCTGCTCACGGCACCGGTGCAATGCACACACGCCTTCCTCGCGTCCGCCGAGCGTCTCGACATCCTGGTGGACCTCTCCGTTGCCCTACCCGGCGAAACGCTCGTCGTCGAAACGCAGGCCTTCGACCCCATGCACATGGAAGCCTCAGCGGCCGGCGTCGATGCGGCGCCCGCGGGGGACGCGGGGCACGTCATGCCCAAGCCCGGCGCGAAGTCGCAGGACGCAGCGCACGACCACGCCGCGATGGCCCATGGCCGGGGCAGCGCCTTTCCCGAAGGTGCGCCGCGCGATCTGCTGCGACTTCGCGTGCGCCAGCGCATCGCGCACGGCGCGACGATACCCACGACGCTGTCCGCGATGCCTGCGATCGACGCCGGCGCGGCGACCGAGCGACCATTGCGGCTCGGCTTCGCCAAGGGACGCTGGCGCATCAACGATCGCGTGTTCGTGATGGGGGAGACGCCGATCGAAGTGTCCCGCGACGCCAGGGAGACATGGCTGCTGCGCAACTATTTCACCAGCATGCCGCACGCCATGCACATCCACGGCTTTCACTTCCGGGTTCTGTCGCGCGAGACGAGCCCCGCGCAGGTCGACGCGCTCAAGGTCGACGAGCACGGCCGGCTCGCCACCGACCTCGGATGGAAGGACACGGTGCTGGTCTGGCCGGGTGAAAGCGTGCGCATCGCCATCGACTTCGCGATGCCCTTCGCCGGTGCGCAAACGTACATGGTGCATTGTCACAACCTCGAGCACGAGGACGGCGGCATGATGCTCGGCATGAAGGTCGCTTGAACGTGACGCGCATGAGCGCGGCGGATCCGGAGCGACGACGCGACTCGGCGATGCTTGATTCGCCGCTGAGCACGATCGGCGCGCGTTGCATGCTTCTGCTCGCGCTGATGACTTGCGTGGCCCACGGCCAGGAGATCACGCTCGAGCCGCGCCGCCTCTCCGAGCACTGCTGGTTCTTCCAGGGCGAGGCCGGCATGGCATCCGCCGCCAACAAGGGCTTCATGTCCAACGCAGGATTCGTCGTCACCGGCGACGGCGTGGTGGTGTTTGATGCGCTGGGCACGCCCGCGCTCGGTCGAGCGATGATCGCTGCGATCGCCAAGGTCACACCGCAGCGCATCCGCCGGGTCGTCGTCAGCCATTACCACGCCGATCACATCTATGGACTCCAGGCCTTCAAGGCGGTGGGTGCCGAAATCTGGGCGCAGCGCAAGGCCACCGAATACCTGAGCTCAAGCGTGGCGATCGATCGCCTGGCGCAACGTCGTGTCGAGCTCGCGCCGTGGGTCGACGAACAGACACGCGTCGTGCCTCCCGACGTGTGGATCGACGCCGACACCGATTTTCGGATGGGACCGCTGACGTTCCGCCTGATCTATTCGGGCGGCGCGCATTCGCCGGAAGACACGCTGATGTACGTCGTCGAGGACCGTGTGCTCTACGCCGGCGATCTCATTTTCGCCGGCAGGCTGCCCTTCGTGGGCAATGCCGACAGCCGCGGCTGGCTCGCCGCGATGGGAAAGATGCTTGCGTTGCAGCCTCCGCCGGCGGTGGTGATTCCCGGGCACGGTGGCGCTTCCACCGATCCTGCGCGCGACCTCGCGCTGACCCGCGACTACCTCATCTTTCTGCGCGAGGCGATGGGTCGCGCGGTGCGCGATCTCGAGCCCTTCGACGACGCGTATGCCAAAGTGGACTGGTCGCGCTTCAAGGCGCTTCCCGCGTTCGAGCAGGCGAACCGCGCGAACGCCTACGGCACGTACCTGCTGCTCGAGCAGGAGGAGTTGCAACGTGCCAAGCGGTGATCCGCGGGCGGATCAGTCCTCGCCGGTCGCGGTGGCTGCTGCGTCGGTCTGCAGCACGGACCGGACGTCGGCGCGCGCGCGGCCTATCGGCGGCAGCCAGGCGATCGCCAGCAGCGTGACCACCGCGATGCCGCTCATCAGGAACAGCAGCGTCGAGAAGCCGGACGCCTTCACCACCGGGCCCAGCATCCACACCGCCGCCGAGCTCACGCTGAACGACACCGCCAGGCGCATCCCGCTCACCCGCGAGCGCATGCGGTCGTCGACGTAGCGCACGATCAGCGCGTCGGTGAACGGAATCGCTCCGAACACGAACACCATGAAGGCGATCTGCAGCGCGAACAGCGACCAGCCCGTGGCGTAGGCCGCCAGCGCGAACAGCGGAACCTGCAGCGCGACGATGCCCACGTAGAGATACTTGAGCGGGAACCGGTCGATCAGCAGGCCGACCGCGACCTGCGCGAACGACGCGACGACGTAGACGCACGCCAGCAGCAGACCCAGGACCGCCGGATCCTCGACGATGCCGGTCAGGCGCTCGCGCAGGAGCTGCCCGTTGCCGTTGGTCGTGAAATTGAACAGCAGGCTCGACGAGATCGCCGCGATGGTCATGACCACGAACACGCGGGCGATCGTGCTGGCGGCGTGCTCGGCGGCGCGGGGTGGCGCGTGCGATGGCGGGGCGGTCTCGCGCGGCGCGATGCGTGCGAAGACGACGCCGCAGACGAACGCGACCAGCGCGGGCACCGCGAAGGCAGCGCGCCATCCCGCGTACTTGACGAGAACGCCGGTGGCGAGCGCCGCGATGGCCACGCCCAGGTTGCCGGACAGGCCATTGAGACCGATGGTGAGCCCGGGCCGAGGTGCTTCGCGCACCAGCATCGGAATGCCCACCGGGTGGTAGATCGAGGAGAACGCGCCGAGCAGCGTCAGCGCGCCGGCGAGCTGCCACGCGTCCTGCGTGAATGCCGCCAGCAGGCACGAGCCCGCCATGCCGAAATAGAAGATCAGCATCATGCGCCGCCGGCCCCACAGGTCGCCGAGCCGTCCCGCCGGAAGCGATCCGAGCCCGAAGAGCATGAACGCGCCGACGCCGTACGGCATCAGCGATTCCCAGTCGGCGAATCCGAAGTCGACCGCGATGGCGCCGACCGCGGTGGCAAAGATGAGCAACAGCATGTGATCGAGAGCGTGCGCGATGTTGAGCAGCAGCGCGGTGGAACCTGTAGCGCGCCCGCTCATCGACGCGATCTCCGCGATCGGAGCTTCATGCGGCGAGCTCCTCGAGCTGCTTAGCCAGCGCCGGTGCGATCTCCACGCCGTCGCGCGCGGCCTTGTCGGCCAGCGCGCGGCGGCGAGTCCCCGGCAGTCGGACGCCCGCGTCCTTCTCGATCTCGGCGATCAGTGTTTCGATGCGCTCAAGATAGACGGCATGGCCCGCCATCGCGCCGGGATCGATCACCAGGAACGCCTGGCCGATGCGCGGACGGTTGCCCTCGTCGACGAAAAAGCTGTCGGCCTCGAAGCCCATCGCCGCGCCGGTGAGGGCGCACGCCAGCAGCTCGACCACCAGCGCCAGCATCGCGCCCTTGGTGCCGCCCATCGCCAGCATCGAGCCGGCGAGCGCGGCCTTCGGGTCGGTGGTGGGCTGACCCTGCGCATCGAGCGCCCAGCCTGCGGGAATCGGCCGCCCCTCTTTCGCGGCGACCATCACTTTCCCGCGCGCCGCTTCGGAGAGCGACAGGTCGACCATCAGCGGCGCCCGGTCCTTGCGCGGGAACGCAGCCGCGATCGGGTTGGTGCCGAAAATAGGGTGCTTGCCTCCCGCCGCCGGCATCGCCGCCGGCGAATTGCCGAAGGCGAGTCCCACCATGCCCGCGGCCGCCGCTACCTCCAGATGATCGGCGGCGACGCCGAAGTGGTGGCTGTTGGTGACGCCGACAAAGCTCACGCCGAACTCGCGGGCGCGCTTCACCGCCTCGTCGACGGCAAAGGCGCAGGCGACGAAGGCGAGGCCGGAGCGCGCATCGACCAGCGCCGCGCCGCCGCGTCCGGCGATCACCAACGGCATCGCACCCCCGTCGGCGCGGCCATTCTTGAGGTGCGCGGCATATTGCGCGATGCGTGACATTCCATGCGATGACAGTCCCTGCGCCTCGGCGTGCACCAGCGCGCGTGCCGTGGTCGTCGCCACTTCCGCGCTCGCTCCGGAGCGTGCCAGCGCGCGCTCGGCCAGGCGGGTCAGTTGAGCGAGCGTGAAGGTCGGCATGTGCTCAAGCGTGGCGCTGCAGCGCCGCAGCGACCTTGTCGGCGATCAGGCTCGACACGCGCATGTTGGACTCGGCGGTCACGCCCGCGACGTGCGGCGTGAGAATGAGATTGGGCGCCGTCGCGAGGGGCGACCCAGCAGCCAGCGGCTCACGCTCGAACACGTCGAGCGCGGCGCCGGCCAGGTGACCCTTCGCCAGCGCGTCGGCGAGTGCGACTTCGTCCACGACGCCACCGCGTGCGGTATTGATGAGCACCGCGCCGGCTTTCATTCGCGCGAGCTTGTCGGCGTCGATGACCCGTCGCGTCGCATCGGTCAGCGGCACGTGCAGCGTGACGACGTCGGCAGACGCGAGCAGCGCATCGAGCGTACTGCGATGCACGCCTTCGGCGGTCCATGCCGGATCGTCGGCGTTGACCTGCGCGTCGAAGGCACGCACCTCCATGCCGAGCGAGCGCGCCAGCCGCGCGGTCAGGCGGCCGATGCCGCCAAAACCGACGATGCCCAGCGTCTTGCCCGCAAGCTCGCGCCCGCTGGAGAGCTTGTTGCGAGGCCACGCGCCGGCAGCGACCGCCTGGGTCGAAAGGTACGTGCCCCGCAGCAGGACCATCGCCGTGGCGATCACGTACTCGGCGACAGCCTGTGCATTGGCACCGGTCGCCGGAATCACCTCGACGCCGCGCGCCGCGCACGCTTTGACGTCGATGTTGTCGAGGCCGACGCCGAGGCGACCCACGACCTTGAGCGCGGGTGCAAACGCGATGAGCGCCGCGTCGACCTGCGTTCGGTTGCGCACGATCAACGCATCGGCGTCTGCGAGAAGTCCCCTGAGGTCGTCGTCACGATCCACCAGCGTCGCGTCGTAATGCGTATCGAAGCGCGCGGCGAGCGCAGCGACCGCCGCTTCGTCCATGAATTCACTGATGATCACTCGCACTGTGCGTTCCGCGGATTCATGCGTCTAGCTCTGCATTCCCCATTTGCGAACCGTGCGCGCCTCGATCGTGCGGAAAATCACGTTCTCCACGAGCAGGCCGATGACAATGACGGTGAACAGCCCGGCGAAGACGTTGGGAATCTCCAGCAGGTTCTTGTTCTCGTAGATGAACCATCCGAGCCCGCCCGACCCCGACGACACGCCGAACACCAGCTCGGCGGCTATCAGCGTGCGCCACGCGAACGCCCAGCCGATCTTAAGGCCGGTGAGGATGCTCGGAAACGCGGCGGGAATGAGGATGCGACCGACGTAGGGCAGCCCGCGCAGTCCGTAGTTGCGACCCACCATGCGCAGCGTGTTCGACACCGAGAGGAACCCCGAATGCGTGTTGAGCGCCACCGCCCACAGCACCGAATGGATCAGCACGAAGACCAGGCTGCCGTTTCCCAGCCCGAACCAGATCAGTGCCAGCGGCAGCAGCGCGATCGCCGGGAGCGGGTTGAACATCGAGGTGAGCGTCTCGAGCAGGTCGGTGCCCACCCGCGAGGTGATCGCCACGACGGTCAGCAACGCGGCAAGCGCGATGCCGGCGCTGTAGCCGATCAGCAGGACCTTGATCGACGTCCACGCCTTGCCGAGCAGGCCTCCGCCGAAGATCGCGTCGTAGAATGCCTGGATCGTCGACACGAACGTGGGGAACAACAGCGCGTTGTTGAGCCAGCGCGCGTACACCTCCCAGATCAACGCCAGCACCACCAGGATCGCGACCTTGCGCACCGCTGCGATGTTGTACACGCGCTCCCACGCCGACAGCGGCTGCTGCACGACACCGAACTGAGACGCGTCGACGGTGTCCCGAAAGACGTCATCGCGCACCACCGCGGAATCAGACATGGACCACCTCCTCCGCCTCGACCTCGTCGGCGAACAGCATGCTGTGGATCTTCTGCTCGAGCTGCTTGGCGGCTTCGCTTTCGGCCTCATTGCCGACTGCCACGCGCGGCAGGCTGTTGATCTCTGCCTTGACTTGACCGGGATGCGGCGACAGCAGCAGGATGCGGCTGCCGATCTTGATCGCCTCGGCGATTGAATGCGTCACGAACAGCACGGTGAAGTGCGTGTCGTCCCAGAGCTGGAGCAGCTCGTCCTGCATCTTGCGCCGGGTCAAGGCATCGAGCGCGGCAAAGGGCTCGTCCATCAGCAGCACGTCGGGTTCCATGGCCATGCCGCGCGCGATGGCGACGCGCTGCTTCATGCCACCGGAAAGCGTGTGCGGAAAACTGTCCGCGAACTTGGCGAGGTTGACCTTGGCGATGTACTCGAGCGCCCGCTCTTCGGCCGCACGCCCGCTGAGCTTGCCGCTCGCGGTAAGCGCGAACATCACGTTCTCCTTGACCGTTTTCCACGGCAGGAGCTGGTCGAATTCCTGGAACACCATCATGCGGTCGGGGCCGGGCCGGGTGACGACGCTGCCCTTCAGGCGGATCTCGCCTTCCACCGGGCGCATGTAGCCGCCGACCGCCTTGAGCAGCGTCGACTTGCCGCAGCCGGAAGGCCCGAGCAGCACAAAGCGATCTGCCCCATGGACCTGGAAGTCGACGCGATACGTCGCGGTGACCAGGTGATCGCGGGTCTTGTACTGCAGCGTCACACCCTTTACGTCGAGCAACGGTGCATGGGTCGTCGTCGGCACGGTTCCTCCTTTCAACGGCGCTACAAGGTCCCAGCGGGTCCGAGCGGCGCTCTAGTGCTGCCAGGGTAACCGGTCGAGATCGACGTTGCCGCCGCTCAGAATCACGCCGACGCGCAGCCCCGCCACCGGCAGCGCGCGCTCGAGGAGCGCGCCCAGCGGAAGCGCGGCCGAAGGCTCGATCACCACCTTGAGCTTCTCCCAGGTCAGCCGCATGGCCGCGACGATGGCCTCCTCCGAGACCGTTCCGACCGCGTCGATGCTCGCCGAGAGCACGGCGAATGTCCGTTCGCCGAGCGACGAGCGCAACCCGTCGGCGATGGTGTGCGGATCGGTCTGTGGGATGATGCGGCCGGCGCGCAGCGAGCGCGCGCCGTCGTCGGCACCCTTGGGCTCCGCGCCGTAGACAGCAATGCCCGGCTTGATACCCTTGGCCACGATCACGGTTCCCGACAACAAGCCCCCGCCCCCCAGCGGCGTGATCACCGCGTCGAGATCGGGGACCTCGTCGAGCAATTCCAGCGCCGCCGTGCCCTGCCCGGCAATGACGCGCCAGTCGTCGTAGGGATGCACCAGCGTCGCGCCGGTCTCCGCGAGCACGCTCGCGCACATGATCTCGCGCGCGGGCAGCGTCGGCTCGCAAAGGCGCACGTTGCCGCCGAAGCCCTGTACCGCCGCCTGCTTGACCTTCGCCGAGTTCGACGGCATGACGATCCAGGACGCAATGCCGCGTTGCGTAGCCGCCCACGCCAGCGCCGCGCCGTGGTTGCCCGAAGAATGCGTCACCACGCCGCGCGCGGCTTGCGCGTCATCGAGCGAGAGCACCGCATTGCAGGCGCCTCGCGCTTTGAACGCGGCGACCTTCTGGAGGTTCTCGCACTTGAAGAACAACGTCGCACCGCCCGCCTCGTCGAGCGAGCGGCTCGACATGACCGGCGTGCGACGAATGTGCGTCTTGATGCGCGCGTGCGCGGCACGGATCGCGGCCAGGTCGACCTCGAGGCGCGTTGCGCTGTCGGCTTCGATCACGACTTAGCTTCCCGGCAGCGTCTGCGCGTTCGGAAAGAACAGGTCTTTCCACGAGTCGGGCTTGATTTTGATCGTTCCCGTCTTGAACATGAAATCGACGTATTTCATGATGTTCTGCGGAGTGGTCGTGTACACGATCTGCGGATCGTTGAGCATCGCTACGATCTCCTGCACGGAGTCTTTGTCCTTGGAGAGTCGTAGGTACGCCTCCGCTGCCTTCTGCCGGTCGGTATTTATCATCGCGGTCGCTTCATCCAGCGCTTTGACAAACGCGTCGTAGAGCTTCGGGTTCTCGTTGCGGAATTTCGACGTCGTCCACACCACGTTGAATGTCGCCGGCCCGCCGAGCACGTCGTACGAGTTGACCACGGTGTGGATCGCCGGGTTGCGCAGCTGCTGGTACTGGAACGGCGGCGAGCCGAAGTGGGCGTTGATCTCGGACTGCCCGGACAGCAGCGCGACTTGCGCGTCGGGGTGGCCCATCGTCACCGTCAGCGGATCCAGCCGGCCTTGCTGGCCCTCGCCGAACGCCTTCTCGGCGGCCATCTGCAATGTCATGGCCTGGATCGAGACCTTCACCGCCGGCAGCGCGATCCTGTCCTTGTCGGTGAAGTCCTTGACCGTTTTCACCGCAGGATTGCGGCTGTTGAGGTAGATCGGCATCGAGTTGATGGCGCCGACGCCGCGCACGCCGAGATTGTCGCGGGTACGCGACCACACCGTGATCATTCCCGGCACGCCACCCGACGCGAACTGCAGGCTGTTCGACAGCACCGCGTCGATCATGACGTTGGTGCCGGCGAAGGTCGCCCAGGTGACCGTGACGTCGACGCCCGCCGCCTTGGCGTGCTTCTCGATCAGCTTGCCTTCCTCCATCAGCATCAGCTGGAGGTAGCCGATGCCGTACTGCTTCGCCACCTTGATCTCGGACATCTCGGCGTAGCAGGTGGAAATGCCCGCGAATGCGAGGAACAGCAGGATAATGGCACGGCGCCCGAGCGCGAAAGGCATGGATCATCCTCCTAAGGGAAAACCTTCGCCCGGATTATAGAGGGCATCCCGCGCGGCCGCACCCCGATCTCGCGCGTGCCTTCGCACGACTCGACCCCGCGGCACGGGCGCGTCCGCGCCGCGGCGCGGATGCGCGTGACGCAGGCGCTAGGCGCTTTCGTAGAGTCGCGTCAGTACGAACTCGCGATGACCGAGCGCTTCCGCGGCGGTGAGTCGACCGTTGGCGGTCCGGAACATCATGTCGACGAGCTTGTCGCCCGCCTGGTCCATGGTGATCTCGCGCTGCAGCAGGCCGCTGGTGTCGACGTCGACGTGCTCGCTCATCGTGCGCACCGTGCGCGGATTGGCGCAGATCTTGATGACCGGCAGGATCGGATTGCCGATGACATTGCCCTGTCCGGTGGGGAAGAAGTGCACGACGAAGCCCGACGCGGCGCACAGCGTGACCATCTCCGCCGCCGCCGACGAGCTGTCCATGAACCACAGTCCGGGCCCCGTCGGCATCTCTGCCTTGTCGAGCACGCCGTCGACGACGCACTTGCGGCCGATCTTCTGGATGTTGCCCAGCGCCTTTTCCTCGATGGTGGTGAGGCCGCCGGCGATATTGCCCTTGGTGGGCTGCGACTCGGACAAGTCGGTGGTCTTGAAGCGGTTGATCATGTCCTGGTAGCGGTCGAACATGCGCATGAATTCCGCGCGCACCTTGTCGTCGCGGCAGCGTGCGGCGACGATCTTCTCGCCGCCCGTGATCTCGGAGGTCTCGCCGAACACCAGCGTGGACCCGGCGGCGTAGAGCTTGTCGAACGCGTCGCCGACGGTGGGGTTGGCTCCGCAGCCGGAGGTGGTGTCCGACTCGCCACACTTGGTCGACACCCACAGCTCCGAGAGCTTGCATTCGACGCGCTGCAGCTCGCTCGACGACTGCAAATAGCCGCGCGCCACCTTCGACGCGCGCATGATCGTGTCGTGGTCGCCGTGCAACTCGATGCCGAAGCCGGTGACCGGCTTGCCGGTCGCGGCGATGCCGTCGACCACGCGCTTGGTCCAGCCTTCCTCGATGCCGATGACAACCACCGCCGCGACGTTGGGATTGCTGCCGGTGCCGATGAGCGTGCGGAAGTGCAGGTCGAGGTCGGCGCCGAATTGCAGCCGCCCGTACGGATGCGGGATCGCCAGCGTTCCCTTGATGTTGTTGGCCACCGCCTCGCAGGCAGCGTTGGATAGGTCGTCCACCGGCAGGATGACGACGTGGTTGCGCACGCCGACGCGGCCGTTCTCGCGCCGGTAGCCCATGAACGTTTTTTGCATGACTAGCGCTCCTCGGTGGCGGGGATCTTCGCCATTGCGTGGAGGGCTACCGGCGCGATTGTGCGCAGGCGGCGGTAACCCATGAATGTCTTTTGCGTGTTCGCCATCCTTATCACCAGCGCTTGGTCTTGATGTTGTGGACGTGCGCGTGCGCACCGACCGCGATCGGCGCCACCACCTTGCCGATGTCGACACCGTACTTGACGACGGTGTCGCCAACTTTCATCTCAACGAGCGCCACCTTGTGCCCGAGCGGGATGTCCTGGACGCACGGCAGGCTGATGGTCCGGTTCTCGTCGAGGATGAGTCCGGTGAGGGTCTGCCCCGCCTTCACGCCTTCGACCACAACGACGGCAACGGAGTCCTCAGGGTCGTGCAAAACGCAGTGGATCATGTCGGCTCCTTCCAGGCTTATGCAGCGCAAGCTTAACCAGCCGGCACCGAGTAAGTCAACTATATCATCTAGATGAGTTGAATCACCTAGAAGATTTGCTTAGACTGGCTTCATGGCCGCCGACGCTCCCGCGCAGACTGACGCGCCCTCCCCGGGCGTACCGATGACTGCCCCGCTTTACCGGGAGGTGAAACGCAGCGTCATGGAGGCGCTGGTGGGCAGCGAGTGGAAAGCGGGCGAGGCGATCCCGGCCGAGCGCCGGTTGGCGGAGCGCTACGGAGTGAGCATCGGCACCGTGCGCAAGGCAATCGACGAGCTCGTCGCCGAGAACATCCTGATCCGGCAGCACGGCCGCGGCACGTACGTCGCCAGCCACAACCGCGACCGCCTCCTGTTCTACTTTTTCCACGTCGTTCCGCACGACGCGCCCAAGCAGTACCCGGCGGTGCGCCTGCTCGCGTTCGGCAAGGGCAAGGCCGACAAGTTGGCCGCAGACAAGCTCGGCGTGGCGATCGGCGACCCGGTGCTGCGCATGCGCAACCTCCTCTCGCTCTCCGGCGAGCCGGTGATCGTCGACGACATCACCGTCGCGGCGGCGCGGTTTCCCGGGTTGAGCGAGCGAGCTTTCCGCGGCAGGCCAAGCACAGTTTACAACCTCTACCAGGACGCTTTCGGCATTTCGGTCGTGCGCACCGTCGAGCGTCTGCGCGCGACGCTGGCCGACCAAGAGATGGCGCCGCTGCTGCACGTCGCTCCACAGAGTCCGTTGCTGCAGATCCAGCGTGTCGCGATGACCTACAGCGACGTTCCGGTCGAGCTTCGTATCTCGCACGTGAGCACGGCGCACCACGAGTACCTCAGCGAGCTCAAGCAGGTCTGAGCCGCATCTCCGCGAGTGCCGGACACGCTAGCAGCTGAGCTGACGCGCCAGGTCCAGGACATCGTCGGCGTTGAAGGTGCAGCGCGGGTCGTCGTCGACGTCCGCCGCAACTCCCGCGCCGTTTTCCAGCGGCCTGCGCACGAACGCGGTTCGCATGCCGCAACGCCTGGCCGCCGCGAGGTCCTCCTTGTGCGCGGCGACGAGCATGACTTCGCGTGGGGCGAGGTCGAGCAGCGCGGCGGCGCCGAGATACACCTCCGGGTCGGGCTTGTAGTGTCGGAACAGCTCAGCCGACAGCACGCAGTCCCATGGCAGGCGCGCGTTCTTCGCCATGTCGACCAGCAGCTTGACGTTGCCGTTCGACAATGTCCCGACGATGTGGCGGCGCTTCAGGCGCGCGAGCCCCGCGACGGCGTCGGACCACGGCGAGAGGCGGTGCCAGACCAGGTTGAGCGCGCGCTTGTCGCGCTCGGGCAAACGCAGCGCGAACTCGGGCAGCACCGTGTCCAGGATCGTGCGGTTCAGGTCGTCGATGGATTGCCACGCAAGCTCGCCGGAGCGAACGCGCTGCATCGCGGGGACGTAGCCGGCGCGCCAGCGATCCGCGAACGCGCCGCCATCGATCGAGGCAGGCGAGCCCCGGGCCCGCACCAGCTTGCGGACTTCGCGCGCGATGCTGCCGCGCCAGTCGACCACCGTACCGAAGACATCGAACAGCAGCGCCTGCGGTCGGCGCGCGACCGTCACCGAGCCACCCAGACCTCGCCGAAGTCGAGGCGCCTCTGTCGGACGGGGGCGAAGCTGTTGCGGTGCGCCGGGCAGGGGCCGTGCGTCGCCAGCGCGGCCAGATGCTCCGGGGTCGAGTAACCCTTGTGCCTGCAGAACCCGTACGCGGGATACGTGCGATCGAGCTCGACCAGCAGGGCATCGCGCACCGTCTTGGCGAGGATCGACGCGGCGGCGATGGCGGCGATCACGCGGTCACCGTCGACGATGGCGCGCGCGGGATAGGCGAGCGGCGGGCACTGGTTGCCATCGATCCACACCACGTCCGGAGCGCACGACAACTGCTCGACGGCGCGCTGCATCGCCAGCAGGCTCGCCTGCAATATGTTGAGAGCATCGATCTCGCCGACGTCGCTGGCTGCGACCGCCCACGCCACGGCGCGCACTCGGATCAGCCCGGCGAGGCGCTCGCGCGCCTCCGGCGTCAACAGCTTGGAATCGCGCAATCCACGGATGCGACGCTCCGGATCGAGGATGACCGCCGCGGCGACCACCGGTCCGGCGAGCGGGCCGCGCCCGGCCTCGTCGACGCCCGCGATCAGCACGCCACGCCCGCCGCGCGCAACTCGCCCGCCACCGCGTCGGCGACGAGCTCCGGCGTGTCGGCCTGCAGCGTCTGTGCCATCGCTGCGAACAGCGACTCGAGGCGTCGCCGGGTCACGGTGTCGTCGTAGAGGTTCAGTGCGGCGCGCGCGAGGTTGTGCACCGTGGCTTCATCCTGGAGAAACTCCGCCACCACGAAACGTCCGGCAAGGATGTTGGGCAGTCCGACATAGGGTAACAGCAGCTTGCGCAGGACGATACCCGCCGTCAGCGCATTGACGCGATAGAACACGATGTGCGGGCAACGGCACATCGCCGCCTCCAGCGTCGCGGTCCCGGAGGCGACGACACCGACATCGGCGGCCTTGAGGGCATGATCGGCATGGCCGTAGAGCAGCGTCAGCGGCAGCGTTTCGAGCTGCAGCCGATGCTGCACGGTCTCGAAATATTCGCGTGCCTCGCGACTCACCAGTGGCACGACGAAGCGCGCCTCGGGCTGCGCGTCGAGAATCTCGGCGGCGGTGTGCAAAAGCAGCTCGGCATGCATTTCCAGCTCGCCCATGCGGCTGCCGGGGAGCAACGCGAACACCGGACGGCTCGCTTCGAGCTTGAGCAGGTCACGCGTCTCGCGGCGGCTGCCGCCGTTCGCCGCGGCTGCGGCAAGCGGGTGCCCGACGAAGCTCGCCGACAGCCGCGTGCCTGCGTAGAGGCCGGGCTCGAAGGGAAACAGCGCCAGCAGACGGTCCGCCGAATGTGCGATCGAGTCGACGCGCTCGCGCCGCCACGCCCACACCGACGGGCTGACGTAATGGATCGTGCGCAGGCCGCCTCGCTTGAGGCGTCGCTCCAGCCCGAGGTTGAAGTCGGGCGCGTCGATGCCGATGAACAGCGGCGCCTTGGCGGCTCGAAGACGTCGATAGATGTCGCGGCGGATGCCGATGAGCTCGGGGATGCGCGGCAGCACTTCGACGACGCCGCGCACCGCCAGCTTGTCGAGCGGGTACCACAGCTCGCAACCGGCGCTTTCCATGCGCGGACCGCCGACGCCGGCGAACCTCACCCCAGGAAAACGCTCGCGCACCGCGCGAATGAGCTGGGCACCGAGGGCGTCACCGGATGCCTCTCCGGCGACGATGCCGATGGTGACGCTCTCTCCCTCCATCGGATAGCCCCTCAGCGGACGATGCCGCGGCCTGCGGTGTCGAGGAACGCGGCGAGCGGGGCGAGCACCGGCGTGGTACGCGCGTCAGCGCCTATCTTCGCGCGCGCCTCCTCCAGCGACAGCGACTCGCGATAGAGCGTCTTGTAGGCCCGCTTGATCGCGGCGAGCTCATCGCTGCTGAATCCACGGCGGCGAAGGCCCTCGCTATTGGTGCCGTGGGGTTTGGCCGGATAGCCCGCGACGGTCATGTACGGCGGCACATCCTGCAGCACGATCGACCCGGCGGCGACGAAGGCATGCGCGCCGACACGGCAGAACTGGTGCACGCCCACGAAGCCGCCGAGCACCGCAAAGTCGTCGACCACGACGTGCCCCGCGAGCTGCGCATTGTTGGAAAACGTCGTCGCGTTGCCGACCACGCAGTCGTGCGCGACGTGGCTGTAGGCAAGCAGCCAGTTTCCGTTGCCGAGCGTGGTGACGCCACGGTCCTGCGCGGTGCCGGCGTGGATGGTGACGAACTCGCGAAACACATTGTCGTCGCCGATGACCGTCGAGGTCGGCCGGCCGTCGTACTTGCGGTCCTGCGGTATCTCGCCGATCGAGGCGAACTGGAATACGCGATTGCGCTGCCCCATGCGCGTGCGCGCGGCGATCACGACGTGCGGGCCGATGGAGCTGCCCGCGCCGATGACAACCTGCCCTCCGACGATCGTGTACGCGCCGATCTCGACGTCGCTCGCCAGCTCCGCGTCGGATGCGACGATCGCCGTGGGATGGACGCGCGCCACGCTTCAGAGGTCGCGCAGCGCGGCGAGGAGTTGCGCCTCGGCAACCAGAGCGCCGCCCACCGTCGCGCGCACGTCAAACTTGCCGACTCCCCGCACCAGCCGGACGTGCTTGGCCTCGAGCTGCAGCTGATCGCCGGGGACCACCTGCCGCTTGAAGCGCGCGCCGTCGATGCCTGCGAACAGGATCACCGACTTGTCGTCGGGAAGCCGGTTGAGCGTCTGGTAGACGAGGATGACCGACACCTGCGCGAGCGCCTCGATGATCAGCACACCGGGCATCACCGGGTAGTGGGGAAAATGTCCCTGGAAAAACGGCTCGTTGACGGTGACATTCTTGATCGCTCGGATGCGATCGCCGGGAACGCACTCCAGCACCCGGTCGACCAGGAGGAACGGGTAGCGATGCGGCAGGTGCCGCCGGATTTCGCCGATGTCCATCTCGCTCACGATGAGCCCCCTTCCCGTCCACTGTGTCGCTCGAGCGCGCGTACGCGCTCCGCCAGCGACCTCAACCGACGCACGATCGACGCCACGTGACGCCATTCGCGGTGCGGCAGCGCCGGAAACGTCGAAGTGTAGACGCCCGGTTCCACAATCGAATCGTAGACACCGGTCGACGCCGAGATGATGGTCCCCTCGGCGATGTCGAGATGGCCCGTGATCATCGCCGCGCCGCCGATCTTGCAGTTCCTGCCGATGCGCGTGCTGCCGGCGATGCCGACGCAGCCGGCGATCGCGGTATGCGCGCCGATGCGGCAGTTGTGTCCGATCTGGATCTGGTTGTCGAGCTTGACGTCGTCCTCGATGACGGTGTCACCGAGCGAACCGCGATCGATGGTGGTGTTGGCGCCGATCTCGACGTCGGCGCCGATGGCGAGCCCGCCGACCTGCGGAACCTTGATCCATCGTCCTTCGTGCTCGGCCATGCCGAAGCCGTCAGCGCCAAGCACCGCCCCGGAATGCACGATCGTGCGCGCGCCGATGCGGGTGCGGGCGTAGGCGACCACGCGCGCGTGCAGCACCGCGTCGTCGCCGATGTCGCAGTCGTCGCCGACGACGCATCCCGACTGGATGGCGCTTCGCTCGCCGATGCTTGTGCGCTCCCCGATCACCACCATGGGCCCGATCATCGCGGTGGGCGCGATGCGCGCGCTGGCGGCAACGAGCGCCGTCGGATGCACGCCTTGCGAGACGCGCAGCGGCGCATGGAGCAGCGTCGCGACCTTCGCGTAGGTCGCGTAAGGATTCGCCGATACCAGCTTCGGAAGCGACGTCGCCGCAGCGTCGCGCGGCGACACGATGGCGGCGCTCGCACGCGTCGACGACAACTGCGGCCGATATCTGGGATTGGCGAGGAACACGATCGCTCCCGGGCCGGCATCGTCGAGGGCGGCGACGCAGTCGATCATCGTCGCGCCGTCGCCGACCAGCTCGGCACCGCACCGCTCCGCCAGCAAACGCAGCGCAATTCCGGAACCTGTGCGACGCGGACTCATGCTTGTCTCGCTTCGCGGCGCCGTTGGATTACTTGTCGACAAGCGCCTTGATCACCCGATCGGTGATGTCGATGCGCGGACTTGCGTAGATGACGGGGTCCTGGATGATCAGGTCGAACTTCTCGTCGATCGCGATCTGCTGGATGACGCGATTGGCGCGCTCCTGCACCGCCGACAGCTCCTCGTTGCGGCGAAGGTTGAGGTCCTCGCGGAACTCGCGCTGGCCGCGCTGCAAATCGCGGCTCATGTTGGCGAGATCGCGCTCCTTGTTTCGCCTGTCGACCTCCGACAGGGTGACGCCGTCTTTCTCCAGCGCCGCCTGCAGGTCTCGAACCTGCTTGGCGAGCTTCTGGATCTCCGCGTCGCGGCCGGCGAACTCCTTCTCCAGCTTCTGCTGCGCCCGCTTGGCGGGAACGGCGTCGCGAAACAGCCGCTCGCTGTTGACGAATCCGATCTTGTAATCCGGTGCCTGCGCCTGCGCCGGCGCGGCGATGGACGCTGTGCACACCGCGATCGCCGCACCGATCCAGAATTGCTGCATACGCTGCTTCAACATTGTCTCCTACACAAACCCTTCGCGCGAAGGCACGGCGCCAACCATTCTCCGTGCCCTAGAATACCGTGCCGACCTGGAACTGGAAGCGCTGGATCCGGTCGCGCGGTCCCGCGTTGAGAGGATAACCGTAGCTGAATTTCAGTGGCCCGACCGGCGAGTTCCACGCCAGGCCGACACCGGTGGAATATCTGAACGACTCCAGGCTGGGCTCGAAACCGCTGTCGTAGATCTGGCCGGCGTCGACGAACACCGACATGCGCGTCGACTGGTCGCCCGCCTTGGTACCCGGAACCGGGAAGAACAGCTCCATGTTGCCGATTACCTTCTGGCGTCCGCCGATGGTGTTCCCGTTGAGGTCCTGCGGACCCAACGACGCCGTCTCGTAGCCGCGAACGGACCCCACACCGCCCGCATAATACGCCTTGAAGAAGGGGAGCGGCTTGTCGCCGAGCCCGCCGCCGTAGCCCAGGTCCGAGCGCAGCATCAGTACACTGCCCAGCGGCATCGGTGTGAACCACTGGATAAGGTAGTTGGCCTTGTAGAACAGCAGGTCGCCGACGCCCAGCTCGACAAACGCGCTTTGCAGCATGCCCCGCGTGGGAAACAGGATGCTGTCGCGCGTGTCGCGCGACCAGCCGGCGCTGAAGATGACGCTGTTGGTGATGGCGCCGAACTGCCGGACGAATTGCTGGTAGAGCAGCGGACTGTCACTGTACAGCGACAGGTGCGTGTGCTCGAAGCGTGCACCGAGATTGATCGCGTCGGTCTCGGTGATCGGGATGCCGAAGCCGATCGCCGCCCCCGCGGTCTGCGATTGATACGCCGCGACCGGCAGCGACGACGGGTTGACGTTGCGACTGTAGATTTCAAGCGAGCGCGACACGCCGTCGGCGGTCCAGTACGGCTCGACGTAGGTGATTGCGATCTGCTGGTTGACCTTGCTGGTATTGAGCGCGGCGGTGAGCGAGTTGCCGGTGCCCAGCACGTTGTTCTGCGACACCGAGCCCGAGAAGACCACCCCTTCCGCGCTCGAGTAGCCGACGCCCAGCAGCAGGTTGCCGGTGGCCTTCTCGGTGACGGTGATATTGAGGTCGACCTGGTCCGGGCTCCCCGGCACCGACGGCGTCTCGATATTGACGTCCTCGAAGTACTGCAGGCGCGTGATGCGCACCTTCGAGCGGTCGATACGCGTCGCGTCGTACCACCCGTCTTCGAGCTGGCGAATCTCGCGGCGGATGACTTCGTCGCGCGTCTTCGCGTTGCCGCTGACGTTGACCCTGCGCACGTACACGCGGCGGCCCGGGTCGATGTAGAAGGTGAATCCGGCGGTGCGCTCCTCGCGGTTGATCTCGGGCACCGCGTTGACGTTGGCGAACGCGTAGCCGTCGCTGCCCATGCGGTCGGAAATCGCCTTCGCAGACTGTGTAAGCTTTTCTCGGGAGTAGACATCACCCGGACGCACCGTCACCAGTCGCATCAATTCCACCTCGGGCAGAAGCAGCTCGCCGGCGAGGCGCACGTCGGAGATGGTGAACTTCGGCCCCTCGGTAACGTTGATGGTGATGTAGATGTCGTCCTTGTCGGGCGTGATCGACACCTGAGTCGAATCGACCGCGAACTCCAGATACCCGCGATTGGTGTAGTAGCTTCGCAGCGTCTCGAGGTCGGCCTGCAGCTTTTGCTTCGAATACTGGTCGTTCTTGGTGTACCAAGTCAGCCACCCCGGCGTCGACAGCTGCATTTCCCTGATCAGCGTCGATTCCGGGATCGCCTGCGCGCCGACGATGTTGATCTTGGCGATTTTCGCGACGTCGCCTTCCTCGACCGTGAAATTGATGGCAACGCGATTGCGCTCCTGCGGCGTGACCGTCGTGGCGATCTTGACGCCGTAGAAGCCGCGGTTGATGTACTGGCGCTTGAGCTCCTGCTCGGCGCGGTCAAGCGCGGAGCGGTCGAAGATACGGGACTCGGCGACGCCGATGTCCTTGAGCGCCTTTTTCAGCACGTCCTTTTCGAATTCCTTGATGCCGACGATGTCGATCTGGCTGATGGTCGGGCGCTCCTGCACGATGACGACCAAGACGTCGTTCTCCGCCTCGAGGCGCACGTCGCGGAAAAATCCCGTCGCATAGAGCGCCTTGATGGCGGCCGATGCCTTTTCGTCGTCGATGCGGTCACCGACCTTGATCGGGAGATAGTTGAAGACGGTTCCGGCGTCGGTGCGTTGCACGCCTTCGACGCGGATGTCCTTGACGGTGAAGGCATCGAAGGCGGCAGCCGGCGTCGCCAGCAACCAGGCGGGCAGGAGGAGAATCGCGGCAATCCATGCCGCGGCGCGCGAGCGCGCGCGTCGCAGTTCAGAAAAGTCGGGAGAGGTCATTGAAGAACGCCAAAGCCATCAGCATCGCCAGCACGGCCATGCCGATGCGCTGGCCGACCTCGAGCACGCGGTCGGATACGGGACTACCCTTGAGAATCTCGGCGAGATAATACATCAAGTGTCCGCCATCGAGTAAGGGCACGGGCAGCAGGTTGAGCACGCCGAGACTGATGCTGATCAATGCGAGATAGCCGACGAAGGTGAACAATCCGGCCTGCGCCGACTGTCCCGCGTAGTCGGCCATGGTCAATGGCCCGCTGATGTTCTTGAGCGATGCGTCACCGGTGATAATGCGCCCGAGCATCTTGAGCGTGAATATCGAAAGATCCCACGTCTTGCGCGCACCCTGCACGAACGCGTCGACCACGCCGTAGCGAACGGTGACCGCCGCCTGCTGCGCGCGGTCGGGCTCGACGGCGAGTCGCATGCCGGCAATGCCGACGCGCTTGCCGCCCTGTTCCACCGCATCCGGCACGACGCGCACGCGCGATTCGACGCCATCGCGGCGCAGCGTGAATTCCAGCGGGTCACCGGGATGCGCCGCGGTGAGCGCCGCGACGTCGGAAGGCGAGCGCATTGCTTCGCCGTTGATGGCGAGGATCGCATCGCCGGCGCGGATGCCTGCCCTGCCCGCGGGCTTGTCGTCGATGGCTTCTCGCACCACCGGTGGCCCGAGATCGGTCCTGAGTCCGAGCTTGCCCAGGAAATTCGATTCCCAGTCCTCGCTGGCAAGCGAAGCGAGCGCGATGGTGAGGAGCGCCTGCGTGCCGTCGGCGCGCTCGACCTGCACGGCGACGTCGCGGCTTCCCGATGCGCGCAGCAGACGCCAGCGCGCATCCTGCCACGACCGCACGGGCTCGCCGTCGACCGCCGTGACCAGCTCTCCGCCGCGGATGCCCGCAACGGCCGCCGGGGAACCCGCGGGCGGCGACGCGAGCAGCGCGCGCTGCCCGGGGATGCCGGCCATGTAGGTCGCCGCGAACAGCGCCACGGCGAGCAGCAGGTTGGCGATCGGACCCGCCGCGACGATCGCGATGCGGCGCGCCACGCTTTGCCGGTTGAACGCGCGCGGCAGGTCGGCCGTCGCGACGTCCCCTTCGCGCTCGTCGGCCATCTTCACGTAGCCACCAAGCGGCACCGCCGAGATCGCCCACTCGGTACGGTCCGGGCCGAAGCGGCGCGACCATACGATGCGCCCGAAGCCGACCGAAAAGCGCAGCACCTTGACGCCTGCGAGACGTGCCACCACGTAATGTCCGAGCTCGTGGAACACGACGAGCACGCCGAGCGTGACGACGAAGGCGAGCACTTTCTGGACAATGTCGATCATGCGCTGCGCCGGTTTTGTGCCAGAGGTCCGATCATGCGCTGCGCGAGACGCCGCGCGGCGGCATCGGCCTCGAGCGCGTCAGACAGCGATTCGACAGGCGTCACCGCCATACGCGAAAGCGTCGCCTCGCAGGTGCCGGAGATGTCGAGATAGCCGATCTGGCGCTCGAGGAAGGCGCCCACCGCGACTTCGTTGGCGGCGTTGAGCACGACGGTCGCGGTGCCTCCCGCGCGCAGCGCGGCGTAGGCAAGCGCGAGGCACGGGAAGCGCGCCTGATCCGGTGTCGCGAAGTGCAGCGCCCCGATATGGGCGAGATCGAGGCTCGCCACGCCCGCATCGATGCGGTCGGGCCACGCCAGCGCCTGCGCGATCGGTGTGCGCATGTCGGGATTGCCCATTTGCGCCAGCACCGATCCGTCGAGGTATTCGACCATGGAATGAACGATGCTCTGAGGGTGGATGACCACCTCGATGGCGTCAGGCGCGATGCCGAACAGCCAGTGCGCCTCGATCACCTCGAGGCCCTTGTTCATCATGGTCGCCGAATCGACCGAGATCTTGCGCCCCATGCGCCAGTTCGGATGCGCGCATGCGGCGTCGGGCGTGGCGCTGGCAAGCTCGGCGTGGGGGGTGTGCAGAAATGGCCCGCCCGACGCGGTGAGCAGGATTCTGCGCACGCCGCGTGATGCCGGGGTTGCGGTATCCGCCGCCGAAGGCATGCACTGGAATATGGCGTTGTGCTCGCTGTCGATGGGCAGCAATGTCGCGTTGCCTTCGCGCACCGCGGCCATGAACAGTGCGCCCGCTAGCACCAGCGTCTCCTTGTTGGCGAGGAGGATGCGCTTGCCGGCGCCCGCCGCCGAGAGCGTGGACGCGAGGCCCGCCGCGCCGACGATGCCGGCGACGACGGTGTCGATCTCAGGCAGTGCGGCCAATCGGCACAACCCCTCGTCGCCGGAAAGCACGCGCGTGGGCAGGTTTTCCCTCCGGACCGCGTCGCCCAGCTGGCGCGCAGCGGCGGGATCGAGCAGCGCAGCCCATGGCGGGCGGAAGCGCCGCACCAGCTCGAGCAGCGCCTCCCACTTGCGGTTGGCCGCGATCGCGCCGACCGAGAAGCGATCCGGATGGCGCGCGATCACGTCGAGCGTCGACGCGCCGATCGATCCCGTCGCGCCGAGCACGGCGACGTTGCGCTTCGGATCCGTCTTTTCGCGCATGTCAGCGGAGCACGTAGTTGACGACGAGCGCGGCCGCCGGCATCGCCGCGGTTAGCGCGTCGATGCGGTCGAGCACGCCGCCGTGGCCCGGCAGAACGTTGCCGCTGTCCTTGACGCCGCGCTGGCGCTTGAGCAGCGACTCGAACAGGTCACCCGACACCGAAAGCACGGCGAGCAGAACGACGAGCGCGACCCACACTACGATCGCGCCCGCGCTCAACGCACGCGCGTAGCCGTTTCTCTCGGCCAGCGGCAGAAGCGCCAGCGCGTACGCGCCGACCGCGAACATCGCGCCGTAGACGCCCTCCCACGTCTTGCCGGGACTGATCGCCGGTGCAAGCTTGTGCCGGCCGAAGCGGCGTCCCGCGAAGTACGCGGAGGAGTCGGCGATCCAGACGATGGCCATCAGCGCGAGCAGCATGCCAGGAGACCGCGCCTGGATGTGCACGACCGCGAACCACGTCGAAACGAGCACCAGCCAGCCAGTGAGCGCAAGCAGGAGCCGCGAGCGGACGTGCCAGCGGCGAACCAGCCAGAACGGAACGAGCGCGATCCAGAACAGCGCCGCGGTACCGCAGATCGCGAGCACCCACGCGTCGGGCCAGCCGCGGTTTTCGGCGAGCCCGGCAGCGGGCAGCCAGAGCAGCGCCGCGCCGGTCGCGAGCGTGGCACCCACGAAAAGCATCATCGCCCGCGGATCGAGGCTCGCCAGCCGCGCCCACTCGGCGGCGCCGATGCATACTACCAGCAGCATCAGCACGCCCCACGCGTGCGCGTCGAGCGCGAACAGCGCAGCCATCACCACCGGGATCAGCACGAGCGCCGTGACGACGCGGGTCTTGAGCATCAGGTGCTCGCGGTCTCGCGAAGCTGCTCGCTGGTGCGTCCGAACCGTCGCTCGCGGGTGCGATACGACGCAATCGCGTCCTGCAGCGTGCGCGCATCGAAGTCGGGCCACAGCACGTCGGTGAAGTAGAGCTCGGTATAGGCAAGCTGCCAGAGCAGGAAGTTCGACACGCGCTTCTCTCCGCCGGTGCGGATAAACAGGTCGGGCTCCGGGGCGTAAGCCATCGCCAGGTAAGGCTCGAGAGCTTCGGGCGCGAAGCCCTGCACGGCGTCGGGCTGCGCCGCGAGGAGCTTCTGAACCGCCTGCGCGATGTCCCAGCGGCCACCGTAATTGGCCGCCACGGTGAGCGTCAGACGGCGATTGTCCGCCGTGCGCTGCTCTCCGGCCGCGATGAGGGTTCGGATGCGCGGCTCGAAGCGAGAAGTGTCTCCGATCACGCGAAAGCGAATTTCGTTGGTGTCGAGCTTGGCGACCTCCTGCTCGAGCGCGCGGATGAAGAGCTGCATCAGAATCGAAACCTCGTCGGGCGGCCGGCGCCAGTTCTCGCTGGAGAATGCGAACAGCGTGAGGTATTCGACGCCGGCTTCGATGCACGCCCGAACCGTCGCCCGCACCGCCTCGACGCCACGACGGTGCCCGGCGACGCGCGGCAGCATGCGCTGCTTGGCCCAGCGACCGTTGCCGTCCATGATGATCGCGACGTGCCGTGGCACGTCGCGCGATTCCGGGATGTCCCGGGTGGAGCTGGTGAACACGATCAAGGCCGGGACGACTCAGGTAACGAAGGCTCTGGCTCGGGTCAGACAGCCATCAGCTCCGCTTCCTTCACGTGCAGGAGCTTGTCGACCTCGGCGATGTAGCGATCGGTCAGCTTTTGCACGTCCTCCTGCGCACGGCGCTCGTCGTCCTCGGACACCGACTTGGACTTGAGCAGATCCTTGAAATGCGTGATGGCGTCGCGGCGGATGTTGCGCACGGCAACGCGCGTGTTTTCGGCCTCCTTGTGCACGACCTTGACCAGTTCCTTGCGTCGCTCCTCGGTCAATGCTGGCATGGGCACACGGATCACGTCGCCGGAAGTCGCGGGGTTCACACCGAGATCGGAGTCGCGGATCGACTTCTCCACCACCTGCACCATCTTCTTTTCCCAGGGCTGCACGGAGATGGTGTGCGCGTCGGCGAGCGTGACGTTGGCCACCTGGTTGATCGGCATCATCGAGCCGTAGTAGTCGACGCGGATGTGGTCGAGCAGACCCGTGTGAGCACGGCCGGTGCGGACCTTGCCGAGGTCGTTCTTGAGCGTCTCGATGGACTTTTGCATTTTCTGCTCGGCGGTTTTTTTTAGGTCAGCAATCATTGCACCCTCCTCTAAGTCCGGTCCGGCGTCCTCCGGTAGACCGCGGTCGACGCCGGCAGTTTCACGTCCGATGGCGCTTTAGGCTCAGCAGTGCACCAGCGTTCCCTCGTCGTCGCCCATGACCACTCGCTTGAGAGCACCGGGCGCGGAGATGCTGAATACCTTGAGCAGCATGTTCTGGTCGCGGCACAGCGCCAGCGCGGTCGCGTCCATCACTCTCAGGTTCTTGACGATCGCCTCGTCGAACGTGAGCGTCGGATAGCGCTTCGCGGAGGGGTCCTTGTTCGGGTCGGCGGTATAGACCCCGTCGACCTTCGTCGCCTTGAGCACGATGTCCACGCCCATCTCGCGCCCACGCAGCGCCGCGGCGGTGTCGGTCGTGAAAAACGGATTGCCGGTGCCGGCGGCGAAGATGACGACCTTGTTTTCCTCGAGGTAGCGAAGCGCCTTGCCGCGGATGTAGGGCTCGGCGACCTGCTCGATGGAAAGCGCCGACTGAACGCGTGACACGATGCCGGCGCGGCGCATCGCGTCCTGCAGCGCCAGCGCGTTCATCAGCGTCGCGAGCATGCCCATGTAGTCGGCGGTAGCGCGATCCATCCCGGCGGCGCCGGGGGCGACGCCGCGGAAGATGTTGCCGCCGCCGATCACCACCGCGACCTGCACGCCGAGGCGCACCACTTCACCGATCTCGGCGACGATGCGGTCGATGACCGCGCGGTTGATCCCGTATGGGTCATCACCCATCAGCGCCTCGCCCGACAGCTTTAGCAGGATGCGCTTGTACGCGGGCTCCTTGCCTGGCAGCGGGGTCACGCTGGCCAGCGGCGCGATCGTCGGTACGGTCATCGGCAACCTCGCTTCTTGTCGACGCGGTTCAGTTTCTGGCCATCGCCGCCACTTCGGCGGCGAAATCGTCTTTCTTTCTTTCCATGCCCTCGCCCACGACATAGAGCGTGAAGCCATTGATCGTCGCGCCATGCGACTTGATCAGCTGCATAACGCTCTGCTTGCCGTCGCCCTTCACGAAGGGCTGGGCGAGCAAGGTCACCTCGGCCAGGAACTTGGCCACGGCGCCTTCCACCATCTTCTCGACGATGTTGGCGGGCTTGCCCGACTCGGCGGCACGCGCCTCGGCGATGCCGCGTTCGCGCGCGACGATGTCGCCGGACACCTGCGAGCCATCCAGCGCGAGCGGCTTGCTCGCCGCGATGTGCATCGCCAGATCCTTGCCCAGCGTCGCATCCCCGCCGCTGATGTCGACCAAGACGCCGATGCGCACGCCGTGCACGTACGCGTGGAGCTTGCCGGTGGCGGCGCGGCGCGCGAAGCGGCGGATCGCGAGGTTCTCGCCGATCTTCTGCACCAGCGCGACGCGGCGCTGCTCGACGGTCTGCCCCGACGGCAGCGTCTTGCCGGACAGCGCGGCCACGTCGGAGGGATTGTCCCGCGTCACGATCTGCGCGACGTCGGCCGCGAACGCGCGGAACTCCTCGTTCTTCGCGACGAAATCGGTCTCGCAATTGATCTCGACGATCGATCCGCTCTTGCCGTCCGCAGACACGTCGAGCGCGATGACGCCCTCGGCGGCGATGCGGTCGGCGGCCTTCGACGCCTTGGCGCCGCTCTTGATGCGCAGCAGCTCTTCGGCCTTCGCGATGTCGCCGCCGGTCTCGGTCAGTGCTTTCTTGCATTCCATCATGCCCAGCCCGGTACGGCCGCGCAGATCCATCACCATGCTTGCGGCAATTTCCGCCATGACGATTACTCCGATTCGTTGCTGTTCACGTGCGCCGGATCGCTCACGGCATCACGGTTCAAAAAAAAGGGCTCGTGAGCCCCTTGGGGCTTGTCGGTCAGGCCGCGGCCTCATCAGCGGGTACCTCGACGAACTCCTCGGTCTGGGTGATCTCCTGGATGACTTGGCTGCGGCCCTCCAGGATCGCGTCGGCCACGCCGCGTGCGTACAGCCGGATGGCGCGGCTCGAGTCGTCGTTGCCGGGAATCACATAGGCGATTCCGTCCGGCGAATGGTTGGTGTCGACCACGCCGACGATCGGGATGCCCAGCTTGCGCGACTCGGTGACGGCGATCTTCTGGTAACCGACGTCGATGACGAACAACGCGTCGGGCAGCGCGTTCATTTCCTTGATGCCACCCAGGCTGCGGTTGAGTTTTTCCATCTCGCGCTGGAGCGTAAGCGCCTCGCGCTTGGTCATTTTCTCGAACGTGCCGTCCTGCGCCATGGCCTCGAGGTCCTTGAGGCGCTTGATCGAAACCTTGACCGTTTTGAAGTTGGTCAGCATCCCGCCGAGCCATCGATGGTCGACGTACGGCATGCCCGCGCGCTGCGCCTCCTCGGCGACGATCTCACGTGCCTGGCGCTTGGTGCCGACGAACAGGATGGTGCCGCGGTTGGAGGCGAGCTGGCGGATGTATTTCATCGCCTCCTGATACATCTCCATCGTCTTTTCGAGATTGACGATGTGGATCTTGTTGCGCGAGCCGAAGATGAAGTCCGCCATCTTCGGATTCCAGTACCTCGTCTGATGGCCGAAGTGAACTCCGGCTTCCAGCATTTGACGCATCGTTACCGACATCACTACACTCCTTGATCAGGGTTGAGCCTCGATCCGCCAATGGGCCCGAAGTACAGTCCGGTCGGGCACCCTGAAGGGGCGGATCTGCGAATTGCTTGTCGAACCTCGCGGGTGGGGCTCAAAAGCGGCCGAAAAACCGCCCGTCCCTGCGCCCGCGTATTCAAACTACGTCAAACCAAGTTCAAACCAAGCTAACGTTCGATTTTAGCACGGAATTTCCCCTGCCGACGAGCTCGCTCGGGTGACCGCTCCCACCCCGCCCCCTCACGAGGCCGACGTCTCCCTTCGAACCATGCCGACGACTGGCTGGACCGATTTCCGCGCAGCGCTTGGCGCGCGCCTCGACACTGACGACGTTGCGTCGTTCGGCGATCCGGCCGCGGAACTCGCCGCCGCCCGCGACAGCGCGGCCCTTTGCGATCTGGGCGCGTCGGGCGTTCTTTCGCTGGCCGGTCCGGACGCCGCCACCTTCCTGCAGGGCCAGGTCACCAACGACGTGGAAGCGCTTTCGCCGGGCACCTGGCAATTCGCCGCCTGGTGCTCGGCCAAGGGTCGGGTGCTGGTCGTTTTTGCCCTGCATCGGACGCGCCTCGACGCCTTCGAGCTGATGCTTCCCGGCACGATGCTGGCGGCGATCCGCAAACGCCTGGCGATGTTCGTGCTTCGCGCCAAGGTGGTGATCGAGGATGCGAGCGCCGCCAATGTGCGCTTCGGCATCGGCGGACCCGCCGCGGCCGACCGGCTGCGTACTGCGCTTGGGGCGCTTCCCGGACCGCACGAAGTTGCCAGGATCGGCGAGGCTTCGGTGCGCGCGCTTCCCGGGGGTCGATTCATGCTCGGCGCGCCGACCACTGCCGCCATCGAGCTGTGGTCGCAACTCTCCGGCCACGCGCGTCCGGCGGGAGAGCCCGCATGGCGATGGCTGCGCGTGCGCGGCGGGGTCCCCCGGATCGTCGCGGCCACCTCGGATCAATTCGTGCCGCAAGCGCTCAATCTCGATGCGCTCGACGGCGTCAGCTTCCGCAAGGGCTGCTACGCCGGCCAGGAGATCGTCGCCCGCACACAGTACCTCGGACGGCTCAAGGAAAGGCTGGTCCTCGCCCGCGTCCGCGGCAGCCCGCCCCCCACGCCGGGGGAGCGGCTCTACAGCCCGGCGTTCGAGGCGCAGCCCTGCGGAACGGTGATTGAAGCGGCACACGCTCCGCGCACCGACGGCGAAGACGGCAGCGATCTGCTTGCCGTGCTCCACACTGCGGCGCGCGAGCACGGCGACGTGCGCCTGGGCGACCCGAGCGGCCCGCCTCTCGAGCTGCTGGCGCTCCCGTATGCCATTCCCGTGGCGGCGCCACCGCGCGGCCGAATCGCTTGAGCCCGGCCACCCCGGTCTGGTACTACATCTACTATCGCGTCGCCGCGCAGCGAACCGACGAAGCGGCGCATGCCGTGCGCCGGCTCCTGCAGCAAGTCGAGGCACGCACCGGCATCGCAGGATATCGGCTGTGCCGCCGCGACGATGCATTCATGTGGATGGAAGTCTATGAAAACGTCGGCGACGCTTCGATCTTCGAGCGCGCGCTGGCGCAGGCTGTCGACGCCAGCGGACTCGCGCCGTGCCTGGACGCCGGCGGGCGCACTACCGAGCGCTTCGTCACCCCGCAGCGCCCGCAAGTCCCTGCACCCGGCTCGCGCTAGCGCCGATGCCGAAGCTGCTGGCCCGCGACATCCACACGCTGGCGAAGAGGGACGACGCGCACGACGAGTTCTCCGACGCGGCGATCTGCGTAAGCGCCGGCGCCAGCGTAGTTATCGGCGCTGCTCGACGCGCACCGCCACCACGCACAGCGCTTGCTGGCGAGCTAGGGCCTCTTCTGGACAGTCTCTGACATGTGCCTTGCCGTCATCGCGCTTGGGGCGCATCCGCGCCTGCCGCTGGTGATCGCCGCCAATCGCGACGAGTTCCACGAGCGCGCCGCGCGGCCGGCGCATTGGTGGGATGACGGCATCCTCGCCGGCCGCGACGCCGTCGGCGCAGGCACGTGGTTCGGCATCACGCGCACCGGGCGCTGGGCGCTGATCACGAATTTTCGAGAGGGCACGCCGCGCGATCCCAACGCGCCCTCGCGCGGGGCGTTGGTCACCATGGCGCTGCGCTCGAACGAACCGCCCATGGTATGCGCCGCGCGCATCGCCGCCGACAGCGCGCGATACCACGGCTTCAACCTGCTCGTGGGCGATGCAGCGGTGTCGTGCGCCTACGCGTCCAACCGTGCCAGCGGCGCGCGTGCGCTCGGAACGGGCTTTTTCGGCCTGTCGAATCACTTTCTCGACACCGCGTGGCCCAAGGTCGTGCAGGCGAAGGCAAGGCTCGCCGCCGCGCTCGACACCGACGCCGAGCGCGCCGCGGGCGGTGACCCCGACCCTTGCGGCGAGCTCATTGCCGACGCGTTCGCACTGCTCGCCGATCGGCGCGAGGCCAGCACCGGTGTGTTGCCTTCGACCGGCGTGTCACCGGAATGGGAGCGCCTGCTTTCGCCGGCGTTCATCGCGAGTCCCGCCTATGGCACGCGTTGCTCGACGGTGCTCGCGCTCGACGCGGGGGGCGGCGTCGGGTTCGTCGAGCGAAGCTTCGATCCCTGGGGGACAGCCCTCGGCGAGGTGACCTTCGATTTCCGCATCGAGCGGGCAGCCCGCGCCGCCATCGCGTAGGCGCGGTATCGGCTCGTAGTCTAGAGCACGCGCTCCATCGCGCGGTGCGCGATTCCGGCGTCGTCGTATTCGTCGCCCACCGCGGCGAAGCCGTGACGCTCGTAAAAGCGCAGCGCATGGGTCTGCGCATTGAGCATCACGCGGTGATGGCCCAGCGAACGCGCGAGCGCGATCATGTGCCGCATCAGTGCGTCGCCTACGCCTTTCCCGCGCCAGTCGGCAAGCACGGCGACGCGGCCGATGTGCCCATCCACCAGGAGCCGCGCGCAACCAATGACGCGACCCGTGTCGTCCTCGGCGATCGCGTGGCGGCAATCGCCGTCGACGCCGTCCCACTCGAGCACCTCGGGAACGTCCTGCTCCACGACGAAGACCGCGCGCCGCAGGTCCTTGAGTGCGTCCATGTCGCGCTCCCAGTCGGCGTCGCGCACGCGAAACGACACGGTTGTAGGATCCCCCCGAGCGGCGCTGCGCGCCGTTCCCCCCAGGGGGCGAGATCCTTGGGGCGGCCCGGCGGATATCATGGGCTCATGGCGTACCGCGAGAAGGCCAGCGTTGCCATGCCATTGCGCACCGCAAGCTCGCAGTGCGCGCCGTGTGGCAGCGTCAGCTTGTCGCGCCGGTGGCCGAACGGCAGCCCGGTGAACACGGGGATGCCGAAGCTCGCGCTGACGTGCGCGATCATCGCGTCGAAGTCGTAGCCGTTGTCGTTGGCGCCGAGGCGATATTCGTTGAACTCTCCGAACAAAAGCGCGCGCTGCCGGTCGAGAACCCCCGCGTGATGGAGCTGGTAGAGCATGCGCTCGATGCGGTATGGATGCTCGCCGACATCCTCCACGAACAGAATGCCGGCGTCGACGTGCGGCAGGTACGGCGTTCCGACTAGATGCGCGAGCAGCGCGAGGTTGCCTCCCCACAGCGTTCCCGAAGTCGCGAGATCGTCGCCGGACAGCGCACAGCGGACCTCGTAGCGTGTGGCATCGAGCACACCCCACCAGTGCTCCATCGTGAACGCGGAGATCTGCTCGGCGCCGAAATCGTACGCACCCATGGGACCGGAGAAGGTCACCATGTTCTGTGCCGCGAGCGCCGCGAGCTGGAAGGCGGTGAAGTCGCTGTGTCCCAGCCAACGGGTTCCACTGGCCGCGATCGCGCCGAAGTCCAGTCGCTCGAGCAGACGCGACCAGCCGTAGCCGCCGCGCAGGGCAACCGCGAGCTCGACGCGCGGGTCGTGCGCCATGCGCATGATCGCGGCAAGACGCTCTTTGTCGGGCGCCGAGAAGCGCTGCCATCGTGACAGCGCGGTCGGATCGACGACGACGCGATGTCCCGCCGCCTCCCATCGCGCCACCGCACGCGCCACCGCGGCGGGCTCGGTGGCAAATCCCGCCGGTGCATACAGTCCGATACCCCAGGTTCGCGCTACCATCGTCAACCAGGCGCGCTGGAAGTCAGCGCCGCTCCGCGAAAAAAGCCGACAGCAGCGCGCCGCAGGCTTCCGCGGCGACGCCGCCCTGCACCCGGGTGTGATGGTTAAGCCGGCGCTCGGCAAACAGATCGACAACGCTGCCGCAGGCGCCCGTCTTCAGATCGCGGGCCCCGAACACCAGCCGGCGGATGCGTGCATGCATGATCGCTCCCGCGCACATCGCGCACGGCTCGAGCGTCGCGTAGAGATCGCAATCGGGCAGGCGATAGTTGCCCGCCGCCAGCGCCGCGCAGCGCAGCGCGGCGATCTCCGCGTGCGCCGTCGGATCGCTGCCCACGATCGGCGCGTTGCCGCCGCGACCGATGACGACGCCTTGGCGCACTACCACTGCGCCCACCGGCACTTCACCGCGCGCCTGCGCGGCGCGGGCGAGGAGCAACGCCTCGGCCATCCAGCGCTCGTCGGAGACGGCCATGTCGCGCGACTCGGCGTCGCGATCAGCCAGCATCGCCGCTGCCGATGATGGCGTCGACTTCGACCTCGACAAGGAGATCGGGATCGATCAGGCGCTGCACTTCGACCATCGTCGCCGCCGGGCGGATGGCGCCGAATATTTCGCCGTGGATGCGTCCGATCGGCTCCCAGTTGCCGATGTCGGTCACAAAAATACGCGTGCGCACGACGTCGGCGCAGGTCGCACCTGCGCGCGTCAGCGCGAGCTCGATGTTAGCCATGACCTGGCGCATCTGCGCCGCCGCGTCACCCTTGCCGACGATGTTGCCGCCGGTATCGGTGGCGGTGGTGCCCGCGACGAACACCCAATCGCCCACCCGCACGGCCCTCGAGTAGCCGACGATCGGCTCCCACACTGTGCCCGACGAGACGAGCTGGCGCCTCGCGGCACGCCCGGCTGTCATGACGCGACGCTCGCGTGGCGTGCACGTTCCCCCCGAACGGCGCTGGGCGCCGCTCCCCCAAGGGGGCGAGAGCCTTGGGGCGGCCCGGCGGCACTCATTCCCATTCGATCGTCGCCGGCGGCTTGCTCGACACGTCGTA
>JBDTZQ010000195.1:0-4809 GCA_040005035.1 Betaproteobacteria bacterium | reverse complement strand
GGCGCAGGTCTTGTTCATCGGACCGTAGTACGTGCGAACGATGTCGATCCACTGCGCCGGCGAGCGATAGCGGAAGACGAAGTCGCGTCGGGTGACGTGGATGTCGCGCGCCGTCTCGCCGAAGAGCTCGTCGAGCCTTGCCTTGGTGCCCCACTGCGCCGGCGACTTCGTGCCGGGCGCCGGCGGAACGTACTTGCCGATGCACGCTGGCGAGCGCCGATCGCAGCACGATACAATGCACGACGCAGCAGTTCGCGACGCGCACAACCGAAGGAACCACGCCATGAGCACCGCCTCTTCATCGCCGACCTACCAAGGCCGCTGTTTTTGCGGTGCTGTCGAGCTCTCCGTCAGCGGCGAGCCTGCCGGCGAGGGGTTTTGTCACTGCGCCTCGTGCCGGAGCTGGTCGGCAGGGCCGGTCAACGCGTTCACGCTGTGGAAGCCGGACGCAGTCAAGATCACCAAGGGCGCGGAGCACGTCGGCGCCTATCGGAAGACGCCGAAGAGCGATCGCAAGTTCTGCAGGATCTGCGGCGGTCACCTGCTCACGGAGCATCCCGCCTGGTCGTTGGTCGATGTCTACGCCGCCGCGATACCCACGTACAAGCACAAGCCGCAGCTTCACGTGCATTACCAGGAGACGGTCCTTCCGATGAAGGACGGCTTGCCGAAGATGAAGGACCTGCCCAAGGAAATGGGCGGGTCCGGCGAGACGCTGCCCGAGTAACGCCCGTTCAGGGCACGGGCACGGTGGAAATCGAGTTCATCGGCGATCCTTCGAGGATCCTCCGGCTCACCGCGACGTAGACCAGCGTCCTGCGCTTCTCGTCGTACATCCGTACCACCTTCGTGTCCTTGAAAAGCAGCGACGTGCTTTCACTGAACACGCTTTCCTCCTTGGGTAGCTTGGCCGGCAGGGTTATGATCCCGGTCTGGTGACAAGCTATTGCGAATCGCGACGGATCTTCCGCGACGCCCACGGCTCCTTTGAGCCCGCCGGTCTTCGCCTGGCTGACATGGCAGGACACGCCGGGGATCTTTGGGTCGTCGAACGCGAACACGCAGACCTTGTCGTTGGGCGTGAACAGGTTGAACGTCGTCGACGTGCAGCCGACGTCGTCGGCGCGCGCGGCAGGCGCGGCCATCAAAAGCAGCGTTGACAGCATGGCAGCTCGTATCATGGCATCTCCTTGTGGTCGCCCAGGCAACGTCCCAACCCCGAAGTCTACGAGACTCTAGTGCAACCGGAGCAGGCCCCCCCGTTCGCATACACCGTCGCTGCGTGGATTCTCACCGGCATCGCGTTGGTGCTCGTGCTGCTTTTGCATCTGCTGCCGGCGTTGCTCGCCGGCATGCTCGTCTTCGAGCTGGTGCATCTGATGGCGCCGGCGATCCACCGGCGCTTTCCCAATCAGCGGGCGACGCTGGTCGCGGTGGCGTTGCTTTCCGGGATCGTGATGGCGCTCGTTTCAGCGCTGCTCGTCGCTCTCGTCGTATTTTTCAACAGCGACGCGGGCAGCGTTTCGGTATTGCTGGCAAAGATGGCGGACATCATCGAGACCTCCCGCGCCACGATGCCCGGATGGTTCGCCGGACTGATACCCGACCGCCCGGACGACATGAGCGAGGCGGTTGCACAGTGGCTGCGCACACACGCGACGACGGTGCGGCTGGCGGGAGCCGAGGCGGGACGATTCCTCCTGTACGTTGTTGCCGGCATAGTGCTCGGCGCGATGCTCGCGCTGAGCGGGGTGTCACCGGTGGCGCACTACCGCCCGCTGGCGGGCGCTCTGATCGAGCGTGCCAGGCGGCTGAGTCGCTCCTTTCGCCGGGTGGTCTTCGCGCAAGTGCAGATTTCGCTTCTCAACACGCTCTTCACCGGGATCTATCTCGCGCTGATCCTGCCGCTTTTCGGCGTGCATCTGCCGCTCAAGAAGACGCTCATCGCCGTCACGTTCATCACGGGTCTGTTGCCCGTCGTTGGCAACCTGCTCTCCAATACCGCGATCGTGGTGGTGAGCCTGTCGTATTCGGTGCAGGCCGCGATCGCCTCGTTGGTGTTCCTGGTCCTGATCCACAAGCTCGAGTATCTTCTCAATGCCCGTATCATCGGGAGCCGGGTCGAATCGCGCACGTGGGAGATGCTCATGGCGATGCTCGTGATGGAGGCAGCCTTCGGCTTCGCCGGCGTGATCGCCGCCCCGATCTTCTACGCGTATGCCAAGGATGAGTTGATGGCGCGCGGTGCGGTTTGACCCACGCATGACACGCCTCCACCACAACACAACGGATACCAAGGTGCCCTTGAGCGCAGACACACCCGAATCCCGCCGCAAGGCGCAGCTCGATGCGCTGCTTCTCGCGCTGCCCGGCGTAAGCGCCCGGACGCTCAACCGCCTCGATGCCTACTTCGTCAGCGACAAGATGTTCGCCTGTATCAGCGGCAAGGGCGTGGGCTTGCGCTTGCCGGTAGCGACGGCGACCGAGCTGACGTTCTCGCGCGACAACGTCGTGCCGTTCCAGCCCGGCGGCATGGCGAGCACGCGCGAGTGGATACAGATCGACCGCGCCGATGCCGCGGACTACGAACAGGACCTGCCGCTTTTCCAGGCCTCGGTGGATTTCGTGAAGGGTGGGCGCCGCTGAGCATGCTGCAGATCCGCAAATCCACTGAGCGCGGAGTCGCTGAGTTCGGATGGCTTTCGAGCAGGCACACGTTCTCGTTCGGCGAGTATCACGACCCGCGGCACATGGGCTTCGGGCCGCTGCGCGTGATCAACGAGGACCGCGTCGCGCCCGGCAAGGGCTTCGGCACGCACGGGCACCGCGACATGGAGATCATCTCGTACGTGCTCGAAGGCGCGCTCGCGCACAAGGACAGCATCGGCACCGGGTCCATCATCCGTCCCGGCGACGTGCAGATCATGTCGGCGGGCAGCGGCATCCAGCACAGCGAGTTCAATTCGTCGGCGACCGAGCCGGTGCATTTCCTGCAGATCTGGATCGTGCCCGATCGCCAGGGCATCGCACCGCGCTACGCGCAGGAGCGGTTCCCCGACGAAGAAAAGAGCGGACGCTTGCGCCTGATCGGCTCGCCCGACGGTCGCGACGGATCGATCGTCGTGTACCAGGACGTGCGCATCTTCTCCGCGGTGCTCAAATCGGGCGATTCGGTGACGCACGATATGGCGAAGGGACGTCGCGTCTGGGTACAGATCGTTCGCGGCGCGGCGACGGTCGAGGGCCAGGCGGTGGAGGCGGGCGACGGCGTCGCGGCGCAGGACGAGCCGTCGGTCGCGCTGACCGCGATGCGCGACGGCACCGAGTTGCTCGTCTTCGACTTACCCTAGCGACAGAATCATTTCGGATCAGCCGATTCTGTCCCCTCCCGTCGCGCCTATGCTCGCCAAGGTCGCCGATCGCGTGCCCGAGGGCGGCGGCTACCTTTACGAGCCGAAATGGGACGGCTTTCGTGCGATCGTGTTTCGCGGCCGCGACGACGTGTACATCCAGAGCCGCGATCTGAAGCCCTTCGATCGCTATTTCCCGGAGCTGCACGAGTCGCTGCTCGGCGTGCTGCCGCCCCATTGCGTCGTCGATGGCGAGATCGTCGTCGTCACGCCGAAAGGTCTCGATTTCGAGGCACTGCAGCTGCGCCTGCATCCGGCGGCGTCGCGCATCGAGAAGTTATCGAAGGAGATACCCGCGTCGTTCGTCGCGTTCGACGTGCTGGCGATCGACGGCAAGAGCGTGATGGAGTCGACGCAGAGCGAGCGGCGCGCCTTGCTCGAGGCGCTGCTCAGGGGAGCCAAGCCCCCCCTCTATCTCACGCCGGTGACGCACGAGCACGACGTGGCGGAGAAGTGGCTCGCGCAGTTCGAAGGTGCGGGCCTCGACGGCGTCATCGCCAAGCCGCTTGGCTGCGGCTATCTGCCGGGCAAGCGCGCGATGCTCAAGATCAAGCACGAGCGCACCGCGGACTGCGTCGTCGCCGGCTTTCGCTGGTACAAGGACTCGACCGATGCCGTCGGCTCGCTCCTGCTCGGACTTTACGACGATCATGGCGTGCTGCATCACGTCGGCGTGACCTCCGCGTTCACGATGGCGGTGCGCAAGAGCCTTGCGCGCGAGCTCGAGCCCCTGCGCAGGAATGCGATCGACGCTCACCCGTGGGCGGCGTGGCAGAGCCAGGACGCGCACGCCTCAACGCGCATGCCGGGCGCGCAGAGCCGCTGGACCGGCGGCAAGGACCTTTCGTGGGAACCGCTTCGCATCGAGCGCGTGGTCGAGGTCAAGTACGACCACCTGCAGGGCGATCGCTTCCGGCATGCGACGCACTTCCTGCGCTGGCGGCCCGACAAGCCGCCGCAGGATTGCCGCTACGACCAGCTCGAGGTCACGACGCCTTTCGCCTTGAAGAAGGTTTTCGCTTCGACGGGCAATTAGCGCCTGTTCTCGCCACTGGAAGCGTCAGGCATATACTTGGAACGATCGCCACTTCTGGAGCTCGCATGCTCAAACCACTCTCGGTGCTAGCCATAGCGGCCGTTGCTGCGCTGTCCGGCGCGGTGATCGCCCAGCCTGCGGACCCTTCCGAGCCAGCCAACAGGGCCGTGGCGGCGTACGTTTACTTGATGGACGCCAAGGGCAACAGAGTGTTGGTCAACACGCAGTTCTGGCGGAACGATCCGAAATACGACGAGCGCGCGTTGCATCGCTTTGTCGACGTGCTGAATGCCCTTGAGAAGCAGGGGTTCCGCAAGGATCCGAAAGCAGTCATCGATAGCTGGGACAAGCCGGAACCGACCG
>JBDTZQ010000194.1:0-4848 GCA_040005035.1 Betaproteobacteria bacterium | reverse complement strand
ATTTCGATCAAGGCGGCGCAAACCGGCCACCTGGTGCTCTCCACGCTGCACACCAACGACGCCCCGGCGACGCTCATGCGCCTGGCCAACATGGGCGTGCCCGCGTTCAACATCGCCTCCAGCGTCATCCTCATCACCGCGCAACGCCTCGCCCGTAAGCTCTGCGTTAAGTGCAAGAAGCCCGAGGACATCCCCCCGGAAGCCTTGCTGCAGGCGGGCTTCGTCGAGGAGGACCTGGACGGCACCTGGCAGGCCTACGGCCCCGTCGGCTGCGAAGCCTGCCTCGATACCGGCTACAAGGGCCGCATGGGCATCTACGAAGTGATGCCCATCACCGACGAGATGCGCCAGATCATCATGCGAAATGGCACGGTTCTTGATATTGCAGCACAGGCGAGGAAGGAAGGCGTGCGCAATCTGCGCCAGTCCGGCTTGCTCAAGGTCAAGCAGGGCACGACCTCGCTCGAGGAAATCGAGGCGGTCACTAACGAGTAGCACGGGCACCCGCACTCCTTAGATCACGTAACGCAACGGAAGGCACCATGGCCACCGCAACCACCGCAGCACGACGCTTGCCCCGCAAGGACGTCAAGGAATACACGTACATCTGGGAAGGCTTCGACCGCAATAACCGCAACGTCCGCGGCGAAATGAAGGCCGCGTCCGAAACGGTCGTGACGACCCAACTGCGGCGTCAGGGTATCCGCATCGTCAAGCTGCGCCGCCAGACCTTTCGCGGCGGCAAGAGCATCAGCGAGAAGGACATCACGTTCTTCACGCGCCAGCTGGCGACGATGCTCAAGGCCGGCGTGCCGCTGCTTCAGGCCTTCGAGATCGTCGCCCGCGGCCAGAAGAACGGGCGCTTCGCCCGACTGATGATGGACATCAAGGGGCGCGTCGAGGCCGGCTCGAGCCTGTCGCAGGCGTTCCGCGAGCATCCCAAGCAGTTCGATGCGCTGTACTGCAATCTGGTGAACGCCGGCGAGACCGCCGGTATGCTCGACGGCATCCTCGAGCGGCTGGCGACGTACAAGGAAAAAATCCTCGCCATCAAGAGCAAGATCAAGTCGGCGCTGTTCTACCCGATCTCGGTCATAGTAGTGGCGATCGTGGTCATCTGGGTGATCATGGTCTGGGTGATCCCGGCGTTCAAGCAGGTGTTTGCGAGCTTCGGCGCCAACCTGCCGGCGCCGACGCTGATCGTGATGGGCATTTCGGACTTCTTCGTCTCGTACTGGTGGCTGATGGCCGCGATCATCGCCGGCCTGATCACGACGTTCTTCACCATGCGAAGGCGATCGCAGACCTTCCGCTTCGCCGTCGACCGCATCTCGCTCAAGATCCCCGTGATCGGTCCCATCCTGGAAAAGGCGACGATCGCGCGCTGGACGCGAACCCTGGCGACGATGTTTGCCGCCGGCGTGCCGCTGGTCGAGTCGCTAGACGCGGTGGCCGGAGCGTCCGGGAACGCCGTGTTCATGGCCGGCACGCGCAAGATCCAGACCGACGTGAGCACCGGCACGAGCCTGACCAACGCGATGCACAACACCGGCATTTTTCCGAGCATGGTCACGCAGATGACGCAGATCGGCGAGGAATCCGGCTCGCTCGACGGTATGCTGTCGAAGGTCGCCGATTTCTACGAGCGCGAGGTCGACGACGCCGTCGCCGCGCTGACCAGCCTGCTCGAACCGATCATCATCGTCTTCCTCGGCGTCGTGATCGGAGGCTTGGTGGTCGCGATGTACCTTCCGATCTTCAAGCTCGGCCAGGTCGTCTGAGCGCGCAGCATCCACGGCGTCGCCGCAGCACGCGCGCTCGCGCGCGCGGCGGCGCCGGGTCCCTGACAGGTCCCTGCCAGGTGAGGAAGCGTGCGCCGCTCCCGTGCGCTCAACGATGACGCTCGCCGCCCTTCCCTTGCTGTTGCTCGTAGCACTGGTGGGGCTTTGCATCGGCAGCTTCCTCAACGTGGTGATCCACCGACTGCCGAAGATGCTGGAGCGCGGATGGCGCGCCGAATGCACCGAGCTCGCCGGCGGCTCGCCCGCCGGGGAGCCCACGTACAACCTGCTGGTGCCGCGCTCCGCGTGCCCGTCGTGCGCGCGGCCGATACGCGCAGTAGAGAACATTCCGGTGCTGAGCTATCTGATGCTCGGCGGCAAGTGCGCGGGCTGCAAGGCGCCGATCTCGGCGCGCTACCCGCTGGTCGAGGTGCTAACCGCCCTATTGACCGTCTGCGCGATCGTGCGCTTCGGCGCGACCCCGGCGGGACTGGCAGCGTGCGTGATGCTGTGGATCCTGATCGCGTTGACCTTCATCGACTTCGACACGCAATTGCTCCCCGACAACCTGACGCTGCCACTGCTGTGGGCGGGATTGCTCGCCAACGTGCTCGGCGCGGTTCCCGGCGTCAGCCTGCGCGACGCAGTCATCGGCGCCATCGCAGGCTACCTCGTGCTGTGGGCCGTGTACTGGCTGTTCAAGCTTATCCGCGGCAAGGAAGGCATGGGCTACGGCGACTTCAAGCTCCTCGCCGCGCTCGGTGCCTGGCTGGGCTGGCAGGCATTGCCGCTGATCATTCTGATGTCGTCGGTGGTGGGCGCGGCGATCGGGATCTCGCTCGTCGCGTTCAAGGGCCGCGATCACCAGATCCCGCTGGCTTTCGGACCGTATCTCGCCATCGCCGGGGTGATCGCTCTGTTTTTCGGCAAGCCGCTGCTGGCGCTCTACCTCCCCGGTCTCTGATCGGTTGTGCAGATGAGCGCAGCTCGTTTGCAGGTCCGCCGCTGGGATGAAACATCCCCCCACGCTCACTCCGCTCGCTGCCCCCCAAGGGGCGGGTCAGTCGGTCGGGGCGGTCCTTCCCGACTGACGTGACACTGGTCGTCGGCCTCACCGGCGGCATCGGCAGCGGCAAGAGCGAAGTCTCCGATGCCTTCGCGCGCCTTGGGGTGGAGATCGTCGACGCCGACGCGCTGGCGCATGAGTCGACCGCGATCGGGTCCACCGGGCTTGCCGCGATCCGCAGCGCGTTCGGCGACCCCATTGTGCTTGCTTCGGGCGAGCTCGATCGCGCCGCGCTGCGACAGCGCGTCTTCGCCGATCGCGAGGCTCGCCGCCGGCTGGAGGCGATCCTGCATCCGCTGATCTTGGAGCGCGCACGAGCGGCGATCGCGGCGTGGAAAGGCGCCTACGGCATCGCCGTCGTTCCGCTGTTGCTCGAACGCGGTGGCTTGCTTCCGGTGATCGGGCGTGTACTCGTCGTGGATTGTCCCGAGGCCGAGCAGGTGCGTCGCGTCATAGCGCGCAGCAAGCTCCCCGAGGCGGAAGTGCGCGCCATCATGGCGACCCAGCTCGACCGGCCGACCCGACTCGCGCGCGCCGACGATGTGATCGACAACGCCGGGCCGGTGTCGGCGATCGCACCGCAGGTGGCGAAGCTCGATCGCGTCTATCGCGCGCTTGCAGGCGGCAGCCCGGATCGAGACGGGGCATCGTGAATCCACCGAGCCCAAGCAATCCTGCCTCCGGCGTGCGACATGGTGCAGAATGTCGCATCTTCGAGCGTAGGCCGGGCGCGTGATACGTTACGAACATCCGCTGAACGAGCGCATCCGCACGCTGATGCGGCTGGAAGATCTGTACGCGCGCGCGCTGTTCTTCACCGCCGCCGAGGCACCGGCCGCACACCACTCCGCATTGCTGGCGCTGTTCGAGATCTCCGATGTCGCCGCCCGCGCCGACCTGAAGACCGACATCCTGCAGGAGCTAGAGCGCCAGCGGCAGATGCTCGCGCCGCTCAGGGACAATCCCGCGATCGAGCGTGCAACGCTCAACACGCTGCTCGCCGAGATCGATGCCGTGAATGCGCGTCTGCTTGCGCAGACCGGCAAGGTCGGCACGCATCTGCGCGAAAACGAATGGCTGATGGCGATCAAGCAACGCACCGGTATTCCAGGCGGCGTCTGCGAATTCGATCTACCCGCTTACCACTACTGGCTGCACCACTCGCCTGCCGCAAGGCAGCACGACCTGCAGGCGTGGATCGAGCCGCTGCTGCCGATCCACTCGGGGCTGTCGATCATCCTGCGGTTGCTGCGCGAGAACGGCAAGGCGAGCAAGCACACCGCCTACCATGGCGTGTTCCAGCTCATGCTGACGACGGCGAAGGTCGCGCAGCTGCTCCGCCTGACGCTGGCGATGGACATGTCGTGCGTTCCCGAGATCAGCGCCAACAAGTACGCGCTCAACATCCGCTTCCTCGAGATCGCCGGCATGGATCGCGGCGCGGTCTACGAGGGCGACATCGAATTCGAGCTGATGTTCTGTAATCTCTGACCCGGATTTTGCCGGACCACGAACGACCGCCTGCCAGGCACCCGGCGCGCTCGAACCGAATAGGTCCTGCTATTGGGATTAATAGCAATGATATTGCGGCACATTCCAGTCCCAATGCGCAGGCGAATGCCCGATTGACGCTTATTTCCCGTCAATTGGGTTGTCTACTTCTAGTTAGGCCTCACAAGTGCCAGATGTGAGTTCAAACATTCGGTCTCCGTACGGATATCGTGCGCTTGTTGCCGGCTGCCTGCTTCACGCTTTATGGGTCTTGGCTCTATGGGCAGCAATGCTCATTGCTGAGCGCGGCCCCATTTCTGGCAAGGTCTGGCTAGTTCTTGCGTGGGTATGGCTTGTTTGGCCAATCGCAATCGTGCTTCGGCGGCCCCGCCCTCTTCGTCAAGTCACACTTCCAATTCTGGGTGGTGCAGTTATATTGGCGCCTTGCGTTCCGGTCATTTACACGTTCACTTTGGGCCGTTCAAGGGTTCGCGCCATGAATGCAATTCA
>JBDTZQ010000193.1:0-4893 GCA_040005035.1 Betaproteobacteria bacterium | reverse complement strand
GCGGCGAAGGCCATCGGGATGCCGAACGAGAACGCGACGCCGAGAAACGCCTGCGGCAGCACGAAAAAGCGCTTGAAGAACGGATACGCGATGGCGATCGCCAGCGCCGGCAGCGACCAGAGTATGAGCACACGATTCAGGCGCAGTATCAGCAGGAACGCGCATAGCGCCAGCACCGCGGCGACGACCAGTGCCTCCCACGGCTCGATCTCGCGCCGCGCCAGCGGGCGATCGGCGGTGCGCTCGACGTGCGCGTCGAAATCGCGATCGGCATAATCGTTGAGCGCGCATCCTGCCGAGCGCATGAGCAGCGTGCCCAGAGTGAAAATGCCGACCAGCAACCACGACGGTGCGCCCGCAGAGGCGAACCACAACGCGGTGAGCGTCGGCCACAGCAGGAGCAGCGTGCCGATCGGCTTGTCGAGGCGGACGAGCCGCTCGTACGCGTCGAGGCGCGCGAGCAGGCGTTTCGTGAGCGGCGGAGTCTCGGACAAGTCAGAGCGGCAGCGCGAGTTGCTTTCTGAGCGCGCTCGGCGCGACTTCGGCGAGCATGCGCGCCGGCGTGGGATGCCTGAGCTTGAAGCGCAGCTCGCGTTTCATCCGCGCGTTGCCGAGGCGCCGCGATTCGCTCATGAACGACAGCATCGCCGGAGCGATCTGCGCCTCCGCCTCGTCCCACGACACACGCGGCGGGCGCGGCAGCCGGAAGGCATCGGCGACGCTGTCGAACCAGCCGCCCATCTTGAGCTCTGAATCGTCGGTGATGTTGTAGGCGCGGTTGGGCTTGCCGCGAAATGCGGCGATGATCGCCGCGCGGGCGAGATCGTCGGCATGGATGTGGTTGGTGAACACGTCGTCCTCGGGACGCAGCACAGGCGTCCCCTGCTTGAGGCGGTCCAGCGGCAGGCGCGTCTCGGCGTAGATCCCCGGCGCGCGCAGGATCGCAAGGCGCACGCCGTAGCGGCGTGCCCAATGGCGCAACTGGTCCTCGGCGGCGATGCGGCGGCGCGCGCGCGGCGTCGTTGCCTTGCGTGGACGCGACTCGCTGACGCGCGCACCCGCGCAATCTCCGTACACGCCGCTGGTGCTTATGTAGACGAAGCGCTGCGGTATAATCCGCGCCTTCGTCAGCGCCGCGATCAGCCGCGTCGTTCTCGGATCGCCGCGCCCGTTCGGCGGCGGTGGCGCGAAGTGCATGACCGCAAACGGCGCGGCGCGCAACCGGTCCAGACTGTGGAACGAATCGAGGTCGCCGACGATCGGAACGATGCCGTGGCTGCGAAGCCGCGGAATGTCTTCCGGGCGGCGCGTCAGGCCGTAGAGCCGCACCCGACCGCGCAACAGATCGGCGGTACGCAATGCGACGTCTCCGCAACCGATCAACAAGACCCTGATCACCGCCAACCCCGTTCCGCATTGCGTCGATGCCATACCAGATTACCATAAAGCCCAGCGAGCACTCGTTCGACTGCGCCGAAGACGAGACCGTGCTGGCGGCGTCGATGCGCGCGGACCTGATGATCCCGTACGGCTGCCGCAACGGCGCCTGCGGCACCTGCAAGAGCCGCATCATCAGCGGCGAGATCGACTACGGCGCGCACCAGGCGACCACGCTCACCGACAGCGAGAAAAAGCAGGGCATGGCGCTGTTGTGCGTCGGGCGACCGCGCAGCGACCTGGTGCTCGAAGTGCGCGAAGTGCGCCGTGCCGGCGACATCCGCATCCGCAAGATGCCGTGTCGCGTGGAGAAGGTCGAGAAAGTCGCGCACGACGTCGCCATCGTCTCGCTCAAGCTGCCGGCCAACGAGCGCCTGCAGTACCTCGCGGGGCAATACATCGACTTCCTGCTCAAGGACGGCCGGCGGCGTAGCTTCTCGCTGGCGACGCCGCCCGAGAACGATGACCTGCTCGAGCTGCACGTGCGACACGTGCCCGGCGGATTTTTTTCCGATCAGCTATTCACGCAGTTCAAGGGACGCGAGATCCTGCGGCTCGAAGGCCCGCTCGGCACTTTTTTCCTGCGCGAGGAATCCGACAAGCCGATCATCCTCGTCGCCGGCGGCACCGGATTCGCGCCGATCAAGGCGGTGATCGAGCACGCGCTCAACCATGGCACGACGCGATCGATGGTGCTCTACTGGGGCGTTCGCTCGCGCGCCGACCTCTACCTGCCGGAGCTACCTGCGCAGTGGGCGACGCAGCATCCGGACTTCACGTTCATTCCCGTGCTGTCGGACCCGCTGCCGGAAGATCACTGGCCTGGACGTACCGGCTTCGTGCACAAGGCGGTGATGGCCGATTTCGCCGACTTGTCCGGATATCAGGTGTATGCCTGCGGCGGTCCGGCGATGATCGACGCCGCACGCGCGGAGTTCACCAGCGAGCGCAATCTTGCGCCCGAGGAATTCTTCGCCGACTCGTTTACGTATGCTGCGCAAACAGAGACACCGGCGTAGCGGTCGAACTGTGGTTCGCCGGGATCGAACGCGATGTCATTGCGTGCGGTGGATTTAGGTCGGTCCCGAACACGACGAGAAAGCTCATGTGTTACATACGTCACTGCCACAAGGCACCGCGGACCGTGAGCAACGCGTGTTCTTCATTGGCGAGTGAAGTCGCCGCCGTCCTTCTGCTGCCTTTGTTTGTTTGCGGCGGCGTGGGCCCATGGCGAGCCATGCGTCCCCGACGACGAACTCGCGAAAGAAGCCCGCAATACGGACCCTCGAGTGCGAATCGTGAGTCCGCCTTCCGGACAGGTCTTCTATGACGCGCAGCCCATCGACATCGTCATCGAGCTGGCGGCGCCGCTGACGGCGCAGAACAGCGTCGGCGTGACGCTTTCCGGCTTGGGCCATCTCGATGCAGAATGGACCGGCGGACTGCAATTTTCAGCATCGATCTCGCTTCCACGGGGGTTCGTGTCCGGACCCATCGTCATGTCGCCGAATTTCTTCGACAGCAGTGGAAGATATTTCGCCGGCGCTCCTCGGGTGGTGGCGATGAAGTCCAGCGCGCGCCCCGAGAACGTGCGTCTGCATGAGCGGACCGTGGTCATGTCGCGGCCTGGATCGGACTCCGCGCTCTATCTGGAGGCGACGTACGCCGACGGTTCCAAAGCCGACGTCTCGTCCTGCCTGTTGGGGACGACTTACTCCACGAGCGACCCATCGGTGGCGCGAGTGAGTTCCAATGGTGTGGTCAGGGGGCTTGCCCCGGGAATCGCCACCATCACTGCGCGGCACGGCGACTTCGCTGACGTTGCGAGCGTCGTCTTGGAGGACGAAACGAAGCCGCTCCCGCCGATCGACCTTACGGACCGCGTGACGATTTCCAGATCGGCCTTGCGTTTGGATCCCAATCCGCGCCTTTACCCGCAGGGCGATGCGCGACTTTACCTGCAGGATCTTGTCATCGTCAATTCATCGACCGAGGCGCTCGGCGCGCCGTTGTACCTTGTGTTCGCCGATATGCCCGAGGGCGTCCTGGTGAGAAGCGTTGGACGCGCCGGCACGCATTCGCTGCCCCCGGGTGGGAGCCAATACATGTGGATTGACCTTCGAGACGAGGGCGTGACCATGCGGCCGGGCTCCCGCGTCGCGGTGACGCTGCAGCTCGATAATCCCGGCGGCGGGCCCATACATTATTCGTTGCGATTGTATCGGACGAGCGCGAGCCCATGAAGCGTGCGTCAGCTGTGTCGGATGCTTGCAAAACGAGACCGCCGCACCATTCGCCGTGTTCAGGCGCCGCAGCAGCTCAAAATCAGTTTCTTGCGGTCCCCTGGCCCCGCTTCAGCTCGTCGGTCGCAAGCTTGAGCGCGGCGACGAAATGCGCGTTGGCGTCGCGGTCGCGCCCCTGTCGTCCGAGCATTTCACCGAGCGCGAGATGCGCGCGCCAGCCATCGCCGAGCGCGATGCTCGCCTCGAGGTAGGTCAGCGCCTTGCCCCACAGCTGCGCGCGGTGACACAGGCCGCCCAGCACCCTGAGCAGCACCGCGTCGCGGTTGTGCGTCGATAGCCAGCGCTCGGCCTGCTCGAGCTGGAGCGTGGCGTCGGCCACGTGGCACTCGCCGTAAAGCTCGACCAGCTCGGGATTCCACTCGCGCTCGAGGCTGCCGCTGAGGATATCGATGGCCTCGCGATCGCCGCCCAGCTTGAGAAAGCTCGCCGCGGCGGCGCGCGCCACCTTGGGATGCGTCCTGATCGCTTCGGGCACGCGCGCCCACGCCTCGCGCAGCCCGACCGCGTCGTGCTGCAGCGCCTTCAACTGCTCGCTGTACGCGCTGATGCGTACGAGTTCCGCCTGCGAGACGTCGAAGACCTTGCGGCTGACCAGCTGCTCGAGCAACGCCGGAACCTCCGACCAGCGACGCGCCGCCTGCAGCGTGCGCAGCTCGAGGCGCAGCGCCGCGGTGTGCATGCCCGCTTCCTTGCGCAGCCGCTGAAGCAGCGCCAGGGCGGCCTGCGGCTGTCCGTGCTCGAGCGCGATCTCGGCGGAGAGCATCAGGCGCAGCACCGCGAGGCTTTGCGTCTGCGCTTCGGGGGATGCGAGCATGCTCTCGGCGGCGTCGTAGTCGCGCACGTCGATGGCAGCGCGCGCGGCCACCATCGCGTTGAGCGCAGACGACCCCGGAATCGCCAGCGCCTCCTGAGCGTGCTGGCGCGCCTTGCCGTATCGTCCTTCGAGCAGCGCCACCAGCGCCGCATCCTGCCTGTTGCGCGCGCGCTCGATCTTCTGCGCCCTCCGCCACACGCGCACCTCTCCCGGCATGCGCATCGTGCGCACCACCAGGCGGATCGAGAAATACAGTGCCAGAAAGCCGCCGACGACCAGGAACAGCAGCAGGTTGAGCGAGAGCTCGATGCGGTACGGCGGCGCGACCAGCAGCGCGTA
>JBDTZQ010000060.1:0-16576 GCA_040005035.1 Betaproteobacteria bacterium | reverse complement strand
GCCACTCGGCCGGCTTCTGAAAAAAGGGGTAGACGAGGTCAAAGGTTCCCAGCGGAATGTGGCTATAGCCGATTTGAGCGAGCGGCGCAGAGTACACACTTAAGGTCTCGAGCGTTGCAACTGAAACTTGGATATCAATGATCGGCTTTGCGGCTAGCCCCGATACCGCCGTGGACCCAACGTGTTCGATGCACAAGGCGAGGCCGCCTACCACATCGCGGATGCACGCCGCTTCGGCTTCGAACACCGAGGGCCAACCGCAATCGTATGGAACGATCTTGATCATTGCGACATTCGCAGCGCGATGCCGAATTGCTGACGCCTAACGCAAAGCTAACCGGCGCCCGTTGGCGGGCTGAATGCCCGCCCGTGGGCGTCCGCGTTGAGCGACGGGTTAGGCCGCATACGTTGCGAAGTTCACTCAACGCTGCCTTTGGGATCCAGCCAGATGGTTTGATTGTCGCTCGTTGGCATGAAGGCCAGCTGCCGGAGAAGGCCGGGACCGATGTTTCTCAGGGAGTGCGGTGTGTTCGGTGGAATGATCAGCACGCTGCCTGGTTCATACCTCTGCCAAGGGCCACTGTTAAGTGAGCACTCGGCGACTCCGGCAATACAAACGATGACTTCCTCGAATGGGTGCTGGTGAAGCGGCACGTCGGCTCCGGGGTTAAGCACGTTCTCGTACAACAGGGACGCTTGGGTTCCCAAGGCTTGGTCTGCGATGGGAAAGAGAATGCGCTCCGTAGCGGAGGGCGTCTGGCCGAGCATGTTGTGGTGGACTGGCATGGCGTCTCCCAAGTAGCGTAGATTGTGCGGCCTAACGTTTGACATGAGCTGCGCGCCAAAGAGCGCGAAGGGACCTTTGGAACGTCGGCTCGATGGAAGAGTTAGGCGTCATGTTGAAGCGCCGGCAAAGGATCGATTGATAACGCGAACCGCGGACCCGCGCTACCGGGCTCGCTTCCAGGTCACTTCCAACGTCGTACCAGAAGGATTTCTGGGATTGGTGAATGTCAGCTCATCTGCCGTGAGGTTGGTAATGATCCGCTTCTGCTCGCCTCCCATGAGGTTCGCAAATGTGCTTCCCTCCAGTTGGATACTGATGATCTTGTCCGCTTCGTTTAGTGAATAGGTGCCGAAGTACGCGAGGGATCCTCCAACGATTGCCTTGTATTCGTCGGATGTTCCCTGATCTCGACTGTTGGAGGCCAGTCTTGGGATGTCTCCGCGCATCTGCACCAGAGCGAAGTGGCCATCACCGGAAAAACCCATGGTGCCCTTGGGATTTGAACCGAAGACCGCTACTTTGCTGCCATCAGTGCGGACGCTGTCCGCCGAGACGAGTGTCCAAGCGCCGACCAGTTGCTCCTGCTGTGACTTCTGCTGGGCACCAGCGTGATGAGTAAGTGTGACCATTCCCACCATGAACGATGAAATGGCGATGAGCTTCCGGACCTGCTTCATGTTGTTCCTCCCTGAGAGTGATGTCGACAGGCGGCGTCCGCGGCGGCTTGATGCCGCCAACTAGAAATAGCCGTCCTAAAACTGACGGAAAATAAAGCGTCGGTCATCAAATTTCAGATCGACAGCGCTCAGAAAGCTCCAAACAATCAACGATCCTACCGGCAATAGTACGTCCTAGAAGGTCACGCACGCACTGTCAGAGCGCGGGTGGTTCCGGGGTTTGGCGGTCATCCGCGCGGTGCGCAAGCTATCGGGCTAACCGGCTCACGGGATACTGGTGGGACACCTCGCGGCAGAAACTAGCGAATGACCGGAATGCCCGAGAGTGACAACGTGATGGATGGATTGCTATTCCGGTCTCTAGCTTTCTCCGGGTTTCTCAATTCAGGAGAATCATAATCCGTTGGCCGGGGGTTCGAGTCCCTCGCTCGCTACCAAACAACCGTTTGGTCGCGCCCCTTCGGGTGCGCTGACGACTGCGGATCGCGCTTCTGCCACGCGATCCTATAACTCCACCCGCGTCCCCAGCTCCACCACCCGGTTGGTCGGGATGTTGAAGAAGTCGGTGATGCTCCCGGAGTTGCGCGCCATCGCCGCGAAGATCCGATCGCGCCACTGCGCGACCGTCCCGTGCGCAACTCTGGGCACGATCTTCTCGCGCGACAGAAAGTAGCTCACGTCCATTGGATCGACGCGCAGGCGCTCGTCCGCACAAAGCTCCAGCGCGTGCGCGACGTCCGGCTTATCCATGAACCCGTAGCGCGCGAGCACGCGCCAGCAATCGTCCGCCAGCTTCTCGCTGACCACGCGACGCTTGGCCGGGATCCATGGCACGTCGGCGAACTCGACGGTCAGAAATATGTTGCGCTCGTGCAGGACCTTGTAGTGCTTGAGGCTGTGCAGCAGCGCATTCGGCGTCGCGTCGGGGGTGGAGGTGAGGAACACCGCGGTCCCCAGGACGCGCTGGAGTTCATGCTCGAACAGCGACTTCAGGAACCCGGCGAGCGGCGGTGACGCATCGCGCAGCTGCTCGCGCAAGCGGTCGCGACCACGGCGCCACGTCATCATGACGAAAAAGATGATTGCGCCCAGCGCCAGCGGGAACCAGCCGCCGTCGAGAATCTTGTGCATTGCGGCCGCGAAGAAGACGACGTCGACCACCATGAAGAAAGACGTGGCGAGCACGCATAGCCAAAGCGGGTAGCGCCAGCCGTAGCGAAGCACGAAAAAGGTGAGCACCGTGGTCACCAGCATCGTGCCCATCACTGCCACTCCGTACGCGGACGCCAGCCGCGACGAGCTGCCGAATCCGACCACCGCAGCGGTGACGACCAGCAGGAGAATCCAGTTCACCGCGGGGACGTAGATCTGCCCGATCGTGCCCTCCGACGTGTGACGAACCGTCATCCTCGGCAGGTAGCCGAGCCGGATGGCCTGCTGCGTCATCGAGTAGGCGCCGGAAATAGTCGCCTGCGAGGCGATGATCGTCGCGGCCGTGGCCAGCGCCACCATCGGATAGAGGGCCCACTGCGGGTAGGCGAGATAGAACGGATTCTCGATCGCCGACGGCTGCGCGATGAGCAGCGCCCCCTGCCCGAAGTAGTTCAGCACGAGCGCCGGCGCGGCAACGCCGAACCATGCGATGCGGATCGCGCGCTTGCCGAAGTGACCCATGTCCGCGTACAGCGCTTCGGCGCCGGTGATGGCGAGCAGCACCGAGCCCAGCACCACGAACGACGCGACGCCGTGGCTGGTGACGAAGCGCAGCGCATGCGTCGGGTCGAGCGCCTCGAGGATCACCGGCGCCTTGGCGATGTTCCACACTCCGACCGCGCCGATCGACACGAACCACAGCGCGCACACGGGGCCGAAAACCAGGCCGACCACGCTGGTGCCGAAGCGCTGGATCGCAAACAGCGCGAACAAGAGCCCCGCGCTCAACGGAACGACGTAGGGCTTGAACGCTGCGGTGCCGACCTCGAGTCCCTCCACCGCGGACAGCACCGAGATCGCCGGCGTCAGCACCGCGTCGCCATAGAACAACGCGGCGCCGAACACGCCGATCACAAGAAGCGCGGCGCGCAGGCGCGGCCGGTCGGCGACCGACGATGTCGCCAGCGCCAGCAACGCCATGATGCCGCCCTCGCCGCGGTTGCTGGCGCGCAGCACCAGCGTCACGTACTTGAGCGAGACGACGATCATCAGCGTCCAGAAAATGGCCGAGACGCCGCCCATGATGTTCTCGGTATTGAGCGCGATGCCGTGCTGTGGATTGAACGTCTCCTTCGCGGCATAGAGCGGGCTGGTTCCGATGTCGCCGTAGACGATACCCAGCGCAAGCAGGGAAAGCGCTGCGGTCGTCTGCCGCCGATGCGACGAATGCGAAGGCGCGTCCGCCGTGGGCGCCGCCGGCGGCGTTGTGAGAGCGGCTTTCATGTCGCACAGACTAGCCCACGCCAAGCCGTTTGTTCGTGAACCGCCGCGATTTTTACGAGCGGCGCCATTTTCCAAGCGAAAGAGGCGTGGGCTACTGGCTGGCCGGCGGGTTTGCTGCGTCGTTTGCCTACGGATAGGTTCGACCGGTCCGGGGGCGATTTCCCCCCCCCCGCGCTGAGCATCCCTCGTGTGCAACCGCACGCGCCGCGCGCGTTGATTGCCCGGTAGCCCCACGCGTGTTCAAATACGCCGCCGCGTCCGCGAGCATCCGAGGGAGGTTCCAATGAAGCATTCACGCATTCTTGCCCAGCTGGCCACGCTCTCGGCGCTGGCACTCGCCGCGCTCGCGCCTTACGCAGTCGCCTACGACGGCATCGCGAAAAAAGAAGTCTTTACGTTGCCCACCTATACCGCGGTGAACGGCAAGACCATAAAGAACGTGAGGGTAGGCTACGAGAGCTACGGCACGCTGAACGCGGCGAAGGACAACGTCGTGCTCATCTGCCATTTTTTCACCGGAACCTCGCACGCCGCCGGCAAATACAAGCCCGAGGATGCCGCGCCGGGATACTGGGACCCGATCATCGGCTCCGGCAAGGCGATCGACACCGACAAGTATTTCGTGATCAGCAGCGATACGCTGCTCAACGTCAACATCAAGGACCCGAACGTGACCACCACGGGTCCGTCGACCATCGATCCCGACACCGGCAAGCCCTACGGTATGACCTTCCCGGTGATCGGCTTTCGCGACATGGTCAACGTCCAGAAGGCGCTGCTCGATTCGCTGGGCATCAAGAAGCTGGTCGCGGTTGCCGGGCCGTCGGGTGGCGGCATCCAGGCCACCGAGTGGGCAGCGGCCTATCCCGACATGGTCGAGCGCGTGATCGCCGTGATTACACCGGGGCTCGAGATCGACGGCTTCGGCGTCGGGATGCTCAACCTGTGGGCCATGCCGATAACGCTGGACCCCAAGTGGAACAACGGCGACTACTACGGCCGTGATGAGCCGCTGGAAGGCGTGGCGCAGGCGATCAAGCTCCTCACCCTGACACTTTCGACCAATAGCGGGATGGAAAAGCGGTTCGGGCGCAAGTGGGCGGTGCCGGACAAGGACCCGGACGCCGCGATGGGAAATCAGTATGCGATCGAGGACGGCCTTTACAAGGCGGGTGCGGCTCGCGCCAAGACCGTCGACGCCAACCAGTTCCTGTACCTGGTGAGGGCAAACCAACAGTTCTCGGTCGCAGCGGACGTGAAAAAAATCAAGGCCAAATTCCTGTTCCTCCCGGCCAAGACCGACCCGTTGTTCCCGCCGTGGATGGCGCGGCGCTCCGCCGACACGTTGCGCGCGCAGGGGAACGCCGTGGAAGTCGTCGAGCTCGACGGTGATGGCGGGCACTACGACGGCATTTTCCAGGTCAACCAGGCGACTCCGGCGATCCGCGCGTTCATGGCGCGCTGAGCGTCGCTCTCGACTTGCCGGGGCAAGGTTTTCGAAACGCCGGTGGGACAGCCCGCTGTAAGGCACGGCCCGCCGCGGCGACCAACCTGTGGGCAACCCTGCCGCGAGCCGGGGCACCCGCGTGTCCCCACGCCCGAAACCGAACCGACGACGCGGCCGGGTGGACCGGTTGCGTGCCATCGTGGCCTTCTTGATGACTTGCAGGGACGCGAGCCGCGCGCTTTCGCGGATGCAGGACGCCGACGTTTCGGCGTGGCTCCGGCTGCGCGTGCGCCTGCATCTGCTGTTCTGCGCCGCCTGTTTGCGCTTCGAGCGCCAGCTTCGGTTCCTGCGCACAGCGCTGCGGCGTATGTCTAGGTAGACGCCCCGTCCGGCGCCGCGACGGCTGCAGCGGAAACCCTGCGGCAGCGCATGTTAAAATGCACGGCCAAGAATTCAGGCCCATTGCGCCGCGAGCATTGCCGCGGATCCAGTCCTCCGATGCTTTCCCTGACCGTCAACGGCTCGCCGTTCGTCTGCCGAGGCACCTCCGCGACGATCGCGGATCTCATTGCGGAGCTCGCGCTGGAGGGCAAACGCGTCGCGGTGGAACGTAATGGCGAGATCGTGCCGCGCAGCTACCACGCCCGGACCGCGCTCTCGACCGGTGACCGCATCGAAGTCGTCGCCGCCGTCGGCGGCGGTTGAACAAATCGTGAACGCACCGTCCGAACATCCGCGAATCGCCGTCGATGACCCTCTGGTCATCGCCGGGCGCGCCTACCGCTCCCGGCTGCTGGTCGGAACGGGGAAGTACCGCGATTTCGCGCAGACACGCGCGGCGATCGACGCGTCGGGCGCGCAAATCATCACCGTGGCGATCCGCCGCACCAACATCGGCCAGACGCCCGGCGAGCCGTCGCTGCTCGACCACCTGCCAGCCAGCGATTTCACGTTGCTGCCCAACACCGCAGGCTGCTACAGCGCCGACGACGCGGTGCGCACGCTCAAGCTCGCGCGCGAGCTGCTCGACGGCCATTCGCTGGTGAAGCTCGAAGTCCTCGGCGACCCCGCATCGCTTTTCCCCGACGTGCGTGAAACGCTGAAGGCGGCGCAAACGCTGGTCGCCGACGGCTTCGAGGTGATGGTTTACACCTCCGACGATCCCATCATCGCGCGCGAGCTCGAAGCGATCGGCTGCGTCGCGATCATGCCGCTGGCGTCGCTGATCGGATCGGCGATGGGCATATTGAATCCGTGGAATCTGCGCCTGATCATCGAGCAGGCGAAGGTGCCGGTGCTCGTCGACGCGGGCGTCGGGACGGCATCCGACGCCGCGATCGCCATGGAGCTCGGCTGCGCCGGCGTGCTCATGAACACCGCGATCGCCGGGGCCGCCGATCCCGTGCGGATGGCGGGTGCCATGAAAAAGGCGGTCGAGGCGGGACGCGAGGCCTTTCGCGCGGGACGCGTGCCGCGCAAGTTCTATGCAGCGTCTCCGAGCTCTCCGACGTCGGGCCTTATCGGCTAAGGCGCCGCCGACGCCGAGCCCTGCATGATGGTTCGCTTCCTGCTCGCAGCCTTGTGCTCGGCATTGTGCTACCTGCCTCTTGTCAGCATCGCCGCGCGGCTCTCGCCCGCGGAAATCGGCGCGCTCTGCGTCCATGCCGACGGCGCGGCGCATTGCGGCCGGCTGATCGAAACGGCGCAGTTGCAGAGGCTCCCCGGATTGGCGCGACGCGATGGGGCGAATCTGCTGGTCTCGCTCTACCCGCAGGGCACGGCGACGTTCACCGACGTGGACGACGCGCTCAACGCACGCTCGTACAGCCTGTGGGAGTCGCTGGATGCGATCAACGCCGTGCTGCTCTACACGACGACCAACGACGCGACCCTTTTCACGCTCCTGCAGCGGCGGACCAACCGCCGGTTCGAGTTTCCCGCCGAGCCGGTGTTGTCTCCCGACCGGCAGCGCCTGGTGACCGCCGATGTCTGCCGCAAGGGCTGCAGCAACGAGATCGTCGTGTGGAGATTCTCCGGAGACTCGATCAGCCGCGAGCTCGCTTGGCCAACTCCGGCGGAATGGAGCGATGCCGCGGCGTCTTGGAAGGATGGCGAGACGCTGCACATGGACTACAGCGCCGGGGCGCAGAACGCCGACGCGGCTCTCGATCGGAAACTCACCGACCCGGCATGGACGCGCGTGCCGGCCCCTCGTTGACCGCGCAGGCGCAAGGCAACGATAGCGCCCTGCCGGCGGTGAGCAGTGCGCTGCGCCCGATACGAAGCTTCGTGCTGCGGCAGGGGCGCTTCTCGCCGGCGCAACGCGAGGCCTACGAAACGCTGCTACCCAAGTTCGGCGTCGCCTACTCTGCGTCGCCTCTCGATCTCGAGCGCGTTTTCGGCCGCGCCCATCCGAAGATTCTCGAGATCGGTTTCGGCATGGGCGAAACGACGGCAGCGATCGCGGCGTCGATGCCGGACCGCGACTTTCTGGCGATCGATGTGCACGCGCCGGGCGTCGGCTCGCTGCTCCGGCAGATCGACCATGCCAACCTCTCCAATGTCCGAGTGATGCGGCACGACGCGGTAGAGGTCGTGGCGAACTCGATCACGCGCGAAGCGCTCGCCGGGGTGCACGTGTTCTTTCCCGATCCGTGGCCGAAAAAACGCCATCACAAGCGGCGGCTGCTCAAGCCCGCGTTCGTCGGCGCGCTCTCGGCGCGACTCGCGCACGGCGGCTACCTGCACGTCGCCACCGACTGGGAAGAGTACGCCACCGAGATCCTGGCGACGCTGGACGCCGAGTCGTCGCTCGTCAACACGGCGCGCGGGTTCGCGCCGCGCCCGGATTACCGACCGCTGACCAAATTCGAGCGGCGCGGCCTGGCGCGCGGCCACGGCGTATGGGACCTGGTGTTTCGCCGCCGATAGCCTCGACCACAGGGCGCGCGCTAGCCGCGGTCGGCGAGCGCGAGCATTTCCAGCAGGGCCGTCCGCGCGACATCGCTTGAGAAATGCTTGCGGATGTTCTCGCGCCCTCCCTCGGCAAGCCTTTGCCACAGCGCTTGGTCCGAATACGCGCGCGCCACCGCATCGGCGAAGTCTTGGGGCAGGTCGGCGACCAGCACGTCGCGCTCCGGCGTCAGTCGCATGCCTTCGATCGAAGGCGAGGTCGCGACGACCGGCAGTCCATAGCTCATCGCCAGGTTGACCTTTCCCTTGACGCCCGCGCCGTAGCGCAGCGGGCATACCGAGACGCGGCATCCGGTGAAATAGGGCGTGATGTCGGCGACGAACCCCGTGATGACCAGGTCGTCGGCGGCGAGAGCGCTGATCACCGATGGCGCATCGTTGCCGATGACGAAGGTCTTCACGCCGGGCAGGCGCCGCCGGATGAGCGGCAGCACTTCGGCGGCGTACCAGAGGATCGCGTCGATGTTGGGCGGATGCCGGAAGCCACCGATGAAAACCAGGCCTTCGCGCTGCGCGAAGCCCTTGTCCGCGCCGGCATCGCTGGCGTCGTGGATCGTCGAAAGAAGCAGGACGCGCGACTCGGGTGCGAGGCGGTGCAGGAGCTCCTGCTCGACCGGGCTCACCACCAGCGTGACGTCCGCCTTGCGCATCAGCGCGAGCTCCTCGTTGCGCTTGGCCACCGCGGCGCGGCGCGCGCTTCGGCTCGCTTTGAGGTCGGCGAGGCGCTCCTCGCGCAGGAAATGCAGGTCGACGGTATCGAAGACGATCAGGGCGTGAGGCGCGAATGCGCGCAGCGTGTCGAGGTGTTTCACCGCGACATAGTGGCGCGACACCACGACGACACCGAACTCGCCGCCGCGCGCATCGAGAAAATGCGCGACGGATTTCGCATACGGCGCGAACACGACTTCGACGCCAGACTGCTGCAGCTCCGCAACGTACGGCTGGCGATATTCCAGGTTGTCGGCGATGAACGTGACCTTGCAGCGCAGCTCGACGAGCAGCCGCACCATCTCGCCCATGCGCAGCGAGCCCGCGTCCTGATCGGGAGTCAGCATGCACGCGTCGATGATGAGCACGCGCCGCTTTGCCCAGCGGTCGCGCTCCAGCTCGGGCGACGCGCCGTTGGTGCGGTGATTCTTGATCACGCGCTCCCACTTGTCGGCGAAGACGCGCTGGTTGACGACCTGGTGCCGCTTGACGCCGGTGGTGGCGTCGGTGCCCGAGGTCGCGCCCTCGAAATGGACGATCGTCGCCTGGGGCTGGTAGTAGACCCTGCGCCCCGCTTCGCGCACGGCGAAGGCGAGGTCGACGTCCTCGTAATACGCCGGCGCGAAGCGAGCGTCGAAGCCGCCGAGCTCGGTGAACAGCGCGCGCGGAATGGCCAGGCACGCGCCGGAGCAATAGTCCACCTCGCGCAGATAGTTGACCTCGGGACGGTCGGGGTCTCCGTCGCGTCCGTCGTTCCATGCCGATCCGTCGCGCCACACGATGCCGCCGGCTTCCTGCAGCCGACCGTCGGGATAGGTCAGCTTCGCGCCGACCAGCCCGGCCTCGGGGTGACGGTCGAACACCGCGAGCAGCGCTTCCAGCCACCCCGCCGTGGCGATCGTGTCGTTGTTGAGAAACACGAGGATCTCGCCGCGGGCGTGCGCCATGGCCTGGTTGCAGCTTCCGACAAAACCCAAATTCACGGGATTGCGCACGAAGCGCACGCCGCGCACCACCGAAAGCTCCTGCTCGAGCGGCGTCGGCGACGCGTCGTCGACGACCAGCACCTCGTACAGTCCCGGGGGCGCGGTGGCGTTGATGCTCTTCAGACACGTGAACGTCAGCAGCGGCTTGCCGAAGGCCGGGACCACGATCGAAACGCGCGGTGACGCGCTCGGCTCGAAGCGCAGCGCCGACAACGCGCTCTCCTGGGCATACGCGTGCGTCGGAGACACCGCGAAGCGCTGCGGCCGCGACAGCCGCCGCGCAACGCGGCGCGTCAGCGGCCCGGCGCCTTCGTTGCGCAGGATCGAGAGCGCGATGTTCGCGTAATAGGGCGTCTGGCGGACATTCGCCCAGAGCGCGCGCAGTCGCGTCAATCCGATCTTCGCCCGGTGGGCGCTGCGGCGAAGCGGCGCGGTCGCCTGCCAGGTCGTGCTCGTCTCGAGCGTCTCGACGCGCTCGCGCGCCTCGCGCAGGAAGGTCTCGAGATTGCCCACCTGCATCGCCCGCTCCAGATTCTCGCGCTGCATGGCCGAGAGCTGCTGCGCAAGCTGGTTGCGATCGCGCTCGGCGCGGTCGCGCAGGGCGCGGAAGAATTCCAGATCGGCTTCGAACGCAGCGACCCGGCGGCGCAGCTCCGAGCGGGCTTCGGTGAAGCCGCATTCGACGCCAGAGACGTAGAGCTGCGGCAGCGTCAGATGCGGCGTGGCGGCCCCGCCGCCGCCCAAATACCAATAGTGGTCGTCGACCGCAGGGGGGCGGGCAAGCTGCTGCGTGCGTCGCGGGCCCGCCGGCAACGCGGCTAGATAATGCGCGACGTAGCGTTGCGAGTCGGTCACGCCAGTCATGATATGGCCCGGCGAGGCGCGCTCGCGCGGGATGCGATTACTGCGCCGCCGGCATCGAGCAGCGCGTCGTTCCACTCGCGCGCGGAAGCGTCGGGAGAAAGCAGCGTCGCGCGCGGGTGGCTCGCCAGTCGCTCGGGAAACGCACCCAGCGCCGAGGCTACGATCGCGGCTCCGGATGCGAGCGCGGCCGAGAGCGTGTACGAGTACGACTCCGGGACTTGCGCCGGAAACCAGATCACGTCGGGACGTTCGGCGCTGATCAACGCCGGGAGCTCGGCTTCTGCATACTGACCGTGCACCGACAGCGCCGCATGCGGCCACTGCGGCAATGGCTCGGTGGTCGAGCCCAGCACACGAAACGCCAGCGGCAGGCCGCGAGCGCGCGCGTCGTCGCTGCACGCGGCGACCACGCGCAAACCCTTCTCCGGCGACAGTGCGCCGAGCGTGGCGACGCGAACCACGCGCGGGCCTGCGGGTTGCGTCTCGGCGTGGGGCAGAAGGGTGACTTCGACGGAGGGCATGTAGCGCGCGATTCGGCGCTGCACGTCCGCCGACGGCGCGAACACGCGATCAGCGCTCGCCAGAAGCTCCGCGAACGCGGCGCGCCATGCCGTGATGCCCAGGCCCCACAGCGCCGGCCGGCGGCTGATGCACGTCGTGCAGCCCTGGACATCGGGCTCGCCGCAGTAGCGTCCCTGTTCCGTCACCAAGTGGTATTGGGGGCAAATGGCGTAGTAGTCGTGCAGCGTGCAGTCGTAGGGTACGTTCGCCGCGCGCGGCAGGTCGAGCACGGCGCGCGGCAGGCCGTGCACGTGATGGAAATGGATGCGAACCAGACCCAGCTCGCCGAGCAATCGCAGGAGATCGTCGATTGCCCCGGGCAACTCGAAATACGCCGCGAAGCCCTCGCCCTCGCGCAACCATGACAACTTGACGACGTCGCCTTGCGCCGGCTCCAGCAGGAGAACGTTGCATCGCTCGCCGACCATCGCGGCGAGCTCGTCCATGTGACGGCGGATGCCCCCGCCCCATGCGTGCGCAATGAAAAGTATCAGCTGGTTCGATGATTCGGCGAGCCTGAGCAGGTCCACACGGCGCGCAAACGGCCGCGACGGATCCCTCTGCGCGAGCTCGGCGCGCGCGACGCGCCCGTGCGGGTGACGCTTGTCCAGAGCCGCCCACATTCGATCGCCCGAGTCCCTAGACGCTCCGGGGTCGTCGCGCCAGACGTAGCAATCCGCCGCGAGCACGTGCCTGAATCCAGCCCCGCTGGCGCGCAGCGAAAAATCCTCGAGGACACCGTCGTCGGCGGCGTTGGGACCCGCCGAGAACGCGCCGATGGCATTCAGGCACTCGCGCCGCACGTAGATGCACGGCCCGAACGCCAGAGGTAGCGCCGCGGCAGCCGCGGCATTGGCACGGTGAAACACGGCATCGAGCGTCGCCAGCGTGTGCCCGCGCGGCATGGCGTTGGCGCGATCCGATCGCGGGTAGCCGATCGACGCTCCGGAGCTTGCGAAAGGCATCACCGTGCCGACGTCGCCATGCGTCGCGTGCCGCGCCAGCCTGTCGAGCCAGTCGCCGCAGACCTCGGTGTCGGCGCGCACGATGACAACGTCGCGATCGAGGCCGCGATGCAGCGCGACCGCCCGGTTGAGCGCCGCCGCAAGCCCCTGCGGCATCGGTTGCTCGACCAACGCGATGCGCCGCTGCTCGGCGAGCGTCCGCAGCCAGCCAACGGTCGCAGCGTCAGGACATGCGTCGTTAACGACGATGACGCCGAAGGACGTGCGCTGCGGCACTGCCAGCAGACTTTCGATGCAACGCCGCGCTGCAGGCACCGCACCCGCGATCGGGACGATGACATCGACCGTCACGGCGCGCGCCTCGATAGCATGCTCAGCGCGCGGCCGAACGGCCAGCGCATCCATCCTCTCCACGATTCGCGAAAATCGAGGCGCGCGCGCAATCCGCGAAGCGTCTCCGCGTGATCCGCGAGCGAACGCGCACGCTCGGCATTGACGCGGTCGAGCTCACCGACCAGCGCCTCGTCGCGCTCGCGCGCGCTCGCCAGCTCGTTCACCGCGATCACCAGCTCGGCGTGTCTCGCATCGGCGATCCTGCGCGCATCGGCTTCGTCCCAGAACAGGCGCTTCTCGGCACGGCGCGCCCGGTCGTAATCGCGGTAGAGCGACTGCCTGCCATCATCGAAGATCGACAGGTCGGCAAGCCGCGGCAGGACCGCAGCCGGCCCGCCGCAAACGACGATGTAATACATCGGCGGCGCGGGTGCGTCGCGCAAATGCACCTGATCGCCCGAGAGCAGGACGATCTCCCCACGCGGCGCCGAAGGCGGCCGCTCGCTCCACAAGACCGAATGCGACATCACGCGCTGTCCATACCAGGCCTGCTGAGGAAACTTTGCGTCGAGCGCCGCTGACAGCTCCTCACGGGTGAGCTCGCGAACATGAAACTCGTTGGCGTATCCGGTCTCGTCCGAATAGATAGCCTTGTTCGGCGAAGAAATGATCAGGACGCCGCTGGGCGCAAGCACGCGGCGGAATTCGGCGAGCATCGCGTCCTGTCCGTCGAGATGCTCGATGGTCTCGAAAGACACGATCAGGTCGATGCAGGCATCGGCGATGGGCAGGTCGGTGCACGAAGCCCGCACATAGCGGAGGTTCGCCTTGCCCGCATAGCGCTGCGCGGCGTGGCCGATCGCTGTCGCGTCGATGTCGACGCCGATCACTTCCCTCGCCGAACCCGCGAGCAGCCAGCTTCCGTAGCCTTCGCCGCACGCCGCATCGAGCGCGCGAAGTCCGCGCACCAGCGGCAACATCGCCGCGTAACGGTGCCAGTGCTCGTACCAGATGGCGCCGCCAACCTCGGGGGTGAAGCGTTCACCGGTAAACGGAAGGGAGGCTGTCAAGGGAGCGCCTGGCGGCGGGAAGGTTCGGGGAAGGTTTCGTGGACCCGCGCATGCATGGCGCTGTTCGTCCGGAACACGCATTTTACGCCCGCGGGCGTATGCGGTCCAAGACGCTGGGCACGCACAGCACCCGGCGCGCGTCCGGGCGGCGACGACGCGAAGCGCGGCTCGCAGACAGGGTGCGCCGCTACTCGAGCTCGATCAGGACCGGCTGGTGGTCCGACGCCTGGGTCTTCTGGTCGACCCGGACCTGGCGCACGCGCGGCGCGAGGTCCGCCGAAACGAAAATGAAATCACAATGCAGCTCGGGCTCGCCAGGACGCTCTTTCTCGTAGATCTTGAACGTCGACGCATGCGGAACCTCCGGATGGGCGATTTCCCACGCGTCACGCAGCATGGGAGTGCCATCGTCGAACGGCTCGCCCATGCGTGCATGCAGCGCGTCGTCGGGCTCGAGGTTGAAGTCGCCGGTGATGATCGTCGACGCGGGGCGCGCCCGGGTGCGAAACGGGCCGCCACCGGTATCCGTGATGCCGCCGCGACGCGCGTGGCCGCCGCCCTCGGCGTCGATCGCGCGCAGCGCCTCGACCTGCGCGCTGCGCTTGACGCTGCCGTAGAACTCGAGATGCGTGGTGATCACGCGAACGGGCAGCGCGGCCGATTCGATCACGACTTCTAGGGCGATGCGCGGCATCCCCTTGACGCCAGGATCGACGGGATACGGCAGCAGGTGGCGGAACAGCTGCCCGACGGGCAGGCGCGACAGGATCATGTTGCCGAAATGCCGCCGAACACCGCCGGGTGCGCCGGGCTCGGCGGGGACATCGACCGCGATCGCCGGCACCGGAAGGTACTGCGGGAGCAATCGCGCGAATTCGGCGAACTGGTTCTCGCCGCGGCTGCCGGCGAGGCGCGGATCGGGAAAATTGTTGGCGACTTCCTGCAGGCACAGCACGTCGAAGTCGGCGATCGCGCGCGCATGCGAGACGATGCGCGCAGGGTCGACCTTGCCGTCGGCGCCGCGGCACCATTGAACGTTCCACGTGATCAGCTTCATCGCGAATTTACCTTATGCCCGCCCGCATGAACGATTGAACGAATTGCCTCTGGAACAGCAGGAACCCCAGCAAGAGCGGCGCGGTTGTGAGCAGGGTGGCGGCGGTGATGATCGACCAGTCGATGCCCTGGTCGCCCGCCGAAAACACCTGCAGTCCCACCGTCAGCGGCCTCGACTCGACGGAGTTGGTGATGATCAGCGGCCAGAGGAAGTTGTTCCAGTGGTAGCTGACGCTGACCAGCGCATAGGCGAGGTAGACCGGCCTCGCCAGCGGCACGTAGACCTTCCACAGCACCTGCAGCGGCGTGCAGCCTTCGACCCGCGCCGCCTCGTCGAGTTCGCGCGGCACCGTCTTGAAAGTCTGCCGAAGGAGGAAGATCCCGAACGCGCTGGCCATGTACGGCAGACCGATGGCGACGATCGTATCGCGAAGACCGAGCGCGCTCATCGTGCGGTAGTTCTCGACGATGAGCACGTCGGGCATCACCATCAGCTGCACGAGAACGAGGGCGAACAGCACGTTGCGGCCCGGGAATTCGAAACGCGCGAACGCGTACGCGGCAAGCGTGCACAGCACGAGCTGCGCGGCGAGGATCATCGCGCACAGCACGATCGTGTTCAGGAAATAGCGGGCGAAGGGCGCTGCCTGCCAGGCCTTGACGAAGTTCTCGAGGGTCAACGGTGCGGAGAGAACGAAGCGGGTGGAGAATTCGCCGGAATGGAACGCGGTCCAGATCGCGTACGCCAGCGGCAGGATCCACAGCGCGGCGAGTGTCCAGGCCGCGGCCGTCTCGAGCGCGCGCCCGACACCGCCGGAGCGATATGCGGTGCCGCTCACAGGACCCCCACGCTTGCGACCTGAGAGTCGGCCGCTGCGCTGCCCCCAAGGGGGGCGCAATGCGCGCCTGGCGGCGGCCCGGCGCCGCTCATTGGTAGTGCACCTTGCGCTCGAGAAAGCCGAACTGCAGCAGCGCCGCGATACCCAACAGGACCAGAAGCACCATGGTCAGCGCCGCCGCGTACGCCGAATCCCAGAAGCGGAAGCCGATCTCGTAGACGTAGTAGAGCAGCAGCTCGGTGGCGTTGTCGGGCCCGCCGCGCGTCATCACCACGACGTGATCGACCAGCCGGAACGCATTGATGACGGCGTTGACCAGCACGAACAGCGTCGTCGGCATGAGCAGCGGAAAGGTGACGCGGCGGAAGGTGTACCAGCGCGACGCGCCCTCGATCGCGGCGGCCTCCGTCAGGTGCGGCGACATCTGCTGCAGCGCCGCGAGGTAGAAGATCATGAAAAAGCCTGCTTCCTTCCACACGGTCACCAGCATAAGGCACGCGAGCGCGGTGCTCTTGCTGCCGAGCCAGTTGTGTGCGGGCAATCCGAGCGCGCCGGTGAACTGCTCGAGCAGACCGTACTGCGGCGTGTAGAAGAACAGCCAGATGTTCGCCACCGCGATCATCGGCAGTATCGTCGGCGTGAAATACGCGAGCCGCAGGAAGGGCCTGCCGGCGATGTGCCCGTTGATCCACGTCGCCATCAGCAGCGCGAGTGCGATGGCCAGCGGAATCGTTCCCGCCGCGTACCAGAGGTTGTTCGAGAGCGCCTGCCAGAATATCGGGTCGTCGACCAGCTGGCGGTAGTTGTCGACGCCGACGAACACGGAAGGACGCGCACCCTTGGGCGTCGACTGGAAGCTGTGCCACAGCGT
>JBDTZQ010000003.1:0-47344 GCA_040005035.1 Betaproteobacteria bacterium | reverse complement strand
TGCAGCGCTACAAGGAATTGCGCGACATCATCGCCATCCTGGGCATGGACGAGCTCTCGCCCGAGGACAAGCTGGCGGTGGCGCGCGCGCGCAAGATCCAGCGCTTCCTGTCGCAACCGTTCCACGTCGCGGAGACCTTCACGGGCTCGCCGGGGAAGTATGTCTCGCTCAAGGACACGATCCGCGGCTTCAAGGCCATCGTCGACGGTGAGTACGATCACCTGCCCGAGCAGGCGTTCTACATGATCGGCGGCATCGAAGAAGCGGTTGAGAAGGCGAAGACGCTCCAGTAGGGATTCGTCGAAGATTTCGGACAAAGAACAGACGCGAATCAGGCAACGCTCCCCGACCACGGATTCCCCGCATGGCCCACACCTTTCACGTCGATGTCGTCAGCGCCGAGGAATCGATCTATTCCGGCGAAGCCGAATTCGTGGTGTTGCCGGGGGTGATGGGTGAGCTCGGTATCTATCCGCGCCACACGCCGCTGATCACGCAGATCAAGCCGGGGCAGGTTCGCATCAAGGTGCCGGGGCGTACCGAGGAGGAAATCGTTTTCGTGCAGGGCGGGTTCCTCGAAGTGCAGCCCGACGTGGTTACGGTGCTGTCCGACACGGCGATCCGCGCCAAGGACCTCGACGAAGCCAAGGCGCTCGAGGCAAAGCGCAACGCCGAAGAGGCGATGCAGAACAAGACGTCGAAGGAAGAGATCGCGCGCGCCGAAAGCGAGCTCGCCGGCGCGATGGCGCAACTGGCGGCCATCCGGCACATGCGCAGGCGCAAGACCTGATCAGTAGCCAGGCTCGGCGCCGCCGGCGCCACGTCGATCCTTTGGCGCGGATCAGCGGTGCGTTCCGAGCTGCTGCTCGGCCAGCGTTACCCAGTAGCTCGCCCCGATCGGCAACGCGGCGTCGTTGAAATCGTAGAACGGGCTGTGGATGTTGGGCGTGTCGGCATCGTTGCCGGCGCCGAGCCAGACATAGCAGCCGGGTTTTTTCTCGAGCATGAATGCGAAGTCCTCGCTGCCCATTTCGGGCATCGGGTCGGTGTCGACATACTCCGCGCCGACCACCGCGCTCGCCGCCGCGAGTGCGTGCTGCGTCTCTGCGGGCGAATTGACCGTCGCCGGGTAACGGCGCTCGTAGCGCAGCGTCGCCGACATCTCGAACGTCGCCGCGACGCCGTCGACGATCTTTTTCATGCGCGCCTCGATAAGGTCCTGCACTTCGCGCTTAAAAGTGCGCACCGTCCCGCGCAGCACGACTTCCTGCGAGATGACGTTCCAGGTATCGCCGCCGTGCACCTGCGTGACGCTGACCACGCCGGCGTCGAGCGGATGGATATTGCGCGAGATGATGGTCTGCAGCGCATTGATCGCGTGCGCGGCGAACAGCATCGGATCCTTGCCCGTGTACGGCATCGCCGCGTGCGCACCCTTGCCGGTGACGATGATCTCGAAGATGTCGTAGGCGCCCATCAACGGACCGGTGCGCGTGGCAAAGGTGCCGAGCGGCTTGCGCGGCCAGTTGTGCATGCCGTACACCGCGCGCATGGGAAAGCGGTCGAACATGCCCTCCTCCACCATGACGCGGCCGCCGCCCTCGTTCTCCTCCGCGGGCTGGAAAATGAAGTAGACGGTGCCGTTGATGCTCTTCTTGCGAGCCAGCGCCGCGGCCGCGCCGAGGAGCATCGTCGTGTGCCCGTCGTGACCGCAGGCGTGCATCCTGCCCTCGTGACGCGAGGTGTGCGGCACGCCGGAGCGCTCGAGCACGTGGAGCGCGTCAAGGTCGGCGCGCAGCCCGATCGCATCGGCGTTTCCATTCCCGCGCAGCACGCCGACGACGCCGGTCCTGGCGAGCCCGGTGTGCACTTCCAGCCCGAAGGATCGAAGCTTGTCGGCGACGAAGGCGCTGGTCTCGGTTTCCTCGAAGGCGGTCTCGGGATGCGCATGCAGGTGATGGCGCCACGACTTCATGTCGGGCAGCAGCGCGGCGATTTCGGGGGCGATGTTCATGTCGTCGTGTCCTTTGTACGAGGGCCGATGGTAGCGCAAAGCGAGCGCCGCCGAGCACGGCGACGCTGCCGGGCCGCATACGCGCTGCGGTAGAATGATCCTTGTTCGCTTCCCGACGCATGACCGACTCCGCGCCACTACCGTTCGACCTCGCCATCGTCGGCGGCGGTATCAACGGCGCGGGAATCGCGCGAGACGCCGCCGGACGCGGACTGCGCGTAGTGCTGCTCGAGAAGGACGACCTCGCGGCGCACACCTCGTCGTGGAGCACCAAGCTCATCCACGGCGGGTTGCGCTACCTCGAATATTACGAGTTTCGCCTGGTCGCCGAATCACTGGCCGAGCGCGAAGTGCTGCTGGCGGCGGCGCCGCACATCATCGCGCCGCTGCAGTTCGTCCTTCCCCACGAACCGCATCTGCGCCCCGCGTGGATGATCCGCGCGGGCCTTTTCCTGTACGACCATCTCGGGGGGCGTCGCACGCTGCCCGCTTCGTTCAAGGTGAAGCTGACCCCCGACGGATGGGGCGCGGGACTCAAGGCCCAATTCCGCACCGGCTTCGTGTACTCCGATGCGCGCGTCGACGACGCCCGCCTGGTGGTGGTCAACGCGATCGACGCGCGCGAGCGCGGCGCCGACATTCGAACGCGCACCGAGATGCTCGCCGCGCGGCGCGTCGAGGGCGCCTGGGATATAGAATTTCGCGGCCCCTCCGGCGAGCGCGGCACGCTGCGTGGGCGCGCGCTCGTCAATGCCGCGGGCCCGTGGGTGGCGCGCGTGCACGACGAGGCCGGAGCTACGCGCGGCAAGGAGCGCGTGCGCCACGTCAAAGGCAGCCACATCGTCGTCGCGCGCGTGCATCCGCGCAAGCACGCGTACATCCTGCAGAACGCCGACCAGCGCATCGTCTTCATCATTCCCTATCAAGACAAATTCTCGCTGATCGGCACCACCGACATCGCGGTCGACGAGTACGAGCACCCGCGCATCAGCGCCGAGGAAGTCGACTACCTGTGCGCGATCGCCGGCGCCTATCTCGAGCATCCGGTCGCGCCGGCGGACGTCGTGTGGTCGTACAGCGGCGTTCGCCCGCTCTACGACGACGGCGCGTCGGATCCCTCGGCGGTCACGCGCGACTACGTGCTCAAGCTCGAGACGGACAACGGACGGGCACCGCTCTTGTCGATCTTCGGCGGGAAGATCACGACGTACCGCCGCCTCGCCGAATCGGCGCTCGCCGAGCTCGCACCCTACTTCGCCGGGATGCGTCCGGCGTGGACGCGCGGCGTCGCGCTGCCCGGCGGAGACATGGCGTCGGGAATCGCCGACTACGGCCGCGAGCTCTCGTCGCGCTATGCCGGGATGCCCGCAGCGCTGCTCGAGGCATTGCTGCACCGCCACGGAACGCGCACGCCGCGCGTGCTCGGCGAGGCGCGCAGCGTCGCCGACCTGGGCACGCATTTCGGCCACACGCTCTACGCCGCCGAGATCGACTATTGCATACGCGAGGAATGGGCGCACGACGGCGAAGACCTGCTGTGGCGGCGCACCAAGTGCGGGCTTCATCTCGACGCGGGGCAGCGCGAAGCGGTCGCCCTCTACATGCGCGAGCGCGCCCGGTGAGCGCCGGGGGGCCGCCCCAAGGCGCTCGCCCCCTGGGGGGAGGCGACGTGCAGCGCCGCTTCGGGGGGAGGCCATGAGTGCGGCCGGTACGCGAGCGGCGATGTTGCCGCTCGATGCCCTGCCCGCTTCAGCGCTTGCCGCGATGCAGGGTGTCTTCACCGACATCGACGACACGCTCACCACGCGTGGAGCGCTGACCGCGCAGGCCTACGTCGCGATGCAGCGTCTGCGCAACGTCGGCCTGCTGGTGATTCCCGTAACGGGCCGCCCTGCCGGCTGGTGCGATCACATCGCGCGCCTGTGGCCGGTGTCGGCGGTGGTCGGAGAAAACGGCGCGCTCTACATGCGGCACGACGCCGTCGCGCGCAAGCTTCGGGTGCGCCACTTCCTCGACGTAGCGGAGCGCGAGCGCAACCGCGGCCGCCTCGCCGCGATCGGCGAGCGCATCGTGCGCGAGATCCCGGGCTGCGCACTCGCCTCCGACCAGCGCTACCGCGAAAGCGACCTGGCGATCGACTATTGCGAAGACGTGGCCTTGCTGCCCGCGTCCGACGTCGAGCGCATCGTGGCGCTGATGCGCGCGGAGGGGCTCACTGCCAAGGTGTCGTCGATCCACGTCAACGGCTGGTTCGGCGCGTACGACAAGCTCGGGATGACGCGGCGGCTGCTCGCGGAGGAGTTCGGCATCGATCTCGACGCCGCGCGCCATCGTTTTATGTTCGTCGGCGATTCGCCGAACGACGCGCCGATGTTCGAGTATTTTCCCTACTCGATCGGCGTTGCCAACGTCGGCGCGTTCGGCGATCGCATCGCGACGCCGCCGAAATTCGTTACACGAGGTGAATCGGGCGCGGGATTCGTGGAAGTCGCGGACCGGCTGGTGGAAGCGCGCGGCTAGATCGCGCCGGACGCTATTTCTTCGCGGTGGTCATCGCCGCGATGCTGGACAGGTCGATCGATTTGAGCGCGTTGGTCAGCGCGGCCGCATCCACACCCGAGCCCTCGACCGTGACGTTGAAACGGCTGGCCACCAGCACGCCGACCTCGCCGCTCTTGGCGCCCCGATCGTAGCGCTCGTGCACGAGCTGCCCGTCGACGCGCCTGGTGCGCTCGTAGCCAGTCGCGGTTTCCTTTTCCATGTTCGGGTCGAACTTGCCCGCCATCGCTGCCAGGCCCGACATCGAACCCAGGTCGACGATCTCGATGCGAATGCGCGCCTTTGCGCCGTCGCTATAGCGCGCCATCGCGCTCGAGCCCTTGACACCCATGGCTTCGCCGCTTTGGCCGGTCGCCTCGGTGCGCTGCATGCCGGGCAGCGACGCCGGCAACATGGCCCTGAGCTCGTGGAAGTCGACGGGCTGGATGTCCTTCCCGCCGGTCATGATCTGGCCGACCGCGTTCATGGCCGCGGCGGTACTGGCTGCGGCGGCCGGCGGATTCGCCTTGTCGGCGTCTCCCATCTTTTCCAGCGACTTCATCGCCTGCGTCACGCGCTCGCGTTCGGCGTCGGTCTTGGCGCCGAAGACGTTGGCGAGCACCGCCGAGCTGTCCGCCTTGCTTGTGACGGCGTCGCTCACGCCCCCATTGCGGCTCAATGCGCCCATGCCCACGACGCCCATGCCTGCGATGACGCACGTGCTGAGCATCGTTACCACGACCGAGAGCACGACCGCGCAAATGACCAGCACGACCGTGTAACCGAGCGATTTTTCCTTCGGAGAACGCATCAGCACCGGCAATCCGAGGTAGAGCAGGTAGAGGCCGTACAGCGCCGCGAGGATGCCGAGCAGTCCGAGCATCGGGATGACGTTGAGCACGGCGGCTACCCATCCCGGCGTGAAGCTGTAGGCCGTCACCTTGAGCGCAGCGAGCGAGTCGCGCTGACCGCCGAAGGTCGGCGCGAGCACGTCGACCAGCCAGGCGATAAGGAACACCTGAACAAACGAAAGTCCGAACATCAGGATGGCGTGCGCTAGGCCGGCGAATACGCCGACGCGGATCATCCCGAGCGGCCCGGCGGAGGTGCCCACCAGCGTGTGGCCGATGAACGTGGCGATGACACCGATCGCCACCAGCGGCGCGACGTAGCGCAAGTAGATCGCGCTCGTCGAGGAAGGCTCCGCCGCGATGACCGGCCATTCGGTCGACGGAGACAGGATGATGTTCTTGACGCGCGCAATGATCCCGCGAGCCATGTCGCCTGCCTGCCCCGCGTTGAACGAAGGAGGGATCGCGCCCGCCGCGGCGGAGCCACCCGATCCCGGGGGTGGAAACGACGGTCCCGCCGGTGCGGCACTCGGTCGCGGAGGCAACGGCGGCAATGGCGGCGTTGCGGCTGCCGCCATCGGAGGCGCCGCCGCAGCGGCCGGAGGAGCCTGCGGCGCGGCGGTGAAAGCAACGTGGGGTGCAGCGGCGGAAGCGCTGGGCGGTACAGCGGCCGGCGGGACGTGCGCAGAAAGCGGCGGCGAGACGGGAGCCGTCGGGGGCATCACCGACGCCGGAGTCGCCGGCATCGAAGGCGGCCCGGCGACGACCGCGGCGCCGCAGTTGTTGCAGAACTTCGAGCCCTCGCCCACGCGCTGGCCACATTGAGCACAGAACATCGTCACGCCTCCGGGTAGTGGATGCGGGGATTATGACGTGATTGGCCGCACGCCGGCATGGCACGGCGAAGGCATTCGGGTGCATCGCGCGGGGTCGTGGAGGTCTGTGTCCGTCAATGGGGCAGCGCGTACAAGCCAGTACTGACGTTGGACGGCATCGCCATTGTTGACGGCGGCGCAGGATCGTTCGCCGTGTTTTACAGCTCCCAGTGGCGACAGTGTGCATTCACTCTTGCGACTGACCGCACCCTGGATAGAGCTCGACCAGAACTTCTGTACGTACCGTATCTGCAGCCTGCATGTCAAGGCGCGGTCGTCTCCCGACGCCCCTGCGGGGTACGGTATTTGCATGCGGAAGCTAAGCTATCATTGCAATCCCTTCGCTTAAGCTTCTGAAGCGCCTCGAAATGATGCTTTGGAGCGCGTGACTCAAGCGGGGGCTTGGGGGAGACCAATCGCGATGACCCGGTACGGATTCAACATCAGGACACGCAGCGGCCAGCGCGTGGACAACATCTGCATCATGGCGTCCAGCCGCGAGGAAGCGGAAAGGCGCCTGCGGCAGATGTATCGCCACTGCGAAGTCATCGCGTGCCACTCCGAGGTCGTCCGCCGCAGCGATCCGCTCGATCTGGAAGGCGTGATCGGCATGATCAGCAACGATCCGGTCACCATCCCCGCGGTGGCGCGCTCGATGCTACGAAACAAGCCCGGCCTCCACTAGCTCCTCGACCAGCGCCTGGTAGTCCCGCGCGCCGCGGCTCTGTGGTGCGTGCCTGAAAATGTCGAGTTGCCGCGCCGGACTCTCCGCCAGGCTGACGTTTTCCGCGATCCGCGTGGCACAGATCTCGTCCGGTCGAAACGCCATCGCCATCAGGTCGGCGACTTCCGAGCTCATCTTGCGCCGCGCATCGAAGCGCGTGAGCAGGTAGCGCCGCCGCAGCCTGTGCTTGAAGACGGGTTCTAGCGCGTTGAGGCTTCGTTCCACCTGCTGCGCTCCCTGGAAAGCCAGGTAGTCCGCCGACACCGGTATCACCACGACGTCGCACGCGAAAATTGCGTTCAGCGAAAGCACCCCGAGCAGCGGACAGCAGTCGATGACCACGTGTCCGGGCATCGCATCTTTCGCGTGCAACGCCGTTCGCAACCGGGTCACGACGTTGACGCCCTTGCCGAGCAGCGTGTCGAGCTTGGTCAGCTCCAGATGCCCCGGGCACAGGATGACGCCGCTGGCCGTGATCTGTGCGACCTCCGACATGGGGCGCTGGCGCACAAAAAACGAATACACGGAATCGTCGGCGAGCTTGGGATGCGTGCCGAATATGCTCGACAGATGCGCCTGCGGATCGAGGTCGATGCCCAGCGGGCGTTGCTTGCGTTGCGCGATGCCGGCCAGAAGGTTGAGCGCGGTCGTGGTCTTGCCAACGCCGCCTTTCTGGTTGAACACGGTGATGACGGTCATCTGCGCAGTTTACAGCGCAGCTTGCAACTCAGTTTGCAACCCACTTTACGACTCACTTTACAAGACACGACGCCGCACCAGCGTGACGACCACCTCCGCGAGTATGACGACCGCGAAGATGGCAACCAGGATGGTCGCGACTCGATTCCACTGGAACAGGTTCATCGCCGAATCGAGGATCATGCCGATGCCTCCGGCGCCGACGAGTCCCAGCACCGCCGATTCGCGCACGTTGATGTCCCAGCGGAAGAGCGCGATCGACCAGAACGCCGGAGCGACCTGCGGCCAATAGCCGAAGGTCAGCCGCGAGACCCACGGTGCGCCCGCTGCCTCGAGCGCCTCGATGGGGCCGCGCCGCGACTCCTCGAGCGCTTCGCCAAAGAGCTTGCCGACGAATCCGATCGAGCGAAACGCGATGGCGAGCGTTCCCGCGAGCGCGCCCGGGCCGAAGATCCCGACGAACAGCAGAGCCCACACCAGCGAATTCACCGACCGCGACGACACCAGGATCAACTTCGCGAACAGATTGATGGAGGTGTACGGGCACAGGTTGTGCGCGGCGAGGATACCGACGGGCAGCGCCAGCAACAGCGCCAGAAGCGTGCCCAGCGAAGCGATGTGAATCGTCTCCATCAGCGCGGCGTGCACGCTCTGCGGGTAATATTGCGCGTCGATGGGCCACATGCGCCCGAACAGGTCCGCCATCTGCTCGGGCGCGTCGGCGAGGAACTCGGGAATGACTTCGACGCTGCGCACCGATACGACGATCGCGGCGACGATCGCGAGATACACGACGAAGCGCGTCAGGCGCAGCGCCGGGGTGAATCGGCGCCACTCTCCCGGGGCCAGCGTCTCGGTCGTCACTGAGTCATCCCTAACAGACGTCCCTCAGTCGTCCTCAACGAGCCTGTCGCGGCGCGTCGTCAGCGCGCCCGTGCGCTGCCGCCACATGTCGGCGAAGGAGCGTCCTTCGATGAAGATCGCGCGCACCACCATCGCGAGCAGCTCGCCCAGCATGATGAGGCCGATGATCGAGATGAGGATCGCGCAGACGTAGTCGTAGTCGAATCTCTGGAAGGCCGCGAACAGCGTTCCGCCGATGCCGCCGGCGCCGACGATCCCGACCATGGTCGAGTTGCGCAGGTTCGAATCGAGCTGATAGGTGCAGAAGCCGATGAAGCGCGCGAAGACCTGCGGCAGCACGCCGAATCCGATGACGCTCATGAAAGGCGCGCCGGTGGCGCGCACGGCCTCGACCTGCTTGAGCGAGATTTCCTCGATCGCCTCGGCGAAGAGCTTGCCGATGAATCCGATCGACGCCACGGTCAGTGCCAGGATTCCGGCGAGCGCGCCGAAGCCGACCGCCTTCACGAAGACGATCGCCACGATCACCGGGTGGAACGATCGCGCCGCGACGATCAGGAATCGCGCGGGCCAACTTATCCACGGCGGCATCAGGTTGCGCGCGGAAAGCAGTCCGATCGGCAACGCCAGCGCGATGCCCAGCGCGGAGGCGAGCACCGCGATCTCGAGGCTTTCCTGCAGGCCCTTGACCAGGAGCTCCCAGCGCGTGAAGTTGGGCGGGAACATGCGGCCGAGGAAGTGCGCCGTGTTGTTCAGCCCCGTGGCCACGCGACCCCACGTCGCATCCATCTGCAAGGATGCGTACACCACGTAGACTGCGAGCAGCAGCCACCACAGCCGCGACCAGGCGCTGGACTTGAATGGGTTCTGCGCCGCGGCGGTGCTCATCGCGTCAGGCGTGCAGCCAGTCCTCGCCGCCGTAGATTCGTTTCAGTTGGTCGTCGGACAGATCCCCGGGCGCGCCGTCGAACACAATGCGCCCGCCGGACATGCCGACGATGCGGTCGGCGAAGCGCTTCGCCAGCTCGACGTCGTGCATGTTGATCACCACCGGGATGCCGCGCTGGCGGGCGATGTCGGTGAGGAGCTGCATGATCTCCACCGAGGTCTTGGGGTCGAGCGACGACGTGGGCTCGTCGGCGAGCAGGATCGAAGGCTGCTGCATCACAGCGCGCGCGATGCCGACGCGCTGGCGCTGGCCGCCCGAGAGCGAATCAGCGCGCTGCGTTGCGAAGCCCGACAAGCCGACGACGTCGAGCAGCTCGAAGGCCCGCGCGATGTCCTCCGCCGTGAACTTGCGCCGCCATGCCTTCCATGCCGAGACGTAGCCCAGACGGCCCGAGAGCAGGTTCTCCATCACCGTCAGGCGCTCGACCAGGTTGTATTCCTGGAAAACCATGCCGATGCGCCGTCGCGCGCGACGCAGTGCCGGGCGCGGCAGCTTGACCAGGTCGCTGCCTTCGAGCTCGATCGAGCCCGAGGTGGGCTCGACCAGGCGATTGATGCAGCGGATCAGCGTGCTCTTGCCGGTACCCGAAGCCCCGATGATGGCGGTGATACCGCGCGCTGCGACGTCGAGATCGATGTCGAAAAGGACCGGCTTGCCGGCCTCGTACGACTTGCAAAGGCGCTTGAGCGAGAGCACGCGCTATAGGCCACTGAGCGTCACTTCTTCTTCGCGGCTTCGGCAGCTTCGCGCGCGGATTCCTTCTCGTAGGTCGCCTTGTCGAAGCCACCGCCCGAACCTTTGGCCACGTCGCGCACGACCAGCCATGAAGTCTTGTAGTTGATCGGGAAAAAGCGGTCGGCGCCGTCGAAAGCCTTTTGCATTTCCGGCGGGAAGCGATAGTCGTAGAAGCAACCGAGCATCTTGTCGACCAGCGGCGGCGCGAGGTCGTGCGCATAGGCGAACGACGAGGTCGGGAATTTCTGGCTGCGATAGATGATGCGGAAGTCCGACTCCTTGACCTGCCCGCGCTCGGCCATCCGATGGAACACATCGGAAGCCACCGCGCCCGCGTCGTAGTCGCCGGAATTGACGCCCATCACCGATTGGTCGTGCTTGCCTGAGAAGATGATCTTGTAGTCCTTGTCCGGCGTCAGACCCTGCCCGGGAAACAATGCGATAGGCGCCATGTGGCCGGAATTCGACGAGGGCGACGTGTGTGCGACCTTCTTTCCCTTCAAGTCGGAGAGCTTTTGATACGGGGAGTTGGCCTTGACGATGACAATCAGGTTGTAGCCCTGGAATTCCTTGGCGTTGCCCTTGACCGCGAAGGGCACCGCGCCGGCGAGGTTGACCGCGAACGCGGTAGGTCCGGTGGAAAATCCTGCCACGTGCAGGCGTCCCGAGCGCATGGCCTCGATCTCGGCGGCGTTGGATTGCACCTGGTAGAAGACGACCTTCTTGTCGAGGCACTTGGCCAGGTGTGTGGTGAACGGCTTGAAGATGTTCTCGTAGACCGCGGGGTCCTCCACCGGCGTGTAGGTGAACACGATCGTCGACGGGTTTTTCCACTTCTTCGAGTCCGCCGGCGCGTCGGCGACCATGTCGTTGTTGTCGTCGCAATACATGGTGTCGAGCTCGCCGCGGTTCTTGCAGGCGTCGGCGGCGAATGCGCCGGACGCGAACATCGTCAGCAGGACTCCGGCGAGCGCCGGAACGAATGACTTGAGCATGGTTCCTCCGTAGGGTCGGCCGCGCGCCTTGGGACTCGCGACGTCGGCTTCGGCGGGCATTTTCGCATACAACACAGCATGCCCGTGGCCGATCGCGACTTGTACACAACACGCGGCAGGTGCGACGGGGCTGGCAGAGGAAAAATGCGATAATTCCTGTCCCATGGCAAAGCCCCTGCAAATCGCGATACTCGCTGCCGGTGACGGCAAGCGCATGCGTTCGGCGCGACCGAAGGTCATGCACGCGCTTGCCGGACGTCCGCTGCTTGCGCACGTCATCCACACGGCCCGGGCTCTCTCGCCGCGTGCGATATGCGTCGTACACGGACGCGAGGGCGATGCGTTGCGCGCGGCGTTCCCCGATCCCGGCCTGACGTGGGCGTTGCAGGACCCTGCCGCGGGCACCGCCGACGCGCTGCGCTGCGCGCTGCGCCAGCTCCCGGCAGACGGCGTGACGCTGGTGCTCTACGGTGCCGATCCGCTGGCCAGGGCAAAGACGCTGCACGATGTCGTCGCCCGCGCGCAGGACGGCGCGCTGTCGCTGCTCACCATCGAGCTAGACGATCCGTCGGGCTACGGCCGCATCGTCCGCGATGCCGATAAGAAGGTCACGTCTGTCGTCGAGCACAAGGACGCCAACGCGGAGCAGCTATCGATCCGCGAGATCAACACCGGCGTGATGGCTGCGCCGACGGGCGCGTTCGCGCGCTGGAGCGCCCGCATCGACAAACGCAATGCCGGTGGGGAGTTCTACCTCACCGACGCGGTGGCGCTGGCGGTGCAGGAAGGCGTCGCGGTCCAAACTACGCGCGCGGGCAGCATGCTCGAAACGCTGGGCGTGAATAGCCAGCGCGATCTCGCCACGGTCGAACGCCTCTATCAGCGGGAGCTCGCCGACGCGCTGCTCGACGCCGGTGTGGCGCTCGCCGATCCTTCGCGCATCGATGTTCGCGGCGTGCTGGAGTGCGGACGCGATGTCTCGATCGATGTCGGCTGTATTTTCGAAGGCTCGGTGACGCTGGGCGACGATGCGGCGATCGGCGCGCACTGCGTTCTGAGCAACGTGTCGATAGGCGCGCATACCATGGTCGCTCCGTTCTCGCACATCCAAGGCGCGGCGATCGGCGCGCATTGCCGGGTGGGACCGTACGCGCGCATCCGGCCGGGCAGCGCACTCGCCGACGAGGCGCACGTCGGCAACTTCGTGGAAGTGAAGGCGAGCACGATCGGCGTGGGCAGCAAGGCCAATCACCTGAGCTATGTCGGCGACACCACCGTCGGCGCGCGCGTAAACATCGGCGCCGGCACCATCACCTGCAACTACGACGGCGCGGCGAAGCACCGCACCGTCATCGAGGACGATGTCCACATCGGCTCCGACACGCAGCTCGTCGCACCGGTGACCATCGGCCGCGGCGCGACCATCGGCGCGGGCACCACGGTCTGGAAGGATGTGGCCGCGGGCGCGTCGTTGGTCTTCAACGAAAAGACGCAAGTGGTGCGCGACGGCTGGCAAAGGCCGACGCGGGCACCGAAGAAGGGATAGCCATGTGCGGGATCGTGGGCGCGGTTGCGCGCGGGAATGTGGTGCCGACGCTGATCGAGGGTGTGCGGCGGCTCGAGTATCGCGGTTACGATTCGACGGGCCTCGCCGTCATCAATGGCGGGCTGCATCGGCTCGTGAGCACGGCGCGCGTCGCCGATCTCGCCGCGCAGGCAAGCGCCGCGAATCTGTCGGGAACGACCGGGATCTCGCACACACGCTGGGCGACTCACGGCGCGCCGACGTCGGTGAACGCGCATCCGCACGTCTCGGGCGACGACATCGCGGTGGTGCACAACGGCATCATCGAGAACTTCGAGCCGTTGCGCGAGCGGCTTTCCCGGCAGGGCTACCAGTTCGTGACCCAGACCGACAGCGAGGTCATCGCGCATCTGATCCACGCGCACTACCAGGGCGACCTGCTCGCTGCAGTGCGCGCCACCGTCGCCGAATTCAAGGGCGCGTACGCGATCGCTGCCATCTCGGCGCGCGAGCCCGGGCGCATCGTCGGCGCGCGCAGCGGCAGTCCCCTGCTGGTGGGCATCGGCGAGCACGATCACTTCCTGGCGTCCGACGCGAGCGCGCTCTCGCCGGTCACGCAGCGCGTCGCGTATCTTGAAGAAGGCGATGTTGCCGACGTCACGCGCGAAGCCTTTGCGGTGTACGACGCGAGCGGGGCGCGCGTGTGGCGCCCGGTCGTGACGGTTCCCGCATCGGGCGACGCGGTCGAGCTGGGACCGTACCGCCACTTCATGCAAAAGGAAATCTTCGAGCAGCCGCGCGCGGTCGCCGACACGCTGGAGTCGGTCGGCGGCATCGCGCCGGAGCTCTTCGGCGAAGGCGCCGCCGAAATCCTGTCGAAGGTGCGCGCGGTGCATCTGATTGCCTGCGGCACGAGCTACTACTCGGGGCTGGTCGGCCGCCTGTGGCTCGAAGGCGTAGCAGGCATTCCCGCGCAGGCGGAGATCGCCAGCGAGTACCGCTATCGCGACAGCGTGCCCAATCCCGATGCGCTCGTGGTAGTGATATCGCAATCGGGCGAGACCGCCGACACGCTGGCCGCGCTCAAGCACGCCCGATCGCTGGGGCATCGCCACACGCTCTCGATCTGCAACGTCGCCACCAGCTCGATGGTTCGCGAGACGGCGCTCTCGTATCTGACGCGTGCGGGCGTCGAGATCGGCGTCGCCTCGACCAAGGCGTTCACCACGCAGCTCACCGCGCAGTTCCTGCTGACGCTGACGCTTGCCAAGCTGCGCGGCCGGCTATCGGCCGGGGAGGAGACGAAGTGGCTCGCGGCGCTGCGCCACCTGCCGCTTGCAATCCAGTCGGTGCTCGCGCTCGAGCCCGCGATCATCGCGTGGGCGCAGCGCTTCGCGAAAAAAGAGCACGCGCTTTTCGTCGGCCGCGGCCTGCACTATCCGATCGCGCTCGAAGGAGCGCTCAAGCTCAAGGAAATCTCGTACATCCATGCCGAGGCGTACCCCGCGGGCGAGCTCAAGCACGGCCCGCTGGCGCTGGTCGATCGCGACATGCCGGTGGTCGCGATCGCGCCCAACGATATGCTGATCGAGAAGCTCAAGTCCAACCTGCAGGAAGTGCGCGCGCGTGGTGGCGAGCTCTACGTCGTCGCCGATGCCGACAGCCATATCGAAGCGAGCGAAGGCATCCACGTGCTGCGCCTGCCTGAGCACGCGGGGCTTCTTTCCCCCATCGTGCACACGATTCCGATGCAGCTGCTTGCATATCACACCGCGGTGATGCGCAAGACCGATGTCGACAAGCCAAGGAATCTGGCGAAAAGCGTTACGGTCGAATAGGTAGCAGGGTTCAGTCCGGGAAGGCAGTGGTAGGCGCGAGAGCCGTCACGCGCGGCCTGTCTATATGAACAACAATGTAAGGAAAGCTCCGTCCCTTGGGGGGCCCTATCTCCATAGGTGGGTTGGAGCGCACCAGAGTAGGCATGCATAGATTTACAACGTTGACAAATGCAAGTCAAACGCATATGTTCACGTAAAACCGAGTAGAGGATCCAATGGCCGAAATGGTGCTCGCAGACGCGCAAATTCGTCCGACGAGCGCGGCGCTTGGCGCGGACATAGCAGGGGTCGACCTCGCGACGGCATCCTCGACCGGCATCGACCTTGTCAGCCACGCACTGCGCGACCATCTTGTGGTGCGCCTGCGCGGGTGCACGCTCGACGACGTCGCCTTTACCCGATTCGCTGAGCGATTCGGCGAGTTGGAAGGCTCGCCCGAATTCAGCCGCTCGCGCAAGGTGTACGTCCCCGACTCACCCAAGATGACCGTCGTTTCGAACGTGACGGAAGATGGCCAGCCGGTCGGAGATCATGGGGACGGCGAGCTGAACTGGCACACTGACCAGGGTTTTGTAGAGAGACCGTCCGGATACACTTTCCTTTTGGCGCGAGAGGTGCCTGCGGGCGGCGGCAACACCAGCTTCGCCAACATGTACGAGGCCTACAACCGGCTTGACGATGCGACGAAGCGCCGCATTGCGACTCTCAAGATCAAGCATCAAGAGAGCCACACGGCGCAGGGCTTTCCGCGGCCCGGATATCGTGGCATCGAGACGCAAGATCCGCGCGAACTGCCGGGCCCGCAGCATCCGATCGTGCGGACGCATCCCGAATCAGGACGCAAGGCGCTGTACCTCGGTCGTCGCTTCGGCGCTTACGTTCCGGGGCTGACGCTTGCCCGGAGCGAGGAAATGCTGGATGTGCTGTGGGCAGCCGCGGCACGGCCGGAAGACGTCTGGACACAGCAGTGGCAAGTCGGCGACCTGATCATTTGGGACAATCGGGCCACGATGCATCGGCGTGACGCCTTCGCTGGAATGGGCCGCCGCAGGATGCACCGGCTGACGACGCTCGGTGAACGGCCGCAGTAGACATGGCGCGGTCTGAGCTCGCCGCGGCCGTTCGTCCAGGGGTCGACACACGAACAGCGAATGAGCGCAGTCCACGCAGGCTGGGCGACATCGTGTACGCGCAACTCTTCCGGTTGATTGCCCGAGGAGAGTTCCCCGAGGGATGCAAACTGCCGCCAGAGGGCGCGCTCAGCACGCGTTTCGGTGTCTCGCGACCGGTGATTCGCGACGCACTCGGCAAGCTCAAGGATGAAGGATTTGTTCGTTCACAGCGCGGCTCGGGCAATGTTGTCGTACGCGGCGAACCGCCCGGCAGGCACGCTTATCCGCCCATCAAGACCGTTTCCGATCTGCTCCGCTCGTACGAATTCCGTATCACGGTGGAATCGGCGACCGCCGCCATGGCTGCTGAGCGACGGGAAGACACGGACATTTCCGATATCGACCGCACGCTGGACCGCGCGGTAATTGCACTGGACAGCGCGATGTATCACTTGTTGGCAGACCTCAATTTCGACTTTCATCGCGCGGTGGCGCGGGCTACCCACAATCCTTTCTATCTCAAGACCGTCGAGATGATCCCGAACTTCATCGGTTCGGAGCAGCTCGACCTCAAGGCATTTGGCGATCGGGATACGCCCGAGCGCGTACGCCGCATCCATGACGAACACCTCGCGGTGTTCGACGCGATTCGTCGGCGCGACCCGGAGCAGGCTGTCCGTGCGATGGAAGACCACATCGCCGCGGCCCGCAATTTTGTACTCGAACGCCAGGAGCTCGCCGCACCGGATCTGAGCGTACGCCAACGTCGCAAGCAGTAGCGGTTCGGTAACACCCGTTCCACGGGTGGGCACGTGACTAATCACAAGGAGAACAACGGTGCAATCCCGCAGAACCATCTTGAAGGCATTGTCGGCGTCGCTCGCCGCGGCGATAACAGGGCCCTTGACGGTGAGCCGTGCTGTCGCGGCGGATCGACTCACGCTTATGGGTCATGCCGTGCACAAGGCCGCTGCAACGACAGGACCCGGCGGCGACGTGACCGCGGCGTGGCGCGCCAAGCAAGGGGTCGAAATCGAATGGCTCACCTTCGGCGTCGAGGCGGCCAATGAGAGGGCCTTCAAGGAAGCGAGCCTCGCAGAAGGCAACGTGGATATCGTGTTCATCCTCGATCGCTACACCGGGCCGCAATTTGCCGGACTCTTCGAGGACCTGCGGACCTGGCAGGCGAAAGATCCGATCACAGGATTCGCAGAGATCCCCGCGGGCATGTTCGCAGCGCATACGTTCAACGGCAAATTGACCGCGATCCCGTTTCGGCACGCCACGCACGGGCTGCACTACAACACGGAAATTTTCGCCGAGAAGGGGATTGGCGAACCGCCCAAGACCATCGAGCAGGCCATCGCGCTGGCCGAGAAGTTGACGTACAAGCGCGCCGACGGGGTACAGGTCTACGGTCTCGTCATGAACTTCGACGACCCGGCGACCGTCGTCGACTGGATACGCGGATACGGCGGCGACTTCATTACGCCTGACTACAGGATCGTCATCGATCAACCCGCGTCGGTGCGCGGCGTGACGGCACTGGTCGATCTCTACAAGAAGGGTGTCATTCCCAAAAACTCGATGAACCTCAAGACTGAGGACGTGACGACGTTCATGCAACAGGGTCGCGCTGCGATGACCAACAATCCGTTCAATCGCTACGTCAACTACAACGATCCCAAGGCGAGCAAGTATCCCGGCAAGATTGCCGTGGTCGCGCTGCCTCTTGGAGTCGACGGCAAGGCGACGCCAGCGAAAACGTCGGTGTGGGCGATGGCCATCCCACGCAACAGCCGCAACAAGGACAAAGCGTGGAGTCTGATCAAGGTTCTTTCGGAGCCCGAGAGCACGATTGCGGAAACATTGAACGGTAATGGCCCGGTGCGCCCGTCCGCGTATGAGGACAGCAAGGTCCGGGCGCTCATTCCGTATGCCGCGTCGGAGAAACAGGCTCTCGGCACTGCACGACTGGTGGTGCCCGGATTTCCCAACTCCGCGAAGGCGATGGACATTTTCATCGAGGAGCTGGGCAATGCGATGCTGGGCACCAAGGATTCGCAGACCGCGATGAATGACGTGAAGAAGCGCGTGCTGCCGTTATTGCCGAGCTGACCGACACCTTCGAGACTTGGGATTGGCCACTCTTTCGGCCGGTACGGGTAGTGTCGGGGCTACGGCTGGACGGGCGCGACGAGTCGGAGACCGCCGCACCGCCCGTCTGCCGCACTACCTCATGCTGGTGCCGACGCTGCTGCTGCTGGCGGCTTTTCTCGTCATTCCCGCGATCTATGTGGGATGGCTGAGCTTCAACAGCTCGACCTACGGGCAAGCCACCAACTTTGTCGGTCTGACAAACTACGCCCAACTCTTCTCCGACCCTATTTTTTGGCGTGCGTTCTGGAACACGTTCCTGATCGTCAACGGCATCGTCTACGCGGAGCTGTTTCTCGGACTGGGTCTGGCCGTACTCCTGTCGCCGCCCTTGCCCGGTAAAGCTCTCATCATCGCCGTCATCCTCGCACCGTACGCCATCACGGAAAGCAGCGGAATCGTCATGTGGCGTTACATGTTCGAGCCCGATGTGGGCATGGTCTCGCATCTGCTCAGCAGTCTCGGCCTCGGTCAGCTCGACTGGAGTACTAATCCCGTCGAGACGCTGCTGCTCGCTTCCACCATCGCGATCTGGCACCACCTCCCATTCACGTTTCTGATCCTCTATTCGGCGTTGACCACGGTACCCAGGGAAGTGTTGGAGGCCTCCGAAATCGATGGCGCCACCCGGTGGCAGCAGTTCACGTTGATTGTCCTGCGCCTTATCCTTCCGGCGGTGCTGCTCGCGGTATTGTTCCGGTACATCTTTGCCATCCGGACCTTCGCCGAGATCTGGTTGCTCACAGAGGGCGGGCCGGCGCGTCTTTCCGAGGTACTCGCCATTTATCTGTATCGCGAGATGTTCAAGTACCACCAGTTCGGGATGGCCGCGGCGACAGGATGCTTCATGCTCGTGATGTCGATCGTCATCGCGCTCCCCTACCTGCAACGCATGTATCGGGAAGTCCGACGCAATGCGTAAGCGTTCGATCGCCGAGCGGGCCACGCGCTGGGCGCTCATCGTCCTGGCGCTCGGCTGGTCCAGCGTGCCGATTCTCCTGGTGGTTCTGTCGTCCTTCAAAGAGCCCAGTCAGATTTTTGAAGTCCCGCCCAGATTGTTTTTCCGACCGACGCTGGAGAACTACCAGCTACTATGGGACACGCGACCCGAGTTTTTCCGCGCGCTCGCGAACAGTGCGATCGTCACGCTCGGCGCCACGTTTCTTACCGTGCTAGCGTCCACGCTGGCCGGCTACGTCTACGCGCGCTATCGAAACGCGCTGCTGAGCGCAAGCGCGTTCGGCATGCTCGCGGCGCGAATGCTGCCGCCCATTATTGTCACGGTGCCGCTATTCCCGATTCTCAACGCGTTGCGCATGAATGACACGCATGTGCTGCTGGTGCTGCTTTACGCCGCCTTCTATGTCAGCCTGGGAACGTGGATCATGCGTACCTTCGTCGCGCAACTTCCGATCGAATTGGAGGAAGCGGCGGCGGTGGACGGTGCATGGTTGCCTACCATTCTTTGGCGGATCGTTTTTCCGCTTGTAGTGCCCGGGATCATTGCAGTGTCTATTTTCGTGGTCGTGTTTGCATGGAACGAATACGTGTTCGCGATGATCTTTACGACAAGAAATGCGCGGACCGCGCCTGTCGTCATCGGCGAGATGCTCGGCACCGTCGAGGGGGTGCAATGGGGCGTAATATTTGCTGCGGCGACGGTGCAACTGGTTCCCGTGCTGGCGCTGGTGATCGCGCTGCAGCGCTATTTGGTGGCGGGCCTTACGGTAGGCGCCGTCAAGCAATAGTCGCACCGACGCCGGCTATCGACATTGTTTGGGCGAGGTACTTCTTCGCTGGCTCAAAGGCGCGTGGGAGGCACTGAATGCTTGCTAAAAACGAGTTCGCGTGTTTCGTGATCGCCGACATCTCCGGCTACACGAGCTTTCTCGCTGGTGTAGAGCTCGACCATGCACACGACATCATCGCCGACTTGATGGACACGCTGGTGAGGTGCCTGCGGCCGCCGTTCCGGCTCGCCAAGTTCGAGGGTGACGCGGCCTTTTTCTACGCCGTCGCGGACAAGATCGACGGATCGCTGCTCCAGGACGCGATCGAGTCGGCCTACTTCGCGTTCCGCAAGCGGTTGCGCAGCATCAAGCAGGCGACATCCTGCGAATGCAGCGCGTGCAGGGAGATGCAGAAGCTCGACCTCAAGTTTGTCAGCCACCACGGAGAGTTCGTCAAGCATAAGATGGCTGGACGCGAGGAGCTCGCCGGTCGCGATGTCATCGTCGTTCATCGCCTCCTGAAGAACACGGTGAACGAGCGCCTCGGTGGCCACGCCTACGCGCTGTATTCCGACTCCTGCATCCGGGCAATTGGCATCGATCCATCCGCGCAAGGTCTCGTCGCGCACCCGGAAGCGATCGATGTCATTGGCAACCTGGAGTGCTGGGTGCGTGATCTCGAAGATGCATGGAAGAAGCACAGCGACAGCGAGCGAAACGAAGTGACCCGCGACAAGGCAGCCATGGTGATCGAGTTCGACATCGCGGCCCCGCGCCCGACCGTGTGGGAATACTTCGTCGCGCCCGGACAGCGGCCGAAGTGGCGCGGAGCCGACGAGGTACGAGAAATGCCGAAAAACGGCCGCCGCGGAGTCGGCACCGTCAATCACTGCATGCATGGCACGCACGCCATCATCGAAGAGGTGCTCGACTGGCGTCCGTTCGATTATTTGACGCTGACCACGCTGCTGCCCATGCCCGGCGCTCCCAAGGTGCTCATGACCTACGCGTTCTCCGAAGGCGCCGGAGGCACGCACGTCGAGATTCGCGTGGGCAAGCCCAAGCCGAAGGACCAGGCGTTCCTCGAGCAGGTCGGGCCGGAATTTCAGAAGAACATCACCAACGAAATCGCGACCCTCCGGCAGATGCTCGAAGGACAACAGAAGACCGCCGTGGGTATTGAAGAACCCGCGCTTCCGGCATCGGCGGAACGCTTCCTGACTCAGCCTGTCCACGCGCGCTGATCTGCCGGTCCGGGGATAACGTCATATTCGCCACTTGATCGAGCAGCCGATGCTCGCTGCTTGCCGCGCGGGTCCCTGGCCGGTGCGCGCGACCTGGGCCATGGCATCGAAAAGCTCGCGCGGCGCGTCGGGTTTGGGCGAGCGTCCGGCGTCGTCGATGCGGCCGCGGTATTGCAGGCTCGATCCCGCATTGAAGCCGAAGAAATCGGGCGTGCATACGGCGCCGTAGTCGCGCGCCACCTGCTGGCTCTCGTCCCACAGGTACGGAAACGGAAAGTGGAGGCGCGCGGCAAGCGCTTTCATATTGTCGAACGAGTCCTCGGGATAGTCGGCGGGGTCGTTGCTGGAAATGGCCACCGAGCCGATGCCGTGGCCGGCGAGCTCGGTCGCGTCGCGGATGATCTTGTCGATCACGGCCTTCACGTACGGGCAGTGGTTGCAGATGAACATGACCAGCAAGCCGTTCGGGCCGCGAAGCGCATCGCGGGTATGTCGACGGCCGTCGGTGCCGGGCAGGTCGAAGTCGGAAGCGTTCCACCCGAGGCCGCCGGGGGGCGAAGACATGGCCATGAGGTGCTCCGTTGAGGTTTGGCTGGACTGAGACTGGAGCCGCCGTACGGCGGCATCGGTGTCAGACTGCACGCTCCAGGTAGCTCTGGAACACGCCGACATGCACCAGCGCCGGGTCCGCCGAATTCGGCCACAGCTCCTCGCTGCGAAAGCGCACGTCGTACGTCGGCTCGTCCTGCGCCTCCACGCCATGCGCGTGCGCATCGGGAAACGGATAGACCGGTGATTCGCTCACCACCACGCCCGTCTTGCCGCGGATGTAGCCGGGCATGCGCACGTGGCCGGGGACGAAGTCGAGTTTGACCCGGACGCGATCGCCAGGTTGGAAGCGCTCGCGCGCGGCTACGTTGGTGCGGCCCGGGGCGCTCGGCGCGGCGAGCGGAAAGGTACCTTGCGCCCGTCGCTCCAGCTCTTCGCGACTGACCACGCCCTTTTCGACGCAAAGCGTCGCCAGGCTGGTGATCGAGCGCTCGTAGTAGCTGGCGGCAAGGTAGTGCCGAGGGTCCATGCGCTCTATCGCGTGGCGATATTCGTCCATGTTGAAAATGCCGCACCGTACCGCGAAGGCATAAAGCGAATTGGCGCGCAGTTCCCAGTCCTCATGGAACGCGGTCGCGTCCTGCGTGTAGCGAACCGGGCCGAACCCTTGCCTGCCGCCTGTGTCGTGGATGCCGTCCATGATCGCGCCTCCGCTACAGGCGCGCGACGCCGATCATGGCATCGCGCGTAACGATGCCGGCAAGCTTCTCTTCCGTCCAGCCGACGGTGTGAGGCGGCCGCTCGGGCAAGACCATGTAGCGCGTATCGGCCGTGGTGTCCCAGACGCGAATCTCGACCTCCGCCGACAAGTTCAACCCCATCTCCTTGAGAACGCTGCGCGATTCGCGAACCACACGCGAGCGGTATTCCAGATCCTTGTACCAGTCCGGGGGAAGCCCGATGATCGTGAACGCGGTACACGAGCAGAGCGTGCAGCAGATGACGTTCTGCACGGTGGTTGTGTTTTCCAGCACGACCAGATGTCGGTGATGCCTGGGCATCGAAAGCCCGAGCTCGGCGACGGCGTTGCGGCCGTCGCTGAGAAGGCGCTTGCGAAACGCCGGGTCGACCCACGCCTTGGCCACAACGCGGGCTCCATTCTGCGGAATCCACTCCTCCTGCGCGAGGTGGCCGAGCTCGTCGATGGCTTCGCTCGCCTTCATGCCGCGCTTGTCGAACGCTTCCTGGAGGGCGTCGACGCGCTGCTCCATCGAAGCCGTACGTCGCACGACGCTTTCTTCATTGCCCATGTTCATCGCCTCCTCGACGCTCCGCCGGTGTTGCTTTGCGGAAAAGTATTCACCCCGTGCCGCGGTGCGTCAACCGGCGCTCCCGCTGACGTCGGACTCGAAGTCACTGCCGTCGATGATCGATCACCAGTGACTGCAGCGCGTTCAAATCCGGCTCGACTCCCAGCCCCGGCGCCGGTGGCAGCTGCACAGTCCCCTCCTCCACCTCGAATCGAAACACCTCCTCGCGCAACGGATTCGGATTCGCATCGATCTCGGCGTAGCCGTCGAGTGCGCCGCATGCCGCAAGCGCATGCATCGACGCCGCGAGCCCGACGCCCCCGGCGAGCCAGTGCGGGCAGTACGCCACGCCGTGCGAAGCGGCATGGCGCGCGACTTCCAACCCGCCGCTGATGCCGCCCCATTTGCCGACGTCGGGCTGCACGAAGGCGAGATAGCCGTGGTCGATCGCTTCGAAGAACGAGGGCAGCCCACGAAGATTTTCGCCCGCCGCGACAGGAATGGGGCTCGCCTTGGCTAGGGCGATCCACGCTTGGTGCGGTTGATCGGCGGCGAGGGGCTCCTCGATCCATTGCGGATTCCAGCGAGCCAGCTCGGCGATGCGTAGCAGCGCGTCGTCGGGCGACCACGCCTGGTTGGCGTCGAGCATGATCGCCGCGTCGTCGCCGAGGGCGTCGCGCATCGACGCGAGGTTCGCGGTATCGCGCACGGTGCCGAATCCTACCTTCAGCTTGAACGCGCGGAACCCCTCGGCGCGCTTGGCGAGCGCGACTTCGGCGACGCGATCGGGACCGATCCCGCTCGCGTACACGCGAACGCGATTCGTGCCGCCGAGCAGCTTCCACAGCGGAACGCCGGCGCGGCGTGCGGTGATGTCCCACAGCGCCTGGTCGACCGCGCCCGTGATCTGCGCAAAGGGGCCCGGCTCGCCGCACTGGATCGCCATCTGCCGTGTGCGCCGCTCGAGCAACGCGCGCACCGTTGGCGGATCGTCTGGGGCGCCGATCAGCAACGGAGCGAAGATGCTCTCGATCAGCCGCGCGCGATGCTCCGCGCCCACTTGCGGAAAATTGCAGAACACCTCGCCCCAGCCGAATGCGCCGTCGCCGGCCGTCACCCGTATGAACAACGCGGGACGGTTGGTCATCGCGCCGAAGGCGTTCGCCACCGCTTCGGCCACAGGCGCGCGCAACACCCAGCATTCGACGCGTTCGATGCGTTCGGGCACTTTTTTGCGGGGAGTCGAAAATGCCGCTAGCCTATACCGGCGCAAACCCGTGAGCGAGCAAAGCCATGAACCCCACCGTCCGCCGCACCGTTGCGAGGCTCGCGCAGGTCGCGCTTGTTCTCGTGGTCGCGACGCTGGCGGCGACGCAGGTCGTCGCCCAGCCGTATCCCTCGCGGCCCATCCGTCTCGTCGTTCCGTTCCCGCCCGGCGGCGCGGTCGACTTCTATGCGCGGGTCGTGCAAGCGCAGCTGGCGGAAGCGCTCGGGCAGCCGATCATCATCGACAACAAGGCGGGCGCGAGCGGCATGATCGGCGCGGAGCTGGTCGCGAAAGCCGCGCCCGACGGCTACACACTCTTGCTGGGCAACATCGCGTCGCTGGCGATCAACGTCGGCATCTACCCGAAGATGCCTTACGACCCGGCGAAGGATTTCACGCCGATCATTCGCACCGTCGACGTCAACTACGTGCTCGTCGTCCACCCCGGCGTTCCGGTCAAGACGGTACCGGAGCTCATCGCCTACACCAAGGCGAATCCGGGCAAGCTTTCGTACGGCTCGGCGGGTAGCGGAAGCCTGCCGCATCTGTCGATGGAGCTGTTCAAGGCGCAGACGGGGACCGACTTCGTGCACGTTCCGTACAAGGGCGGCGGGCCGATGGTCACCGACCTGCTCGGTGGAAGCATCCAGATCGCGATCGGCGACCAGGCCAACCTCATGCCGCAGGTCACGGCCGGCAAGCTGCGCGCGCTCGCGGTGGCCTCGCCGAAGCGCTCATCCAATGCGCCGGAGTTGCCGACCATCGCCGAAGCGGGCGTCGCCGGTTTCGAGGCGACGGCATGGCAGGGCCTGATGGGTCCGCCCGGACTCCCGGCTGACGTGGTCAGACGCCTCAATGACGCCTTCAACGGGGTCATGGCGATGCCTGCCGTGCGCGAAAAGCTCGTCGGTGGCGGCCTCGATCCCATCGGTGGGTCGCCCGACGACTTCGCGCGTTTCATCCGCTCCGAGATCGGCAAGTGGTCGAAGATCGCCAAGGATGTAGGGGCCAAAGCAGAGTAAGCGCATACTCCCAAAGGCCTGTCGGCCCTCACCCCGCCCGCGGTTTTCGGGGAAGGAGGGTTCGCGACGAGAAGGCGAACCCGTGGGCAATCCGTGGGTGCGGCCCCCGCAATCTGTCTTCACCCGGCGCCATGCCGGGCATCGAGGAGACAGACCATGACACGCTACAAGCAACCCGACAGTCCGGAAGACCGTCGCCGAGCACGCCGCGCTCCGATCGTCGCCGCCCTGTTCGTTGGCGCGCTTGCGCTCGCGGCGCGTTCGTTCCACAGCGGCCACGACGCGCCCATGGCGAATGCCGCCGTCGCGACGCAGGTGGTCAGCCCGTCGGCTCCCGAGACGCTGTCGTTCTCGGGGACCTTGATGAGGGCCGAGTCGGCCGAAGATGCGCGGATCACCGTGGGCGATTCCAACCGCGACCCGCGCTACTACGACGAATTGGTGCGGCGATGACGCGCGAAACGAGCCACAACGACGCGATCAGCCGCATCGTGTTCGACGAGCGCTATGCCATTCCGGGGACGCAGCCGGCGCGGCCGATGGTCGAGCTGCCCCCGGAGTGTGCGAGCGCCGGAGACACCGCCGACGCGATGGCGACGGCGTACCTGATCGCGCTGCTGGAATCAATCTGCATACGCGAGCTGCAGTGCTTCATCGACCCTGCCGACGAGACGATCGTCGGCACGGCGGTGGATTGCCGGCATTGTGCTCCGGTGGCCGCCGGCGCCATGCTCAGGGTCAGCGGCTGGGTCGAGCGCAGCAACGGCGATGAAGTGAGATTCCGCGTGCAAGCGCAGGACGAACAGGAACGGGTGTGCGAAGGCTCGATCAGCCTGGCCATCGTGCATCGCGACCGCATCAGCCTCCGGATTCTGCGCAAGCGCGAGGCGATCGCCCGCCGGGAGCTTTTCGTCGGTGCCTGATGCCCATGTCCTATGTCCATGTGAATACGCCGATTGACGCTTCAACGCGATCGGTCGTAGCCTGCACATCCGCCCGCGAGATGCCGATGAGCCCGAGCGACCGATCCGTCATTGCGTTCAAGACGTCCGCGCCGTCGACGACGGGGATCGTCGAGCGGACGGCATTGCTCGCCAAGCTGCGCGGCGTAAACGCACCCGCGCGATGGTTATCAGCGCCGGCTGGCAGCGGCAAGTCGACCCTCGCTGCGAGCTACGCACGAAGCGCGCAGAAATTGCTGCTGTGGTATCGCATCGACGCGCGCGACGATGACCCCGCGTTCTTCTACACGCATTTTTCGGCGATCGCCGCGGATGCCCTCGCCGACGGCGCCGCGCTGCCGCGATTTTCCGACGAGAACCACGTCGACGAGCCGGCGTACGCCGAACGCTTCGTCGCCGCACTGCAACGGGCGCTCGGTTCGCCGACGCTGGTGGTGTTCGACGACGTGCATCGCCTGACCGCCGCGGCGCGACACGCGTCTCTGGCGCGCTTCGCGGCGAACGCGGACGCGACGCTGGAAGTGCTGTTCGTATCCGAGGCCTCGGCGCCGGCGTCCTATTTCGACTGCGTCGCCTCGCGACGCCTCGCGCTGTGCAACGATGTCGAGCTCGCATTCGACGCTCAGGAGTGCCTGGCGCTGGCGACGGCGCTGCGCCTCCCGAACGCCGACGGTGGCGAGCTGGCCGCGCTCACCGGGGGCCATGCTGCGGCGCTGGTACTGGCGTGCGAGTACCTGCGTGATGCCCAGAGAGGCTCGCCGTCCGAAGGCGTCATAGTGGGGCAGATTCACCAGCACCTGCTCGACAAGCTGTTGCAGACTATGCCGGAAACGCGCCGCAAACTGCTTCATCGCACCGCGTTCGCGCCGCAGCTCACCACGGCGCTCGCGGTCGATCTCGCGGGCGCCGACGCGGCGGGCGAATTGGAGGCGTTGGTCGCCTCGGGATTGCTGCGGCGCGCCGGAACGCGCAGCGCGCCGGTATACGAGGCGCACGGACTGGTGCGCCGCGGCATGCAATCGTTGCTTGGCGCCAGCGCGCATGAAGTCGAGGCCCAGGCATCGCGCACCGCCGATGCGCTGCTCGCGCACGGTTTCATCGAGGACGCCTTCTCGCTCTTGGTCGAGCGCAAGCTCTTCGATCGCGCTGCCGGGGTCCTCGAGTCGCTGGCGCCGCGCTACACGCGCGCGGGGCAGGCGCTGCTGCTGGCTAGCTCGACGAACGCGCTGCCGGAGCACCTGATCGCCGCCCGGCCGTGGGTTTGCTTCTGGACGGGGCAGGCGCTGCTTGCGATCGACGAAGAGCAGGCGAGGCGCTGGTTCGAGCGCAGCTACGCCGGCTTCGAGGACGCCGGCGATCGCGCCGGCATGCGCTTGGCGGCGTCAAGCGTGGTCACCGCCTTTGGGCTCGAATACGGCGACATCCGCGCACTCGACGCATGGCTCGAGCGGCATACCAGCGCGGGGGGCGATACCGCGATCGCCCCGGGGTGCGAGTTCGAAGCCGCGCTGTGCCTGGGACTGATGAGCGCGGCGCGGGTGCGCGGCGCGTTCCCGGCGGGCATCGAGCCCGACGACATCGTCAACAGGGTGCGCCGGTTCACCGAGGACGCCGAGGCGTGGCATTCGCGCGACCAGCGCATCCAGGCGGCGTTCATTCTCGTCGAGCACGCAAGAGTGTTTCAGACGCGCGAACAGTCCCAGATCATGGTCGTGGCGACACGCGGACTGGCGGAGGATACCGCGAGCAGCGCATTGCAGCGAGGCCGTTGGGCTATTGGCGCTGCCTATGCGTATTTCGAGGACGCCAAGCACGACGTCGCCGCGAGCTATTTCGCACAGGCGCAGGCATTGCTCGAGCAGACGAAGTCGCCGCGACTCGCCTTCGACCTGACCATGGCGCACGTCGATGCCGACACAAAGCGCGGGGACCTCGAGGCGGCGGCCAAGCGATTGCGCGCCCTGGATGAGATCGCGGCGAACGCTCCTCCGGGACAGCGCGCCGAGCATGCGCGCATCACCGCGCGCGTGCTGCTGCTGCAGGGACAGAAGAAGGAAGGGCTGCGATGGGCGGGCGAAGCGTTGCACACCGCGGAGCTTGCCGGATTCACCGGCAGCCATGCTCGCGTGTTCCAGAACGAGTATGTCTATGCCTTGGCGGCTAACGGCAACCTCGCGGAAGCGATAGAGCGTAACGACAAGAATGTTGCAGACCTGCAGGGCGTTCCCCGCGAGGGACTGTCGGCTATCTCGGATTGCCTGCGCTTTCTGCATGGCGGCGCGCGCGATGCGTCGCTGCTCGAGCGCGGTCTCGCCCGCGCGGCGAGCGTCGGCTTCATCAATCTGCTCGGACGCGCACCGGAATTGCTGGCGCAACTGTGCGATCACGGTCTGGCGCGCGGTATCGAGGTGGACTTCGTTCGACGCCTGATCGCGGTCAACCGGTTGTCGCCGCCGGACGACGCGGGTCCCGCGTGGCCATGGGCCGTGCGCGTGCGCTCGCTGGGCGAATTCGAGCTCACCATCAACGGTGCCCCCTACCGACCTTCGCACAAGGCGCAGGATAAGCCGCTCGAGCTTCTCAAACTGCTCGTCTGCTGCCACGCGCTCGGTCGGACGTCTGCGGACAGGGACTGGATCGTCGAGCGCCTCTGGCCGGACGCAGATGTCGCCAATGCGCGCAAGTCGCTGGACATGACCGTTTCCCGCCTGCGTCGCTTGCTCAAGTCCGATGATGCCGTGCTTTCGCAAGAGGGTCGGCTAGGCCTGTCGCCGCGTCACGTGTGGCTCGACATCGCTCCCTTGCTGCGAGCGCTGGCGCGTGTCGGAGAACACCGCGACGCGCTTGCCGGGGGCAAATCCACGTTGCCCGCCGCGGCGGCCGACGTCAGCGCGGTTCTGAGCCATTATCGCGGGCCGTTCCTTCCCGAAGGCGAGGCACCGTGGATCATCGGCGGTCGCGAGTCCGTCAGCGGTGCGGTACGCTCGGCGCTGCTGGCGGCCGATGCACTGCTCGACGAAGCCAACGACCCTGGTCTCATTCCCGCGCTCGAGCGTGCGCTTGCCGCCGATCCGACCTCCGAGGATCTGGCGCGCGCGCTGATGTTGCGGCATGGTCGGCGGGGCGAATACGGCGAGGTGCTCCGGGTCTACCGGCGATTGCGCGAGATGCTGTCCATCGTGCTGGGGCTGGCTCCCTCGCGCGAGACGGAGCTAGTCAGGGAAAAGTATTACAGCGAAGCGCATGCGGACAGCGCTTCGCGCAGCGCCACCTTGCGATCGTAGGGTGGTTTGTCCGTTACGAAAGGGAGATCCTCATGGCTACTCGCAAGAAGAAAACACGGAGCAAGAAAGCACCGATCGACAAGGCGCGGCGGGCCAAAGCTGTCGCCAGGAGAAAATTGGTCGCGGATGCGGTGAAGCGAATCAAGGAAGCGCAAAAGGCACTCAAGACCCTAGATACCGCGCTAGGCAAGCTCCTGGTGGGACCGCCGGGTGGAAGCCAAGATGTCCTTGGTGGAGGCTGATCTGTGAGCTGGGCCCCCAATCCGTTCGCGCTCGCCGAGCGCATCCTCGACAAGCCGCTCACCTCGACGGATTGGGCCACTGCGACGGAGTATCTGCGCACAGCGTTCAACGTCGAGCCAGCGCAGTTGTTCGAGGGGGTCAACGACCAGCCGGCGTTGCTCGAGGCCCTGCAGGAGCTGTCCGATGCCGTGACCTCGCCGAGGAAACTCGACGAGGTCATGCAGCTTCCCATCGTCAAGCGGGTGAAGGAGCTGTTCAAGCTCAGCGACGAGGCGATGATGCGGCTCCTGCCGTACGTGGTGCCGCTGATCGACGTCGACCTCGCGCATCCGGGCGCGGGCGTCGGCGGCGGCCCGCACCCGCACGGCCCTGCCGGACGGTATCACCCGGCCGGCCCGATCATCACCGGCGACGTCTCGTATCTCGACCCGAAGCAGGGCTCGGTGGCCGACTGCTACCTCGTGTCGTCGATGATTTCGCTGGCGTGGACGATGCAGGTTGCGTGGTCCGCCCGTATCACCACTGCGTGGCACGAAGCACCCAGCCGAGGCATGGACTTCGCATTCTTCCAGAACAAGTCCAAAACGTTTCCCGCGGTCTCGGTGTCTGAGTTCCTTCCGGACGACGCCAACGGCAAGGTGTACACCATCGGGCGGGACGGCAGCGAGGCATGGCCCGGCATCATCGAAAAGGCGTTCGTGATTCAGGAGACCGCTCCGGCGAAAGAGCCTAAGCCCGCCGACTACAAGTTGATCAACAACGACATGGAACCGCAGGAAGCATGCGCGATGCTCGTCGCTGGCACCCAGCACTCGCGGGGTGCACCTACGTCGGCCACACCCAGGCGCTCAGGGATGGTTAGCCAACGGTGTGACTCGCGGGGCGCGACGACGGTTCCGACGATGGCGTGGACGTACCCGCCGAAATCGAAGACCGGTGGCCTCGACCTGGCGCCCGGCTTCAAACCGGCGCTCATGGGTGTGGCCCGAGATCACGCCTACGCGGTCCTTGGAACGCTCGAAGGCGTGTCGTCGGCCGGCGTACCCGGTAGCTACATCGTCCTGCGCAATCCGTGGGGGACCGCACCGCAGCCCGCGGTGTTCGCGGTCGGCAACTGGAGCAAAGGCGTCAATGGCCGGGAGGACGTCGTTCTGAACAGCGACGGCGTGTTCGCGATCGAAGAGTCCGTCTTCGACATCTGCTTCATGACCGTCGGCTGGGTCGAGCCGTAGTGCCGCGTCGCCGCGCTGCGTGAGGATGGCCGCGAACAAGCCTGCATCGTCGTCACCGCGCGCGAGTTTCCGGCTGCGCATCACGCGCGGCGACGATATCGCGGTCGGTCCGGGCAAGGTCGACCTCCTCGAGGCGATCGACGTCACCGGCTCGATCTCGGCGGCGGCGCGCTCGCTGGGCATGTCGTACCGGCGCGCGTGGCTGCTCATCGACACGATGAACCGCTGCTTCAGGCAGCCGGTGGTCGACGCCGAGGCAGGGGGGCCGCGCGGCGGCGGCGCGCGCCTGACCCCGACGGGTCAGCGCGTCGCGCTGCATTACCGGAGCGCGCAACGGCTCGCCACACGATCGGCACGGGCCGACACCGAAGCGATCAGGCGCCTGCTCGCGCCCGCCGTTGCCGGCAGGCGCGGGCGCGGCTAGAATACGCGCCGTTCGACACATCCATGCTTCCGGACATGCACACCTAGGTTCACCCGCTTCTCCTGACGCCGAGGCCCCTGGCCTCGGCACGTCCATTCTCAGGAGAAGCCGCGATGACCCGCACTGTCGAGCACACCCGTAATCAGGCCCTGATCATCTGGGCCAACAGAGCCTTTCTTGGCCGTTACGGCCGCTACGTGGCGATCCGCCTCAAGGGGCGCAACCTCTCGGTGGCGGTGCGCCATCACGAGATGCTGCAGTGGATCCCCGCCCACGAGGCACTGACCGGGCGCGAGGCCGAGCGCTGGGCCCGGACGGGTTTCTAGGCGCGGGGCGCCGGAAACGGCGCTTCCATCTTCGCGTAGCCGGCGCCCCCGCCGGTTACGCGAAGCCGACGCTGCGCCGGTCGAACGACACTGCCTTGATCAGTGCGTGCACGTCGTCGTTCACGCGCAGCCCCAGCTCCACGCAGGAGCGGCGCGTGATGCGCGCGAGCACCGCGGCGTCGCCCATCTGAAGCTGGATGTCGACGATCGCGCCGGCGTCGTCGCCGATGACGCGCACGCGCGCGGGCAGCACGTTGACGATGCTCAGTCCCGACGGTCGCGTCACCGCGATCGACACGTCGCGGGCGCGGATGCGCACGCGAACGCGCTCGCCGACCAGCGCCTCGACGCTGGGGACCTGCAGCGCGCCGCCGCCGAACGAGAGCGTGGTGAGCCCATAGCTCGTGTCGTGCGCCGTCACCGTCGTGTCGATCACCGCGCCGGCCTCGTAGCGTCCGGTCATCGGCCGCAGATCGAGCCGGCTCATCACGACGTCGACCTCGCCCACCGCGACAGTCTTGCCGTCGGCGAGCAGCACGAGCGTGTCGGCGATGCGCGTGATCTCGGCGACCGAGTGGCTCACGTAGACGATCGGAATGGCGAGCTCGTCGCGCAGGAGCTCGATGTAGCGCAGCACCTCGTCGCGCCGCTGCGCGTCGAGCGAGGCCAGCGGCTCGTCCATGAGCAGCAGCCGAGGCTGCGCGAGCAGCGCTCGGCCGATAGCGACGCGCTGCCGCTCGCCGCCCGAGAGCGCGAGCGTCGAACGCGCCAGCAGCGCGTCGAGCCCGAGCAGGTCGATCACCTGACCGGGCTCGATGACGCGCGTCGACGCGGGCGCGCGCCGATAGCCGTACATGAGGTTCGACTCGACATCCAGGTGCGGGAACAGGAGATCGTCCTGGAAAACGTAGCCCAGCCGCCGCCGCTCCGGCGGCAGGTCGATGCCGCGGGTGCTGTCGAACAGCGTCACGCCATTGACGATGACGTGGCCGCGGCGCGGCTTCGCGGTGCCGGCAAGTGCGTTGACCACGCTGGTCTTGCCCGCGCCCGAGCGTCCGAACAGGCCGACCACCGGCGCATCGGTGCGAAACGCGACGGCCAGTTCGAACGCTCCCAGCCGCTGCTCGATGTCGACGTCGATCACAGGATGCGCTCCGTCGTCTTGGTTCTGCGCACCAGCCATTCGGAGGTCACCAATGCCGCGATCGACAGCACGACGGCGATGGCCGACAGGCGCAGCGCCTGTGCGTCGCCGCCCGGCGACTGCACCAGCGAATAGATCGCCAGCGGCAGCGTCTCGGTTTCGCCGGGAATGTTCGAGACGAAGGTGATGGTCGCGCCGAATTCGCCCAGGCTTCGAGCGAACGACAGCAGCACGCCGGTGACGATGCCCGGAAGAGCCAGGGGAAGCGTGATCGACACGAAAACCCAGGCACGCGAGCCGCCGAGCGTGCGTGCGACGGTCTCGAGACGGCGGTCGATCGCCGCGATCGACAAACGGATGGCGCGCACCATCAAGGGGAAACCCATGATCGCGGAGGCCAGCGCGGCGCCCGTCCAGCGAAACGCGAGCACCACGCCGAACCAGTGCTCGAGCCATTCGCCGAGCACGCCACGGCGTCCGAACAGGAGCAGGAGGACGAAGCCGACGACCACCGGAGGCAGCACCAACGGCAGATGGACGATCGCGTCGAGCAGGATTTTTCCGGGGAACTCGCGTCGCGCCAGCAGGTACGCGAGCACGATCGCGATCGGCAGGCTCACCAGCACGCCGAGCAGCGCGACCTTGAGGCTCAGCAGGATGATCTGCGCTTCGTTTCCGGTCACGGGGAGGGCTTGGTTACCACCGTGAAGCCATAGCGCTCCCACGTCGGACGTGCCGCCGGCGAAGCGAGATACGTGACCAGCGCGCCGGTCACCGGCGACCGCGTGCCGCCGACCACGGCGATGGCATAGACGATGGGCGGATGCGTCGCTTCTCCAAAGGTGCCGACGACGCGGACCTTGGGCTCCGCGGCCGCGTCGGTCGCGTAGACGATGCCCAGCGGCGTCTCGCCGCGCGCCACCAGCACCAGCGCGGCGCGAACGTTCTCGGTGCGCGCGAGCTTGCCGCGCACCGCGTCCCAGACGCCCAGCGCCTGCAGCGCGGCTTTCGCGTACTTGCCCGCGGGCACGCTGTCGGGGTTGGCCAGCGCGAGCCTTTGCGATCCAAGCGCGCCGGCGAGCGGAAATCCCGGCCCGATCGGCAGCACGATGTTGCTGTCGGCCGGTGCGACCAGGACGAGCCGGTTGCGCAGCAGTTCGATGCGGCTTTTCGGCGCGAGCAGCGCTCGCGTGTCGAGATAATCCATCCACTCCAGGTCCGCCGAGATGAACACGTCGGCCGGCGCGCCGGACTCGATCTGCCTGGCCAGCGCGTTGCTTCCCGCATACGACACCACCACCTTGTCGCCGGTGCGCGCCTCGAACTGTCTTGCCTGCTCGTCGAGCGCTTCCCTGAGGCTGGCGGCGGCGAACACGGTGACCGTCGCGGCGCGCGTCGGCGAGGCGAAGAGCGCGATCGAACTCAACAGCATCAGCGCGGTTGCAAACAGGCGTCGCATCGGAACCTTCCAGAAGCATGCAAGGCGTGCGGGAAAGGGTAATATAGGCGTGTATATAACGCCAGGCAACGAGGAATCGAGCCGTGCGATCAGGCGTTGGCGTCCGATGCATTCGGATAGAACAGCTGCTCGCCGCCGATCCTGTATCCGGCGATGGCCTTTTGCCCTGCCGGAGAAACGAGCCAGTCGATGAACTGCTGGCCAAGCTCCTTTTTCACGTTCGGGTGCTTGTCCGGATTGACCAGCATCACGCCGTACTGGTTGAACAGGCGCTTGTCGCCTTCGACCAGGATAGCGAGGTCGCCGCGGTTCTTGAAGGCGAGCCACGTCGCACGGTCGGAGAGGATGTAGGCGCCCATCGACGAGGCAGTGTTAAGCGCGGGGCCCATGCCCTGGCCGGTATCGCGATACCAGGGGCCCTTGCTCTTGTCGATGTCGATGCCGGAGGCCTTCCACAAGTCGAGTTCCGCCATGTGCGTGCCGCTTCGATCGCCGCGCGAAACGAAGGGCGCCTTCGCTGCGTCGATCTTGCGCAACGCCGCAACGATGTCCTTGCCGCCGCCGATCCGCGCGGGGTCGGACTTCGGCCCGATCAGCACGAAGTCGTTGTACATCACCGGGTAGCGCTTCACGCCCTGACCGTCCGCGAGAAACCTTTCCTCGGCGGCGCGCGCGTGCACGAACACGACATCGGCGTCGCCGCGGCGGCCGACGTCGAGCGCCTGTCCCGTGCCCAGCGCAACGATACGTAGCTTCACCCCGGTCTGCTGCTCGTAGAGGGGCAGCAAATAGCCGAACAATCCCGATTGTTCGGTCGACGTGGTCGAGGCCACCGTGATGAAGCGTTCCTGCGCGTTCGCCGAAACCGCGCCGAGCGCGGCGCAGAGCGTGATGCTGGCGGCAACGCGCAGCAGCGCGGTCAAGCGAGCGAAGCGGGTGACTACCACGCCAGTTCGCCTTCGAGGAATCGGGCTGCTTCGGGTGATGCAGGGCGTCGGAAAAAACGCTCCGCGCTCGCGCGCTCCGCGAGGCGTCCCTGATGCAGGAACAGGATCTCGTCGCCGAGCCTCTTCGCCTGTCCCAGGTTGTGGGTGACCATCACGATCTTGGTGCCTTCGGTATGCATCGCCGCGATGACGCGTTCGATCTCGTGTGTCGCGCCGGGATCGAGATTGGCCGTGGGCTCGTCGAGAAAAAGGATCTCGGGTCGCAAGGCCCAGACGCGTGCCAGCGCGAGCCGCTGTTGCTCGCCGCCCGACAGCACGCGCGCGGCGCTCCCCGCAAGCGCTTCCAGGCCCACCGTGCGCAGCGCTTCGCGGGCGCGCGCCTCGCGGTGCGCAGGATCTGCCCTTGCCACCTTCAGCGCGTAGATCACGTTGCCGAGCACCGACCGTCGCAGCAGCACGGCGCGCTGGAAGACCATCGCCTGCCGGCGCGGCGCGCCCTCGATCTCCGCCGTGTTCCACGCGATGCGTCCCGCGCTCGGCTGCAGCAGCCCGTGGCACAGGCGCAGCAACACGCTTTTTCCCGCACCGTTGGGGCCGACGATCATCGAGCGCGTGCCCGCCGCAAACACCGTGGAGATGCCGTTGACAATGCGGCGGCCCCCCGCCTCGAAAGTCACGCCCTCGAGGGTGAGCGGCAGCAGCGTCGATGGCGCTCGCATCGGACCGGTCCGGTCATTTCAGCGTCATCGCGCTTCATCCATGACGACGCTGCGCGGTGGCGCTGATCAAGTATGCGGTGGCGTTGAGTCCCAGCACGATGGCGAGCAGGACCAGTCCCAGACCCAGCGCCAGCGGCAGGTCGCCCTTGCTGGTTTCCAGCGCGATGGCGGTCGTCATGACGCGGGTCACGCCAGCGATGTTGCCGCCGACGATCATCACCGCGCCAACCTCGGCGGCGGCGCGTCCGAAACCGGCGAGCCCAAGCGTCACCAGCGAGAAGCGCACGTCCCAGAGCAACGTCAGCGCGGCACCGACTCGCGTCTCACCGAGCGAGCGCAGCTGCTCGCGATACTCGACCCACGCGTCCTCGATGACCTGGCGCGACAGGCCAGCAATGATCGGCGTGATCAGGATCGCCTGCGCGATCACCATCGCGGTCGGCGTGAACAGCAATCCTATTGCGCCGAGCGGGCCGGCGCGCGACAGCAGCAGATAGACGACGAGTCCGACGACCACGGGCGGAAGGCCCATCAGCGCGTTGAGGACCACGATGGCGCCGCGCCGTCCTGGAAAGCGGGCGACCGCGACCAGAGCGCCCAAAGGCAGGCCGACCACGCAGGCGATGACGACCGCCAGCAGGCTCACGCGTAGGCTGAGGAGCACGATGCCGATGAGCGTAGGGTCGGCGCCGGCGACCAGCGCCCATGCCTGGCCGACAGCCGCGCCCAGACTGTTCACTGTCGCCTCCGCCCGCGTGCCCGGAGCGCGCTCCTATAAGAACTATCGTGCATATAATGCGGGTTGGCGACCATGGAGATGGCAACCATAGCCCATGGCGACGTATCCCCAAATATGCACCGAAAAACATAATGAGGCTGCGCCCAGCAGTCACCTGGACCTTCGACGTCGACAGCGGCCGCAGCGGCGGCGCGCTCGATCCGCGGCTCATTCCATTGCTCGAGGCGATCGCGGCAACGGGCTCGCTGGCGGCGGCGGTCGACGTACGCGACTTGTCGTACCGCGCCGGCTGGGGATTGCTTCGCGAGCATGCCCGGCGCTTCGGCGTACCGCTGGTGGAGTTCGAACGCGGGCGTGGCGCGCGCCTTGGCCACGCCGGCGCGCGCCTGCTCGACGCGAAGCTCGACGCCCAGCGCGAGCTTGCCCGCGTCTTGTCCGAGCTGCGGGTCGACATCGGCAGCAGCCACGCGCCGCGCCGGGCTGCCGCATCGCCGCTGGTCGTCGTAGCCAGCCACGACCTCGCGCTGGCGGCGCTGCGCGAGCTTGCGCCCCCGGACCCTCAGCTCCGGCTCGATATCTCGTTCATGGGCAGCCTGCATGCGCTCATGCAATTCGCCGAGGGACGCGCCGACGTGGCTGGATTCCACGTCGCGTTGGGGGCCAAGGCGGCGGAGCTCGCACCGTTCCGGCGATGGCTCGATGCGCGCCGCGACCGGCTGATCGACTTCGTCGAGCGCGAGCAGGGACTCATGGTGCCAAGCGGCAACCCGTCGCGGGTGCGCGGATTCCGTGACATCGCGATCAAGCGTCTTCGCTTCGTCAACCGCCAGTCCGGCTCGGGGACTCGACTGCTCATCGAGCGGCTCATGATCGATGCGGGAATCGATGCGGCCCTGCTCAAAGGTTTCTCGCACGAGGAATTCACGCATCCGGCAATCGCGGCAACGGTTGCCTCGGGCGCCGCCGACGTCGGCTTCGGGCTGCGCGCGGCGGCGGCCGAGCGCGGCCTGGCCTTCGTGCCGCTGCTCAAGGAGCGCTATTGCCTCGCGGTGCGCGCCGACGACTGTGAAAGCGCACGGCTGGCACCGTTGCTGCGCACGCTGCGCGGCGCGCATTTCGCGGATCTGGTCGCCGCGTTGCCCGGCTACGCGACGCCGCACGCCGGGCGCGTCGGCCGCGTCACCTCGCTCGCCCGGGAGCCGCGCACCGGACCGCACTGACCACCGCGTTTGAGGTAGCATGGGCGTCCTTTTTTGAGCGCCCGGTTTATGGACTTCGCGTTCGTCGTCGATCCGCTTCCCTCGCTCAAGGCCTACAAGGATTCGAGTGTCGCGATGATGCGTTCCGCCCGCGCGCGCGGACACTCGCTGTTCGCGATCGAGCAGTCGGCGATCTACTGGGATAATGGGCGCACCAGCGCACGCGGCGTCCCGCTCGAAGTCATGGATGACGATCACGACTGGTACGCGACGGGCGAGCCGCAAGTCCGCCGCCTCGATTCGTTTTCCGCTGTGCTTATGCGCAAGGACCCGCCCTTCGACATGGAATACGTGTATTCGACGTATCTGCTCGAGTCCGCGGAAGGCGAGGGCGCGCGCGTTTACAACAAGCCGCGCGCGGTGCGCGACCACAACGAGAAAATGGCGATCACGCGCTTTCGCGAGTTCACCGCGCCCACGCTGGTGACGCGCGACGCCGAACTGCTCAACGAATTCATCGAGAAGCATCGCGACGTGATCTTCAAGCCGCTCGACGGCATGGGAGGCGCGTCGATTTTCCGCGTGAAGCAGGACGACCCGAACCGTAATGTAATCATCGAGACGCTGGCGCACTACGGCGCGCGCAGCGTGATGGCGCAGCGCTTCATCCCGGAAATCGCCGACGGCGACAAGCGCATCCTCCTCATTGCCGGCGAGCCGGTGCCGTTTGCACTGGCGCGCATACCAAAAGCCGGCGAGACGCGCGGCAATCTGGCGGTGGGCGGACGCGGCGTGGCGCGACCGCTGAGCGCGCGCGACCGCGAGATCGCGAACGCGCTCGGCCCGGTGCTTTGGGCGGAGGGCTTGCTCGTGGTCGGGCTCGACGTCATCGGCGACTACCTCACCGAGGTCAATGTCACCAGCCCGACGTGTTTCGTGGAGATCACCGAGCAGACCGGGTTCGACGTCGGCGGCCGGTTTGTCGAGGCGCTTGAGAGCGCGGTCACGGCGGGCTGACGGCGGGCGGATTGATGCACTGCGCAATCGCGGTGCCTCAATGAAGCCGTCTCATTCGGTGCTACTATGGCCAGCATGATCGGTATTCTGATCGTCGCCCACGACAAGCTGGGCGAGAGCCTGGTCAGCGCGGTGACGCACGTGCTCGGCGCGCGGCCCACGCAGTTCGAAGCCTTCAGCGTCAACGCCACCGACGACCCCTTGATGCTGCTCCCCAGAGCGCGAGAACATGTAAGCGCGCTCGATACCGGCGACGGCGTGCTGGTCTTTTCGGACATCTACGGCGCCACGCCGTGCAATCTTCTGTCGAAGCTGCTGGTTCCGGGTCGCATCGAGGGCGTGGCCGGCGTGAACCTCCCCATGCTGGTGCGCGCATTCACCTATCGCGGCAAGGGGATGGACACGATGATCAAGAAGGCGATCAGCGGCGGCTGCGACGGGGTGTTGCATGTCGAGGTCGACCCGGTGTATGCAGCAACGCGAACTTGAGATCGTCAACAAGCTGGGTTTGCATGCGCGAGCGTCGGCGAAGCTCACCCAGCTCGCCGCGAAGTACCAGAGTGAGGTGACGCTTTCGCGAAATGGGCGCAAGATCAACGCCAAGAGCATCATGGGAGTCATGATGCTGGCGGCAGGCAAGGGAGCGCACGTGACGCTCGAGGTCAACGGCCCGGACGAGGACGAGGCGATCAACGCGATCAGCGCGCTGGTCCAGGATTGTTTTGGTGAAGGGCAGTAGCGAGCGCAATCCGATGGAACCAATGCAACATTGGCATGATCAACTTGGAGGTGGCCGCGTGCCGCGCGGCCCCATCTCACTGGTATAGCGCCTCGCACAATCATGCAGACACAAGAGATCAAGATCAGGAATCGCCTTGGATTGCACGCGCGCGCGTGCTCCAAGATCGTGAAGCTTTCGTCACGCTTTCGTTGCCGCGTTTCGCTGGTGTTCGATGGCCGGCGCGCCAACGCCCGAAACATTCTCGCCGTGATGATGCTCGCGGCGAGCATGGGGACCACCATCCGGCTGGAGACAGCGGGACCGGACGAGGCTGCCGCGATGACCGCCATGATCCGGCTCATCAACGACCGGTTCGGCGAAGAAGCCTGACCGCGTCCGCGCGCATGAATCCGTCGGTGCGCCGGCAAAGCGGGCCGCCGTGAGCTTCATCCTGCACGGCATCGGCGTCTCCGAAGGCATCGCCATCGGACGCGCGCAGCTGGTCTCGCACGCCACGCTGGAGGCCGCGCACTACACGATCGCGCCCGAGCAGGTATCCGCCGAGATCGCTCGCCTCACGCAAGCGATGCGGGCGGTGCAGCTGGAGCTCGAGACGCTGCGCGCGGAAATGGATTCCGAATCGGCGCCCGCCGAGTTCGGCGCGTTTCTCGACGTGCACTGGATGATCCTGACCGATCCCACGCTGGCCGAGGCGCCCAAGCGCATCATCGCCGAGCAGCTCTGCAACGCGGAGTGGGCGCTCGCACAGCAGACCGCGGTGCTCGTAGAGCAATTCGACGCCATCGAGGACCCCTACCTGCGCGAGCGCAAGGCCGACGTGCTGCAGGTCGCCGAGCGCGTGCTGAAGGCGCTGACCGGGACGGCGGGGCCGCTGCGTCCCATCAACGCCGAAGAGCATACGATCCTCGTCGCGCACGATCTGTCGCCCGCCGACGTGATCCAGTTCAAGTCTCACCGATTCGCCGCGTTCCTCACCGACCTGGGCGGAGTCACATCGCATACGGCTATCGTCGCGCGCAGCCTCAACGTGCCGGCGGTGGTGGCTGCGCACAATGCGCGCGCACTCATCCAGGACAACGAGCTGCTCATCGTCGACGGCGCGCGCAACGTCGTGATCGTCAATCCCGACCGCTCGGTGCTCGCCGAGTACCGGCTCAAGCAAGGCGAGTTCGCGCTCGAGCGCAAAAAGCTGCAGCGCCTCACCACGACGCGCGCCACCACGCTCGATGGCGAGCACGTCGAGCTCTTTGCCAACATCGAGCTGCCCGAGGACCTGGCGCGCGCGCTGGAGTCGGGCGCCACCGGCGTGGGCTTGTTCCGCAGCGAGTTCCTGTTTCTCAACCGCGCCGGACTGCCGTCCGAGGACGAGCAGTTCGAGGCCTACCGCAGCGTTGCCGAGGGGATGCAAGGCAAGCCGGTCACGATCCGCACGTTCGACCTGGGCGCCGACAAGCATAAGGAAGGCCTCGACGGGCTGGCGCGTGTCACGCCCAACCCCGCGCTGGGCCTGCGCGCGGTGCGCTTCTGCCTCGCCGAGCCGCGGCTGTTCGTGACGCAGCTACGCGCCATTCTGCGTGCATCGCACTACGGCAATATCCGCATCCTGATCCCGATGCTGGTGTCCGCATCGGAGATCGATCAGACGCTGGCGCTGATCGCGCGCGCCAAGGAGAGTCTGCGCGAACAGGATGTTCCGTTCGATCCGGGCATCGAAGTCGGCGGGATGATCGAGATACCCGCCGCGGTGCTTGCCATCGGCATGTTCATCAGCCGGCTGGATTTCCTGTCGATCGGCACCAACGACCTGATCCAGTACACGCTGGCGGTCGATCGCGCCGACGACGCGGTCGCGCATCTGTACGATCCCCTCCATCCGGCGGTGCTGAAGCTGATCGCCATGGCGATTTCCACCGCCACCAAGGCGGGTGTGCAGATCGCCGTGTGCGGCGAGATGGCGGGCGAGGTGCGCATGACGCGGCTTCTGCTCGGCATGGGACTGCGGCACTTCTCCATGCATCCGGCGCACCTGCTCGCGGTGAAGCAGCGCGTGCTCACGAGCGAAGTCTCCAAATCGACATCGATCGTCGACCGCATGCGCCGGAGCGAAGACCAGGACAAGCTCAACGCCCTCCTGGCCAAGCTCAACGATTGACTTTCGGGGGCACCCCGGTACACTGAAAACGCTGGACGCGCCGATTTGACGATCAGCTTGCGGGCGCGAAGGCACACCGATGCATCTGCGGGGTGCCCGAAAAAATACGGCTAAAGCGGTGAGGACATTCCGACCCGAATTCCAACCCGATTAGCGCCGAGCTGATCGGGTTTTTTAATTGGCCGCTTGAATGAACTGCTCGCTTTGGATGCGCGCCTCGCCGTGAACGCCCCAGCACGCTCCGTCGGAACAGTCATCGCGCAGCGCGTCGCCTTCGCGCAGCCGATGGCGCTGTCCTCGGGCGCGGTGATGCCCTCGTTCGAGCTCGCCTACGAGACCTACGGCACGCTCAACGCGTCGCGCTCCAACGCGATCCTCGTCTGCCACGCGCTCAACGCGTCGCATCACGTCGCAGGAACCTACGCCGGCGTGGCGGAGAGCGAAGGCTGGTGGGACAACATGATCGGCCCGGGCAAGCCCGTCGACACCGATCGCTACTTCGTCATCGGCGTGAACAATCTCGGCAGCTGCTTCGGCTCGACGGGGCCGGCGTCGACCCATCCCGCGACCGGCAAGCCGTGGGGGGCGGATTTTCCGATCGTGACCGTCGAGGATTGGGTCGACGCACAGGCGCGGCTCGCCGATCACCTGGACATAGAGCGCTTTTTCGCGGTCATGGGCGGAAGCCTGGGTGGGATGCAGGCGCTCTCGTGGTCGATCCGCTATCCGAAGCGCATCGCCAACGCGCTGGTGATCGCGGCCGCGCCGAACCTTTCGGCGCAGAACATTGCATTCAACGAAGTCGCGCGCGCGGCGATCATGACCGATCCCGAATTTTACGGCGGCCATTATTACGAGCACGGCACGAAGCCGGATCGCGGATTGCGCGTGGCGCGCATGATCGGCCACATCACCTACATTTCCGACGAGCAGATGGCCGAGAAGTTCGGCCGGCAGCTGCGCGAGGGGCTCAATTTCTCGTTCGCGCCGGAATTCCAGATCGAATCGTACCTTCGTCATCAGGGCGAGAAGTTCGCCGAGTACTTCGACGCCAACACGTACCTGCGCATCACCAAAGCGCTCGACTACTTCGACCCCGCGAAGGGCGCCAATGGCGACCTGGCGCGGGCGCTGTCGCCGGCCACCTGCCGCTTCCTGGTGATCGCCTTCACCACCGACTGGCGGTTCACGCCGGCGCGCTCGCGGGAGATCGTCAAGGCGCTGGTCGACAACCAGCGTGACGTGTCGTACGCCGAGATCGTCGCGCCGCATGGCCACGACGCGTTCCTGCTCGACACGCCGCAGTATCACGCGGTGTTGCGCGCGTATCTGGACAAGGCGGCGCGATGACGCTGTCGATGCGCCCGGATTTCTCGACCATCGCCGGCTGGATCTCGCCGGGCGCGCGCGTGCTCGACCTGGGATGCTACGACGGCAGCCTGCTCGCGCACCTGTCCGCTTCGCGCGGCGCGAGGGGCTACGGCATCGAGATCGACGACGAAGGCGTGGTCGCGTCGATCGGCAACGGGGTCAATGTTCTGCAGAGCGATCTCGAGTCCGGCCTCGCCGGCTTCGACGATCGTTCCTTCGACAGCGTGATCCTGTCGCAGACGCTGCAGGCGATGCGACGCGTCGAGGCGATCGTCGACGAGATGCTGCGCGTGGGACGCGAGGCGATCGTGTCGTTTCCCAATTTCGGACACTGGTCGCACCGCACGCAGGTGCTGCAGGGTCGCATGCCCGTGTCGCCGAGCATTCCATACCAGTGGTACAACACGCCGAACATCCACCTGTGCACGGTCGACGACTTCGACGCGTTTTGCACCGAACGCAAGGTGCACGTCGTCGAGCGCGTGGTGCTGCACCAGGCGCGGCGCGTGCGTCTGCTGCCCAATCTGCTCGGATCGCTCGCCATCTACCGGTTGCGCAGCGCGTAGGCGCCGATTGCGGTCGCGCGCGACAAGGCCGCGCAGTGCGCCGGATACAATGCGGCGATGACCGCCCCAGAGAAGGTGACCAGCGCGCTGTTCAACCGGCGCATGCTGATCTGCGTGTTCACCGGGTTCTCCTCGGGGCTGCCGCTGTATCTGCTGATCAACCTCATTCCCGCGTGGCTTCGCTCCGAGCACGTCGACCTCAAGTCCATCGGCCTGTTTGCGCTGATCCAGCTCCCGTTCACCTGGAAGTTCCTGTGGTCACCGCTGGTCGACCGCTACGCGCTGCCGGTGCTCGGGCGGCGGCGCAGCTGGATGTTCCTGACGCAGCTCCTGCTGCTACTGTCGATCCCGGCATTCGGCGCGCTGCAGCCGACGCTGGATCTGTGGACGATCGCGTACCTGGCGACCGCGGTCGCGTTCTTTTCCGCGACGCAGGACATCGCGCTCGACGCGTACCGGCGCGAGCTCCTGCCCGACGCCGAGCTAGGTCTCGGCAACTCGATCCACGTGCAGGCGTACCGCATCTCGAGTCTCATTCCCGGCGCGCTATCGCTCATCCTCGCCGATCACCTGCCGTGGAGCAGCGTGTTCGCCATCACCGCGCTGTTCATGCTGCCCGGCCTGGTAACAACGCTGCTGGTCGACGAGCCGAGGACCGAGCATCCGCCGCCGAAGACGCTGACCGAGGCGGTCGTGCTGCCGTTTCGCGAGTTTCTCGCCCGCAATGGGGTGCGCAGCGCGTTGCTGGTGCTCGCCTTCATCTTTCTGTACAAGCTCGGCGATTCGATGGCCACGGCGCTGGCGACGCCGTTCTACCTCGACCTGGGCTTCACCAAGTCCGAGATCGGGTTGATCGCCAAGAACGCGGCGCTGTGGCCCAGCGTGATCGGCGGGCTCATCGGCGGCTTGTGGATGGTCAGGATCGGCATCAATCGCGCGCTGTGGCTGTTCGGCGTCGTGCAGATGGTGTCGATTCTCGGCTTCGCATGGCTGGCCTACGTCAACCGCCCCGACGGCCTGCTGCTCGCGGGCGTCATCGGGTTCGAGGCGCTGGGCGTGGGACTTGGCACGGCGGCGTTCGTCGCTTTCATCGCGCGCACCACCGATCCGCGTTACACGGCGACGCAGTTCGCGCTGTTCACCAGTCTGGCGGTCGTGCCGCGCTCGATCGTCAACGCCTCGACCGGCTGGCTCGTGGAGGCCCTGGGCTGGTTCGACTTCTACATGCTGTGCTTCGCGCTGGCTTTCCCGGGCATGGCGCTGCTGCTGCGTGTCGCGCCCTGGAATGAGCCACCGGCCCACGCAGCGGGTCGCGTCACGGCTAAATAGTTCTCAGCTCGCGGCGCGTTCGAGCGCTTCGTGCAGCTCCAGCCACTGCGACTCGACGCGCGCGAGCTGCCAGACGACGTCGGCGTGGCGTGTCAGCGATTCCCTGAGCTGCTCCTTGTTGCCTTCGGCGTAGGCGTCCTCGGTCGCGAGCCAACGGTCGAGCTCGGCCTTCTGCGCGGTCAGCGCGACCATCTCGTCGTCGATGCGCGCGAGCTTCTGCACGATCGGCTTGCGTAGGTCGGCGAGGCGTTGCCGCGCCTGCGCCTCTTCGCGCTTTTGCGTGCGGCGGTCACCTGTGTCGGGACTCTGCGTCGCCTCGACGCTGCGGGCGCCTTCGCGCTCGCGAGTCGCTTTCTGGCGCTCGCGCGCCGACAGCACCCAGTCGCGGTAGTCGTCGAGATCGCCGTCGAACCGGCGCACGGCGCCCTCGTCGACCAGCCAGAGCTCGTCGGCGGTGGCGCGCAGCAGATGGCGGTCGTGAGCGACGACCACCAACGCGCCTTCGTAGTCCTGCAGCGCCTCGGTGAGCGCCTCGCGCATCTCGATGTCGAGGTGATTGGTCGGCTCGTCGAGCAAGAGCAGGTTCGGCCGCTGCCGCGCCAGCAGCGCGAGCGTCAGACGCGCCTTTTCACCTCCCGAGAATTCTGCAACGGGTGCGATGACGCGATCCCCGCGAAAATCGAAGCCACCGAGATAGTCGCGAAGCTCCTGCTCGCGCGTAGCGGACTCGAGCCGGCGCATATGCCATAGCGCCGATTCGGCGAGGCGAAGCTGCTCGACCTGGTGCTGCGCGAAGTAGCCGATGCGAAGTCCCTGCGCCGCCAGGCGCGCACCGGACTGCGGCGCGAGCTCTCCCGCGATGGCGCGCAACAGCGTCGACTTGCCGGCGCCGTTGGGACCGAGCAGGCCCACGCGCTCGCCGGCGAGGAGCGGCCAATCGACGTCGCGCAGGATCGGCGTCGGTCCATAGCCGAGCGTGGCGTGCTCCAGCTTCACGAGCTGGCGCGCATGCGTCGGTGTGGCGGTGAGCTCGAAACTGAACGGGCTGTCGACGTGCGCGGCCGCGATCAATTCCATGCGCTCGAGGGCCTTGATGCGGCTTTGCGCCTGCTTGGCCTTGGTTGCCTTGGCGCGGAAGCGGTCGATGTACGAGCGCAGGTGCGCGATCTGCCTTTGCTGTTTGGCGTGCGCCGCCTGCTGCAGCGCAAGCGCCTGCGCGTGCTCGCGCTCGAAGTCGGCGTAGTTTCCTGTGTAGCTTTTCAGCTTGTTGGCGTCGAAGTGGACGATGCGTCCGACGACCGCGTCGAGAAAGTCGCGGTCATGCGTGACGAGCAGCAGCGTTCCCGTGTAGCGCTTGAGCCAGTCCTCGAGCCACACCACCGCGTCGAGATCGAGGTGATTGGTCGGCTCGTCGAGCAAGAGCAGGTCGGAGCGCTGCATCAGCGCCTGCGCCAGGTTAAGACGCATGCGCCAGCCGCCGGAAAAGCGGTCGACGAGATCGCCGTGGCGCTCGGCAGCGAAGCCCAGGCCCGACAAGAGCGCGCCGGCGCGTGCGCGCGCGCTGTAGCCGTCGATCTCGTCGAAACGATGGTGCAAGAGCGCGAGTTTCTCGCCGGACGCCACGGCGTCGCCGGCGTGAGCGGCCTCCTCGCGGGCGAGCGCGGCCTCGATGGCGCGAAGCTCGACATCGCCGTCCTGCACGTAGTCGATCGCGCTGCGATTGCTGGACCGCGTCTCCTGCGCGACATGCGCGATGACCCACCCGGGCGGCAGCGCGACCTCGCCTGCGTCGGCGACGAGCTCGCCGCGCAGCAGCGCGAACAGGCTGGTCTTGCCGCTGCCGTTGGCGCCGATCACGCCGACTTTCTGGGCGGGATGCACCGTCAGCGCGGCGTCCTCGAGCAGGCGACGGCTGCCGCGAGCGAGCGTCAGATGTTCGATGCGGAGCATGGCTGTCGCGAGCGAGGTGTCACGCCCGGCTCAACGCAATCGGTAGTCGTAGTCGATGATGAGCGGCGCGTGATCGGAAAAACGCCGCGTCTTGTAGATCGAGGCCGCGCGCGCGGTGGCGGCAATTCCCGGGGTGGCGATCTGGTAGTCGATGCGCCAGCCCACGTTCTTGGCCCACGCCTGACCGCGATTCGACCACCACGTGTAGTGTCCCGGGTCCTTGTTCAGGTGGCGGAACACGTCGACGAAGCCATGCCGCTCGAACACTTGCGTCAGCCAGTCGCGCTCCTCGGGAAGGAATCCGGAATTCTTCTGGTTGCCGCGCCAGTTCTTGAGGTCGATCGCCTGATGCGCGATGTTCCAGTCGCCGCACAGGATCACTTCGCGTCCAGCCGCGCGCAGCGCCTGCAGATGCGGCAGGAACGCGGCGAGGAACCTGAACTTCGCGTCCTGTCGCGCCGGCGAGCTGGATCCCGATGGAAAATAGACGCTGATCACCGCCAGATCGCCGAAGTCCGCTTCGAGGTAGCGGCCCTCGGCA
>JBDTZQ010000059.1:0-17004 GCA_040005035.1 Betaproteobacteria bacterium | reverse complement strand
TCGCTGGCGGTGCTCTCGCCGACCATGGGCCTGCGCGAGCTGACCTCGCTCACCGACCAAGTGATCGTCAAGGGGCTGGAGAACGTTCCCGGCGTGGCCAGCATCGACGTCAACGGACGGCTGTCGCGCCAGATCCTGATTCAGATCAAGCCGCACGCGCTGACCTCGCTGGGCATCGGGATCGACCAAGTCATCGCCGCCATCCGCAACGCCAATCAAGACGTGCCGGCGGGACGCATCACGCATGGCGTGCAGGATTCCATCGTGCGCGTGGAAGGCAAGATCAAGGAGCCCGCGCAGTTCGGGCGCGTCATCGTCGCGCAGCAGGGTAGGGGCGCCGCCCAGCAGGGCGGGGCCCCGGTTTACCTGTCGCAAGTTGCCGACGTCATCGACGGCGAGAAGGAGGAGACGTCGATCGCACGAATCAACGGCGGCCGCGCGATCACGCTCGACGTGCAGAAGGCGCAGGACGCCAACATCATCGAGACCGGACAGGGCATCGCCGACGCCGTCGCGATGCTGCAGCAGCGCCTTCCCAAGGAGGTCGAGCTGCGCGTCGTGTACTCGAGCGCGGACGCCGTGAAGCGCAGCGTCGATCGCGTCAAGGAAACGATCCTGGAGGGGGCGCTGCTGACCGTGCTGATCGTGTTCCTGTTCCTGCATTCCTGGCGAAGCACCATTATCACGGGGCTTACGCTGCCGATCGCGGTCATCGCCACGTTCATCGCGCTGTTCGCTTTCGGCTTCACGCTCAACTTCCTGACGCTGATGGCGCTGTCGCTGTGCATCGGCTTGCTGATCGACGACGCCATCGTCGTGCGCGAGAACATCGTGCGTCATCTCGCCATGGGCAAGGACCACGTCACCGCGGCGCGCGAGGGGACCGACGAGATCGGGCTCGCGGTGATGGCGACCACCTTCGCCATCGTCGCGGTGTTCGTGCCCATCGCCTTCATGAGCGGGCTGATCGGCCGCTTTTTCTTCCAGTTCGGGCTCACCGTCACCGTCGCGGTCATGGTGAGCCTGTTCGTCAGCTTCACGCTCGACCCGATGCTGTCGTCGGTGTGGAACGATCCTGTCGGCGCGCGCTTCACCCGCGCGCCGTGGCTGGGCCGCGTGATGGATCGCGTCGAGCAGGGCATCGACTGGATCCACACAGTCTATGGCCGCGTGTTGGCCTGGGCGCTGGCGAATCGCGGCAAGGTGCTGTTGATCGCGCTCGGCAGCTTCGCGGCGAGCTTCCTGGTCGTGCCGCTGGTCGGTACCGAGTTGGTCCCGGAGGCCGACCAGAGCTTCATTTCGCTGCGTCTCAACACGCCGGTGGGCTCCAGCCTGGAGTACACCGACGCGAAGGTGCGCCAAGTCGAGGAGTCGCTCAAGTCATTTCCCGAGATCCAACTGGTGATGACCACGGTCGGAACCAACGACGGGCGAAATTACTCCCGGATCAACCTGCGGCTTGCTGAGCGCAGCGCGCGCAGCCGGTCGCAGAAGGACATTGAGCGCGCGATCCGCAAGCAGCTGAAGCCGATCCCCGGGATCGAGCTTGCGATCGGCTTCAACCGCCCGGTGTGGGTCAACGTGCTCGGCCCCGACCCCGAGCAGCTGACTTCGCTGGTCGCCGCGTTCGCCGCCGAAGTCGCGAAGGTGCCCGGTATCGCCGACCTGGAGATCTCGGAGAAGGATCGCAACCCTGCACTGTCGATCCGTCTCAACAACGACGCCGCTGCGGACCTCGGCATCACCGTCCAGCAGGTCGGCGCGACGGTGCGGCCGCTGCTCGCGGGCGACACCGTCAGCTACTGGCTCGCGCCGGACAGCCAGAACTACGAAGTCAACGTGCAGCTCGCGAAGGACCGCCGCCAGCTCGCCTCCGACCTTGGGAACCTCTATCTCACCAGCAATCGCACGGGTCCCGACGGCGCGATGCGCATGGTTCCGCTGCGCCAGGTCGCCGAGATCGTCGAGTCGACCAGCCCGCAGATGATCAAGCGCCAGGACCTGCAGCGCCGGGTCGCGCTCTACGCCAACGCCGAGGGCCGGCCCTCCGGCGATGTCAACGCCGACGTCGCTAGGATCATCAAGGCGACGACGCTGCCGCCGGGCTACCGCTTCGACGTCGGCGGCCAGGCCAAGGACATGAAGGAGTCGTTCGAGGCCGCGCTCGCCGCGCTGGGTCTCGCGGTCATCTTCATCTACCTGATCCTTGCGTCGCAGTTCGCGAGCTTCACGCAGCCGATCGCGATCATGGCGTCGCTGCCTTTCTCGTTGATCGGGGTCTTTCTCGCGCTGCTTCTCACCGGGACGACGCTCAATATCTTCTCGATCATCGGATTCATCATGCTCATGGGACTGGTGACCAAGAACGCCATCCTGCTCGTCGACTTCGCCAACCGCGCGCGGCGCGAGGGCGCCGGCATCGACCAGGCGCTGGCGCAGGCCGGGCAGGTGCGGCTGCGCCCGATCCTGATGACGACCGCGGCGATGATCGGCGGGATGTTTCCGCTCGCGCTGGGCTTGGGCGAGAGCGGCGAGACGCAGGCGCCGATGGGCCGCGCGATCATCGGCGGCGTGATCACCTCCACGCTGCTCACGCTGGTCGTGGTGCCGGTGATCTACACTTTCTTCGCCGGCTGGGAAGACCGGCGCAAGGCCCGCCGCATGGCGCGTCGTGCCGTGCCCATCGTCCAGCCTTCGCCGGGCGATTGACGTGCGATAATGCGACCCGCTTTCCGGCCTTCATGTCCATCATGACGACTTCCACCATCGTCGCGCCTTCGGCACGCAGCACGTCCGGCAGCGCGTTCGATTTCGAGCGCGCGCGCTTCAACATGGTCGAGCAGCAGATCCGCACCTGGGACGTCCTCGACCAGGACGTGCTCGAGCTTCTGTTCAGGGTCCGGCGCGAGGACTACGTGCCCGCCGCCTATCGTGAGCTCGCATTCGCCGACCTGGAAATTCCTCTCGGCGATGCGGAGCTGATGTGGACGCCCAAGCTGGAAGCGCGCGTGGTGCAGGAGCTCGAGCTGCGCCCCGACGAGTCGGTGCTCGAAATCGGCACCGGCAGCGGCTATTTGTGCGCGTTGCTCGCCTCGCGCGCAGCCGATGTGGTGAGCGTCGAGATTCTGCCCAGGCTCGCCGACGAAGCGCGAGCCAAGCTCAGGCGCGCGCGAATCGGCAATGCCCGCGTGGAAGTGGGCGACGCTGCGCAAGGCTACGGCGATGCGGAATACGACGCGATCGTGCTGACCGGCTCGACGCCCGTGCTGCCCGACACCTGGCTGAAGCAGCTCAGGCCGGGCGGAAGGCTCTTCGCCGTGGTCGGCGACGTGCCCGTCATGACCGCGCGCATGCTGCGCTGGACCGCGCCGGAGGCCATCGCCACCGAGGATCTGTTCGAGACGGTCGTGAAACCGCTTCGCAACGCCGCGCAGCCGCGGCGCTTCGTGTTTTGAGCTGTCTGTTGCGCCGGCGCGGCGCCCCGCCGCGTGTCGCGTCATCACCCACGGGATCCGCAACGATGTCCAAACGCTTGCTTGTGGCGGCGCTGGCTGCGGCGCTGGCGGCTGCGCCCGCGCTCACCCGCGCCGAAGACCTGCTGCAGATCTACCGCGATGCGCTGGTCGCCGACCCGACGCTGGCCGCGGCGCGCTTCAACTGGCAGGCGACGCAGGAGAACGTGCCGCAGGCGCGCGCCGGTCTGCTGCCCAGCGTCATATTGACGGGACTCGCCAACGAGCAGGACTATCACCAGACGCTGCACAGTGACCCCAGCACCAAGTTCGCGCAACGCTTTCCGCAGGCGGGCTATACGGTGTCGGCGGCGCAGCCTCTGTACCGCGCGCAGAACCTGATCGGCTACGACCAGGCGAAGCAGCAGGCGACGCAGGCCGACTACGTCCTTGCCTCGGCGCAGCAGGACCTGATCGTGCGCGTAGCGCAGGCGTACTTCAACGTCCTGCTCGCCCAGTTCACCATCGAGTTGACGCAGAGCCAGAAAGACGCAGTGAGCGAGAACCTCGCTCAGGCGAAGCGCAACTTCGAGGTAGGCACGGCGACCATCACCGACACCAACGACGCACAGGCGAAGTACGACCAGGTGGTGTCGCAGGAGATTTCGGTGCGCAACGACCTGGAGAACGCGCTTGCATCGCTGCGCGCGATCCTGGGCAGACTGCCCCGCGACCTGCGCCGCTTCAACGGCGTTTTCCAGCCCGAGCCGCCGCTTCCCAACGCGCTCGACCCCTGGGTCGACAAGGCGTTGCGCGACAATTTCCAGGTGCGCATCGCGCAGTCCAGTTTCGACATCGCGACGCTCGAGGTCGATCGCCAGCGCGCCGGCCACTACCCGACGCTCGATCTGGTCGCGAGCTTCAACCAGAACTACGCGGGCGGGGGCGCGTCCACGGCGCTGGCGTCGAACTTCTCGACCGACTACCGGCTCGCGCTGATCGGCTTGCAGCTCAACCTCCCGATCTACCAGGGCGGCCTCGTCGATTCGCGCGTGCGGCAGGCGATCGCCAACCAGGACGCGTCGCGGCAGAACCTCGAAGGTGCGCGGCGCAGCGCGCAACTGCTCGCGCAGACCTCGTTCGCCGGCGTGACCAACGGCGTCGCGCAGGTCAAGGCATTGCAGCAGGCGGTCAAGTCGGCGCAGGTTTCCTACGACTCCAACAAGCTCGGCCTGGAGGTGGGCGTGCGCACCAACCTCGACGTTCTCAATCAGCAGCAGCAGGTGTTCCAGACGCGCTTCAACCTGGCGCAGGCTTACTACAACTTCATCATCAACCAGCTCAGGCTCAAGCAGTCCGCGGGCACGCTCAACGACGCGGACGTCGAGCTGATCAACCGCGATCTGAACGGCTGACGCCGGGGCGCTTGGTCAATCGCCGCCGCCGGAGCGGCGATGCAGCGCGGCGTCGAGCTGAGGCTTGATCCACTCCATGAGGCGCCGCGCCGCGCCGCGATGTGCCGCGTGAAACGCGCTCGCCGCCTCGCGCATCGCGTCGCACCGCTCCTGATCGCGAAACAGCTCCGCAACGGTATGCACGAGCGTGTCGGCGTCGGCGACACGCTGCGCGGCACCGGCGGCGACCGCTCCCGTCGCCGCCTCGCTGAAGTTGAACGTATGCGGGCCGATGAGCACCGGCGCTCCGGTGGCCAGCGCTTCGATGAGGTTCTGCCCGCCCAGCGGCAAGAGGCTGCCGCCGACGAAGGCGACGTCGGATGCGGCGTAGTAGGCGAGCATCTCGCCCATCGTGTCGCCGAGCACCACGCCGACATCGGCGGGCACCGCACCAACGTCGCTGCGCCGCACGAACGCGATGTCGCGCGCGTCGAGCAGTGCCGCCACCGCGTCGAACCGCTGCGGATGGCGCGGCACCAGCAGCAGCAGCGTTTCCGGCGCCAGCGGTGCGCGTGACAAGGCATCGAGGATCAGTGCTTCCTCGCCGTCGCGCGTGCTCGCCGCCACCCACACCGGGCGCGCCACGCCGAAGCGCGAGCGCAACTGTTCGCCCAGCGATCGCGCCTGCGGCGTGATGCTCAAGTCGAACTTGATGTTGCCGGTCACCACCGGCGCATGCGCACCGAGCTCCAGCAGTCGTGCCGCGTCGTCGGGTGATTGCGCGGCGACGCCGGCGAGGCGCTTGAGCAGCGGCCGCGTCAAGGCGGGCACGCGCGCGTAGCCGCGCGCCGATCGCTTGGACATGCGGGCGTTGACCAGGAACAGCGGGACCGCGGATTCGGCCGTCTGTGCTGCGAGGTTGGGCCACAGCTCCGTCTCGAGGAGAAGTCCCGCGACGGGACGGAAATGCTCGAGAAACCCGCGCACCGCGAAGGGCAGGTCGTACGGCAGCCATGCCTGCTCGACGCGATCGCCGAACAATGCCTGCGCCGTGGCGCGACCGGTCGCGGTCATGTGGGTCAGGAGGATCGTCGCATCCGGATACGCCGCCTGAAGCTCGTGAATCAGCGGCACTGCGGCGCGCGTTTCGCCCACCGAGACCGCGTGCACCCAGATGCGCGTCGCGGACGGCGCGGGGTCCGGGTAGCGCCCGAAACGTTCGGCGATGCCGATGCGATAACCGGGCTCGCGCATGCCGCGCCACCACAGGCGCAGCGGCAGCAGCGGAAGAATCATCACGCCCGCCAGCGTGTAGAGCGCGCGCGGGAGCTCCATCAGCAGGCGGGCGCTTCGCGCATCAGAGCGCCCAGGGCTTCGATGACCTGGGCAGGCGTGGCTACGAAACCGACGCCGCCGAGGTCGCGGCCGGATGCGCTGGCGCGGCCGACTCCCGCAAGGCGCGGCTCGGTCGACGAGAACAACGCGAGCGTCGGCACGCCGAGCGCGGCGGCAAGGTGAACGAGTCCGGTATCGACGCCACAGACGAATTCGGCGCGTGATAGCAGTGCCGCGAGCCGGGCAATCGAACGATGCAGCGGCACCAGTGCCCCGTCGATGCCGACGGCGAGGACGGCGCTGCGCACGGCCTCCTCGTGGGTGCCCCACGGGAGCACGACGCGCACGCCGGCGCGCGTGACGTGCTGGAGCAGGGCGCGCCAGTGCGTCTCCGGCCAGAGCTTGTCGTCGCGGCTGCTGGCGTGCAGGAACACGGCGTAGCGACCTTCGGGGGCGTCGATGGGGGGCGGCACGACCAGGCCGAATTGCGGGGCGCCATCGGGCGCATAGCCGAACGCGGCGCCGGCCAGCGCCCGGCAGCGGTCGATCAGATGCTGCGCTGGATCGATGCGATGCGTGTAACGATACGCGAGCGTAGCGGCGGGCTCACGGATGCTGGCACGATCCGGACCGTGCGTGGGGCCGCGCGCCATCGAGGCGATGAGCGCGCCCTTGACCTGCTCCTGAAAATCGATCACCGCAGTGTAGCGCTCGGCGGCGAGCTCGCGGCGGAACGTGCCGAGCTCACGCCATGTAGCGCGCGCCAGCGGGCGACGCCGCCAGCGGCGCAGCGCGACCGGAATCACCCGGCGCACGCGCGGATTGAGCGCGACGAGTCCGACGAAGGACTCCTCGGCGACCCAGTCCACGGCAATGTCCGCGCAATGCCGCGCGAGGTCGTGGACCACGGGCAGCGCGTGAACGATGTCGCCGAGCGACGACGGACGAATGATCAGGGCGCTTTGCATGCGGGTACGTTCAGCGCGAAGATCCCGGTGTCGTTGCGGCAAGTCGCGAGGGCGCGCCGACGGGTGGCTTGCAGGTGGCTAGCGGGTGGGTTTGCACGTAGAATGCATCGCGCTTCCTGCCACGCCCGAGGTGGCGCACGGCAACACGACCACGCAAGGCGCCCTCGAGCTCGACGCGATGTCCGATCCGCAACCCCCGCTCGCCATGTCCCTCGTCGTCATCACACGTGACGCCGGCGCGCACCTCGCCGACTGCCTCGATTCCGCGAAGTTCGCCGCGGAAATCGTCGTCGTCGATTCCGGCAGCATCGATGATACCGTAGAAATCGCTCGCAGCCGCGGCGCACGCGTGATCGAGCAGGCGTGGCTCGGCTTCGGCGTGCAGAAGAATTTTGCGGTCGCGCAGGCGCGGCATGACTGGATCATCGCGCTCGACGCCGACGAGTGCGTTTCCGCGCCGCTCGCCGAGTCGATAAAGCGCGCGCTCGCGGACCCGCGATTCGACGCGTACACGATGGCGCGGCGCAACCGCTTCCTCGGCCGCTGGCTGCGTCACGGCGAAGGCTATCCCGACTGGAACGTGCGGCTGTTCGACCGGCGCCGGGCGCGCTGGAGCGACGACGCAGTGCACGAGAACGTCGTCACGCAGGGATCGGTCGGTCGCCTCGACGGCGACCTGCTGCACGCGTCGGGGGAGTCGCTCGAGGCGTATCTGGCGAAGCAGAATCGCTACACGACGCTGCAGGCCGAGGTGCTGCACGCGCGCGGCGAGCGCGCCACCCTGGCAAGACTGGTAGGCTCGCCGCTGCTGCGATTCCTCAGGTTCTACGTGCTCAGAGCCGGGTTTCTCGATGGAGTCGCGGGCCTGGTGCATATCGGCATCGGCTGTTTCAACGCATTCTGCAAGTACGCGAAGCTGCGCGCGCTCGAGCAGGCAGGCAGGTCGCGGTGAAGGTACCTCATTGAAAGTTCTTGTGACCGGCGCCGCCGGCTTTATCGGCATGCACCTTTCGCTTCGACTGGCGCGTGACGGCGTCGACGTCGTCGGCGTGGACAACTTCGACGCGTACTACGACGTCGCGCTCAAGCGCGCACGCGCGGCGCGCCTGGATTCCGCGGGCGTCGCCTGCGTCACGCTCGATCTGGCGGACGCGCCGGCGACGTCGTCGTTTTTTCAGACGCAGCGCTTCAGCCACGTCGTGCACCTGGCGGCGCAGCCCGGCGTGCGCTACTCGCTGATCAACCCCGCGGCGTACCTGCGCAACAACGTCGAGGCATTCGGCGTCGTGCTCGAAGGCTGCCGGCACGGCGCAGTCGGGCACCTGGTGTACGCGTCGAGCTCGAGCGTCTATGGTGCCAGCCACGCGCTGCCGTTCTCCGAGGACCAGAACGTGGATTCGCCGGTGAGCGTGTACGCAGCGACCAAGCGCGCCGACGAGCTGCTCGCCTACAGCTACTCGCACTTGTACGCGCTGCCCGCCACGGGACTGCGCTTTTTCACGGTGTACGGCCCGTGGGGGCGGCCCGACATGGCTCCCACGCTCTTCGCCCGTGCGATACTCGCGGGCGAGCCGATCAAGGTGTTCAACCACGGCAAGCTGCAGCGCGACTTCACCTACGTCGACGACATCGTCGAAGGCATCGTTCGCGTGCTTTCGCGCCCCCCCGAGAAGTCCGGTCGCGCGGCGCCGCACGCCCTCTACAACATCGGCAACCACGCCGCCGTCGAGCTGGAAACGTTCATCGCGCTGCTCGAGCGGCTGCTCGGCCGCGATGCGATCAAGGAATATCTTCCCGCGCAGGATGGTGACGTGCCGGCGACCTTCGCATCGGTCGAGCGCCTGGCGGCCGCGACCGGATTCACGCCGACGACACCGCTGGCCGACGGACTCGCCCGCTTCGTCGAGTGGTATCGCGGGTACTATCGCGCGTAGCCGCGCTGCTGACGTTTCAGCCGCGCGTGCCACCGGCATGGCGCCAACCATCGCCATGATAAAATTCGCGGCCGTTGGCGGACATTCCTGCCGCCTGGAGCAACCATGATCCTCGTGACAGGCGGCGCCGGATTCATCGGCGCCAATTTCATCCTCGACTGGCTCGCGGAGGTCGGCGAACCGGTGCTCAACGTCGACCGGCTCACCTATGCGGGCAACCTCGGCAACCTGGCGTCGATCCGCGACGATGCGCGGCACGTCTTTGCGCGCGCCGACATCGGCGACCGCGCGTCGATGGTGCGGCTGCTCGAAATGCACCGGCCGCGCGCGATCGTCAACTTCGCCGCCGAGACGCACGTCGACCGCTCGATACACGGCCCGGCCGCGTTCGTCGAGACCAACGTGGTCGCGACTTTCGCGCTGCTCGACGTGGTGCGCGAGTATTGCGCGGCGCTCGATGCGGGCGAGCGCGGGCGCTTCCGCTTCCTGCACGTATCGACCGACGAGGTGTTCGGATCGCTGGCGCCCGACGCGCGCGGATTCTGCGAGACGACGGCGTATGCGCCCAACAGCCCGTATTCGGCGTCGAAGGCGGCCGCGGATCATCTGGTCCGCGCGTACCATCACACCTACGGGCTACCGGTTCTGACGACCAACTGCTCCAACAACTACGGCCCGCGCCAGTTTCCGGAAAAGCTGATTCCGCTGATGATCCACAACGCGCTCGGTGGCAAGCCGCTGCCGGTGTACGGCGACGGTGGTAACGTCCGCGACTGGCTCTACGTGAGCGATCATTGCGCGGCGATCCGGGCGGTGCTCGAGCGCGGCACGGCGGGCGAGACCTACAACGTCGGCGGCGGGGCGGAGCGGACCAATCTCGACGTCGTTCAGGCACTTTGCGCAATACTCGCGCGCCTTCGTCCCGGCCGCGATTACCGGTCGCAGATCACGTTCGTGAACGACCGGCCCGGCCACGACCGGCGCTACGCGATCGACGCCGGCAAGATTGCCCGCGAGCTCGGCTGGACGCCGCGCGAGAGCTTCGAAAGCGGACTCGAGCGCACCGTACGGTGGTATCTCGACAACGCGGCCTGGCTGGCGGCGGTAACCAGCGGCGAGTACCACAAGTGGGTGAGCCTCAACTACGCGACGGCCGCGGCATGAGCGCCAAAACCCCACCGCGCCGCCCCGAGCGCGAAAACCGGAGCGCGCAGCGCGTAGGTACTCCAGTGACTCGCAAGGGCATCATCCTCGCGGGCGGATCGGGCACACGGCTGTACCCGGTGACGCACGTGCTGTCCAAGCAACTGCTGCCGGTGTACGACAAGCCGATGATCTACTACCCGCTGTCGACGCTGCTGCTCGCCGGGATCCGCGACATCCTGCTCATCTCGACGCCGCAGGACACGCCGCGCTTCAACGAGCTTCTCGGCGACGGCTCGCGCTGGGGCATCCGTCTTTCGTACGCCGTGCAGCCCTCGCCGGATGGGCTGGCGCACGCTTTCATCATCGGGCGCTCGTTCGTCGGTGCCGACACTTGTGCGCTCGTTCTCGGCGACAACATATTCTACGGACACGATTTCCAGCCGATGATGGAGCGCGCCAACGACCGCGCCGAAGGCGCGACCATCTTCGCGTATCCGGTCGCCGATCCCGAGCGCTACGGTGTCGCCGAATTCGATCGCGACGGCCGCGTCGTGAGCCTGGAGGAAAAACCCGACAAGCCGAGGTCGCGCTATGCCGTCACCGGCCTGTATTTCTACGACAACCAGGTTCTCGACATCGCCGCCAAGCTCAAGCCCTCCGCGCGCGGCGAGCTCGAGATCACCGATGTCAACCGCGAATACCTGCAGCGACGGGCGCTGCGCGTCGAGCTGATGGGGCGAGGCATGGCGTGGCTGGATACCGGCACGCACGAATCGTTGCTCGAGGCAGCGCAGTACATCGCCACCATCGAGCGCCGCCAGGGCCTCAAGGTCGCGTGCCCCGAGGAGATCGCGTATCGCCTGGGATACATCGACGCGCAGGCGCTCGAGTCACTGGGGCAGTCGATGGCGAAGAACGCGTACGGGCAGTACCTGCTGGCGCTGCTGCGCGAGCCCGCGGTTCGGTAGCACCATGAAAGCAACGCCTTCGGCACTGCCCGACGTGCTGATACTCGAGCCGCGTGTGTTCGGCGACGAGCGCGGCTTCTTTTTCGAGAGCTACAATCGGCGCGCTCTTGCCGACGCGGGGGTCGACGCTGAATTCGTGCAGGACAATCACTCGCGCTCGCGCCGCGGCGTGCTGCGCGGGCTGCACTATCAGATCGAGTGCGCACAGGGCAAGCTGGTGCGCGTCACCGAAGGCGAGGTCTTCGACGTCGCCGTCGACATCCGCAGGAGCTCGCCGACCTTCGCACGCTGGGTCGGCATCACGCTGTCCGCGCAGAACAGGCGCATGCTGTGGATTCCACCGGGATTCGCGCACGGCTTCCTCGTCGTGTCCGAAAGCGCCGACTTTCTCTACAAGACCACCGACTACTGGTATCCCGAGCACGAGCGAACGTTGCTGTGGAACGATCCCGAGCTCGGCATCGAATGGCCGCTCGACGCGAGTCCGACGCTTGCCGCGAAGGACGTCGCCGGACAAGCGCTCGCGCTCGCCGAGCTCTATCCGTGAGCCGCGCGACGATCCTGCTCACCGGGGCCACCGGCCAGCTCGGATACGAACTGCAAAGCGCGCTCGCGCCGCACGGCGAGATTGTCGCGTGCCGACGAGGCGAGCTCGATGTGTCCGATGCCGCCGCCATCGCCGCCACGGTGCGCGCGTTGCGCCCGCAGATCATCGTCAATGCCGCCGCGTACACCGCAGTGGACCGCGCCGAAAGCGACGCCGCGGCGGCGCAGGCGATCAATGCCACCGCACCCGAGGTGTTCGCCGGCGAGGCGCGGCGGCTGGGGGCGACGCTGATCCATTTCTCCACCGACTACGTGTTCGACGGCAGCGCCACCGCTCCCTACACGGAGCAAGCCACGCCGCGTCCGATCAGCGTGTACGGCCGCAGCAAGCTCGACGGCGAGCTCGCAATCGAATCGTCGGGGTGTGTTCATCTCATTTTCCGCACGAGCTGGGTCTACGGGCAGCGCGGCGGCAATTTCCTGTTGACCATGCAACGCCTGGCGCGCGAGCGCGACGAGCTTCGCATCGTCGACGATCAGATCGGCGTGCCCAACTGGAGCCGCGATCTCGCTGCGGCGATCGCCAAGCTGGTCGCCGGCGGCACCGCTTCCCTCACCGAGCGCAGCGGCCTCTATCACCTGAGTGCGCGCGGGCCGACCAGCTGGTTCGGGTTCGCGCGCGCCATCGTCGGCGACGTCGCGCGACCGCGCGTGGTGCCGATCTCCACCGCCGCATACCCGACACCGGCACGGCGTCCCGCGTATGGCGTGCTGGCGACGGAGAAGTTCGAGAATGCCTTCGGTTTCGCGCTCGGCGACTGGCGCGATGCGCTGCGGCGCTGCCTGAGTTCGCAGCGCAGCGCCGCCTAGTGTCCCGCATCAGAAGTTGCGACGATAAAGGAGCGGCGCCGCGAGCTATCGAGCGAATTTCTGACTCGCGGCACTAGAAGTCGAGGTTGGCGCGCACCGCGTCGCCGACCGCGAGCGTGGCTCCTGCGCCCGCCGCGACGATCGCGTTCATGCCGAAGGTGACGCCCTCGAGGGCGTCGTCACGGCGGTACGATGCCAGCGTCGGCAGCGGCTCGATGCCGACTTCCGCGGTCACCTGGTCGGTGGTCGTGATCCTGCATCGCACGCAGGGCTTGACCAGCCGCAGCGTGATGTCGCCGATGCCGATCTCGGTGAAGTGGTCCTCGTCGAAAGCGTCGACGCCGTCGATCACCATGTTGGGCCGGAATCGATTCATCGGCAGCGGATCGTCGAGCCTCCCGTTGAGGTCGGCGAGCGACGCGACCGAAATCACCAGAACGGGATAGCCGTCGGCGAAGGCGTGGTGGGCGCCATCGTTGCCCGCGTACTGCGGGTTGCAGTAGCGGCGTTCCTCCGGGTCGAAACGGACCAGCCGCACGTCGCTGCCGAGCCATCGCGAGAGTTTCGTCGCGGCCTCGTCGCCCTGGTCGAGGGCGCCGAGTATGTCGCGCCATACCGTGACCGTCATTCGCTCGGCGTCGCTCTCGAGCGGGATCGAGAACGCCGGCATGCCGGGCGCGGACAGCTGCAGCGCGGAGATCGAAAGCTTGGGGACGATCTGCGCCATGCGGGGAAGCTGGCGTTGCGTGAGGAAACGCCCGTCGAGGTCGACCAGCATCCATTCCCGGTCATGCTCGAGCCCCCGCATGGTGAGCCGCGAGGCGTCGAGCGCGATGCCGCGGCAGCTTTTCACCGGGTAGATGCTCAGAGCGGTGAGCGTGGCGTCCACGGGGTTCAGGCGCGCTCAGGTGCGCTCCGCGACCGGGAATATTTGCGAGGTGTACTCGCGCCGCGGACGCGGCCGATACGACGGGAATCGCATTGCAAGCGCGGCGTGCCGCAAACCGCGACTACTCGCTTCTGCCGCGAAGCCCCGAGGCGTACTGGGACACCGCCTGCATTTCCTTGTCGCTCATTCGCGCCGCAACCTGCGCCATGACGCGTCCGTTGACGTCCTTGCCGCCCTCATCCATGCCGCGCTCGCCGGCCTTGAACGCTTTGAGCTGCGAGAGCACGTAGTCGGCGTATTGCCCGGAAAGGCGCGGATAGCGCGAAGGAATGCCCGCCCCTTCAGGCGAGTGGCATGCGGCGCAGGCGGGCAAGCCCGACGCCGTGTTGCCGCCGCGGTAGACCTTCTGACCCGCAAGCGCCGCTTCGCGATCCTTGGCGCCCATGGGCTTCGCTTTCTGTTGCGAGAAATACACGCCAAGCGCGCGCATGTCCTCGGGCGAGAGCGTCGCAGCCATCCCCTGCATGATCGGATTGTTGCGCACGCCATTCTTGAAGTGCTCGAGTTGCAGGGTAATATAAGCCGCCTGCTGTCCCGCCACGTTCGGATTGGCGGGACTGGCACTGTTGCCGTCGGCGCCGTGACATGCACCGCAGATTTGCTCGGCGGTCTGCTTGGCCTTGGCGAGATCGGGCTTCGCGGCCGTTTCCGCGGCAATGGCGGTCGAATGCGCCGCAATCGCAAGCAAACCCGCCGCAAGCGAGCCCGCCGCCGGCCACAACGCGTATTTCATTTTGCGAACTCCCTGATGCGGGCGCGGCGAACGCCGCGCCGCTGCCGATCGCGAACCCACGCCGCCACAGACTGAGAAAATGGCGAACCAGCCGCGTATTGTACCGAAACAGCCTCGACGAACCGAATCCGCGGCGACGGCGCATCCGCTGCGCCATGCCGAGTTCCTGACGACGGCGGCGCAGTGGGAGCAACTGCCGACCGGCGGCGCGCCGGAGATCGCGGTCGCGGGGCGCTCGAATGCGGGCAAATCATCCGCGATCAACGCGCTCGCCCAACGCGCGCGACTCGCCTACGTCAGCAAGACGCCGGGGCGCACGCAGCACATCAACCTGTTCAGGCTGACTTCGGGTGCGCTGCTTGCCGATCTTCCCGGCTACGGCTATGCGCGCGTCCCGGAGGCGATGCGGCGGCACTGGCAGCATTTCATCGCCCGATACCTCGCCGAGCGCGCGCCGCTGATCGGCCTGCTCGTCGTAATGGACGCACGCCATCCGTTGACCGATCTCGACCGACAGCTGCTCGGCTGGTTCCTGCCCTCGGGGCGGCCGGTGCACGTGCTGCTGACCAAGTCCGACAAGCTCGGCAGGGAGGCGCAGGCGAAAGTGCTTGCGCAAGTGCGCGATGAAGTAAAGCGGGATTACGGTGCGCGCGCCGACGCCATCGGGCTGCAGCTGTTCTCGTCGACGCACGCAACCGGAATCGCCGCCGCTGAAACGGCGATAGCGGATTGGCTGGGCCCGCTGTCCGGCCAGGCAACGCCGTAATGACGCCGAATAAGAAAAGGCCCCGACATCAAGGGGAGTGATGCGGGGCCTAGGAACGCTTCGCGGAGCGTCTTGGGAACGCAACCGGAAGCACCCGCTCAGGGAGGAAAGCGGGAGACGTTGCCGTCTGCTGTTTAGGACCACACCCGGGCATTCGAGTTCCGAAAAAAATAGGCGTGCGCATTTGCGGGCGCCGCCGGGTACGCAACACGCCGCCCATCTCGCCAAGACCACGATCGCGACGCAGGTAACGCGTTGCGTCGCGCGTTGCTTGCGAGCTACGATGCGCCGGCGCAACCACCGCGCGCTTAAAAGGAACATGAGGGAAGAAGACCATGCGATTCGCCGGAAAATTCCCCGAACGTCGGCAGCGGCGCATGCGTCGCGACGAATTCTCGCGCCGGCTCATGCGTGAGTACCGCCTGAGCGCCGACGACCTCATCTACCCGGTGTTCGTCCAAGAGGGCAGCGCGCGCGAGGATGCGGTGACCTCGCTGCCGGGCGTGTCGCGCAAGAGCATCGATCGTCTCCTGCACGATGCCGAGCGCTGCGTCTGCCTGGGAGTCCCGGCGATGGCGTTATTCCCGGTCATCGACGCCGAGCACAAGTCGCTCGATGCCCGCGCCGCCTGGGATCCCAAAGGACTGGTGCCGCGCACGGTTCGAGCGCTCAAGGAGCGGTTTCCGCAGCTCGGCGTCATCACCGATGTGGCGCTCGACCCGTATACGAGCCACGGCCAGGACGGCCTGCTCGATGCATCCGGCTATGTGGCCAACGATTCGACCGTGGCGGCACTGGTGCGGCAGGCGCTCTGCCATGCGGAGGCGGGCGCCGACATGGTCGCGCCGTCGGACATGATGGACGGGCGCATCGGCGCGCTGCGCGCCGCGCTCGACGGCGCCGGTTTCGACAAGCCGCGCATCCTCGCGTACTCGGCGAAATACGCATCGTCCTTCTACGGGCCGTTTCGCGACGCGGTGGGCTCGTCCGCCAATCTCGCGGGAGGAGACAAGTACAGCTATCAGATGGACCCCGGCAACACCGACGAGGCGCTATGGGAGGTGTACCTCGATCTGCAGGAAGGCGCCGACATGGTGATGGTCAAGCCCGGCCTGCCCTACCTCGACGTGCTGTCACGGGTGAAACAGACGTTCGGCGCGCCCACTGCGGTCTACCAGGTCAGCGGCGAATACGCGATGCTCAAGGCCGCGGCGGCACAGGGGTGGCTCGACGAGCGCGCCTGCGTCATGGAGGTCCTCACGGCGTTCAAGCGGGCGGGCGCCGACGCGATCCTGACCTACTTCGCGCTCGACGCGGCGCGCTGGCTCGCCGAACGCGACTAACGTTCCGGGGTGCGAGCCAGCGGCCTTTAGCCCGGCGCCGAGCTTGACTGTGCATCGAGCATCGATCGCAGCTCGTCGCGCGACAACCGCGCCGACTCGTCGCGACGCCCGCGGTTACGGCGCTGGGCCGCAGTGACGACGACGAGCCGGACGGCCGACTCGCCTCGGCCCGCCACCAGTTCCGGCAGCCCGCTCCCGGCGGCCGGCGCGTAATCGACAGCCGCGTTGATGAGCCCCATCTCGACGGCCTTGGGGTCCTCCGCCTCGAGCTCGATCCGGATTTCGCTGTAGGCGGTCGCCCAACCCGCCGCCACGCCCCCCAGCAGCACCGGGTGCCATACGGCAAGCTGGTCCATCCAGCGCAGCGCCGCACGCCGCTGTTCGCGCAAAGACGCCGTTTGGGCATCGCGCCGGAACAGACTGTTGTAATCGCGCAACGCCTGCTCGACCTCGTCATTGGAGGGCAGCGGCTCGTTGTCGGACAGCCCAAGCTCGCGGCAGGCCTTGCGCTTGGCCGCCGACCAGTCGGTCAGCCCATGCTCGGCGATGAGTCGCGCCGACGCCTGGGCGATGCGCACACGGCTGCGCAGTCCCGTGGAA
>JBDTZQ010000192.1:0-5022 GCA_040005035.1 Betaproteobacteria bacterium | reverse complement strand
GAGCTGCTCGTAGAGCGTGCGCGCGAGATCGGGCTTCGACTGGTCGTCCTTGACGGTCCATTCGACCTGCCGTCCGAGCAAGCCGCCGCGCTTGTTGAGCTGCTCGACGTAGATCTCGCCGACCACCTTGTGCACGAGCCCGGTCGCCGCGAGCGGGCCGGTGAGCGCAAGCGTGCTTCCGATGCGCACCGGCTGCGCGCCCTGCGCGAAGGCCACAGATATGGAAACTAAGGTTGTGGCCAGCAGCGCGCAGATCGCCGCGCCAGCCCGGAAGGCCATGCGTTTTACGGTGCTCATCGAAGCTCCTCCTATCGTTTTGGTCTTGTCAGCGTGCTTCGTGTGCGACGCTGTCGTGCGACTGCCTTTCGACGCCGACGCCGACGCTACGCCGGCGCCGGCTGCTCATGATTGGTGATGAAGTCGTCGGGAACCGTCGGCCCCCACACGTAGAACGAGTCCGCCACCGGATGGTCGGTGGCGGGCCACTCGAGGTCGGCCGGCACGAAGTCGATCCCGTGCGAGAACTCGGCCCAGCTGCCCCACGGATCCTGCGCGTAGTAGAAATAATTCGAGCCGAGCACGTGCCTTCCGACGCCCCAGCCGTGTGTGTAGCCCTGTGTCCGCATCTGCTCCGCGCCCAGCCCCACCTCGTCGAAGCTGCCGACTTCCCAGCTCGAATGATGGAATCCGGGCGCGTGCGACTTGGCGAACGCGACGAGGTGATGATCGCTCGAATGCGGTCCGTGCAAGAACGCGATGATATCCGCCGAGCGGTCGGACAGACGCAGGCCGAGTACGTCGCCATAGAACGCCGTCTGGCGCAGCACGTCCGGCGTGAACAGCAGCACGTGCGACAGATGACGCGGTCGCACCGGCGCGACCCCGCTGCGGCTGGGCGCCGCCCCCTTGCCCGCGGCGACCGGCGAAGGCTCGGCGGCACGCGACTTAGCCGAAGGCGACACCTTCGGCGCGACGACGATCTGTATCAGCGTGCCGTCGGGATCGCGCGTCCACACACCTTCATCGTCGCCATCCCACAACGGATGCCGCTCGGCTGCACCGTGCGACTCGATGCGCTGTCGCAGCGCGTCGAAGTCCTGCTCGTACGCGCCGAAGCTCAGGTACTGGATCTTCTTGGGCTTGCCGTCGGCGTGGATGCTGCCCCAGCGATGCTTGTGGCCGTGGGTGTAGACGTCGAGGCGGTTGCCTTCGCGGCGCGTGTCGAGTCCGAACGCGGCGTAGAACTTCTCGGCGGGCGCGAGATCGGGCACGCTGAACGCGAAGCGGTTGAGTGAGTGAACGCCGAGGGCGTTCCGGCGGCGGGGCAGGGGGGCTTTCGTGTCCATGGTCGGGTGCGGAGCAACGCGCGTGGCGACGATTCGTGACGATAGCAGAATAGTCGCGGCGAGAGGAGATGCCGCGCGCCGCCGATGCCTGTGGATGCGAGCGTGCACCGGCTCGCGGGAGCCGAGGAGTGGCCCGGCGCGGCTCGCCAACCCGTCGCCAGGGGATCCAGGAAACTGGCGCGGGGGCGCCAGTTCCGTTACGGCTGGCCGAGGTAGTCGCGCTTGCCGATCTCGACGCCGTTGTGGCGCAGGATGTTGTACGTGGTGGCGACGTGGAAATAGAAGTTCGGAATCGCGTGGCCGAGCAGGAACTGCATGCCGTTGTAGCGCGTTTCCTTGTCGGCGCGCTTGATGACGATTTCCTTGTCCTCGGTGCCATCGAGCTGCGCCGGGGTCATGGTCTTGACGAAAGCGATGGTCTTGGCGATGCGCTCCTTGAGCTCGGCGAGCGTCTTCTCGTTGTCCTCGAACACGGGAATGTCGACCCCGGCCAATCGCGCAACGACGCCCTTGGCGGTATCGCACGCGATCTGGACCTGCTTGGTCATCGGCAGCATGTCGGGGAACAGTCGATAGCCTGGCAGAGCCGCTGCGTCGATCTTTTTCGCGTCGACGTGGGCCTGCGCCTTGTCGAGAATGCTCGATAGGTTGCCGAGGATGTTCACAAAACGCGGCACGGTCGCCTGGTACATGGAAATACTCATCTAGAATCCTCCGATGGAAAAACGATGGGAATGGATGCGGCAAGGACGCGGCGGTCAGCGGCCAGCGCCTATTCTATCGGTATCCGCGTGAGGAGCGATGCGATGGACCCAATCCCTCGTGTCGTCGCCGTTCACCGCAGCGCCACGCATGGCCTCAGCAAGCAGGCGCAGGATCGAATCACGCTGCTTGAGAGCTTGGGCGTGGAGGGGGATGCGCATTGCGGCCGCACGGTGCAGCACCTCTACCAAAAACGGAAGTTTCCGCAGCGCTCGAATCTGCGGCAGGTGCATCTGCTGCAGATCGAGCTGCTCGACGAGCTGCGCTTGCAAGGCTTCGAGGTTGCACCAGGGGAGCTCGGCGAAAACATTGTCACGTGCCGATTGGCGCTGGTATCGCTGTCCAGGGGAGCGCGGCTTCGCATCGGCGACGACGCTGTCATCGAGGTGACTGGATTGCGCACACCCTGCGTGAAGATCGATCGCTTTCGCAAGGGAGTGAAAGTCCCTGTTGCGCAGCGTCGCCCAGACGGGGTTGAAGTCCTGAAGGCTGCAGTGATGGGCATCGTCGTCCGGGGCGGGCCCGTGCGACCCAACGATCGAATAATCGTCGAGCCGCTTTCGGGCGCGTACGCCGCGCTCGAACCGGTTTGACGTCCCGCAGATTCGGTGCCGGAACGGGCGACCATGGTCTAGGATCGCGGCGACTACAGCTCCACCTTGGTCCCCAGCTCGACTACCTGTTGCGGCGGGATCAGGAAGTAGTCCGGCGCGCGCACGGCGTTGCGCGTCATAAAGGCGTAGATACGCTCCTGCCAGAGCGGCAGCTCGGGGCGAAGCGACGGCACCGGGTCCTCACGGCCGAGGAAAAACGAGGCCCTGCCTGGATCGAAATCGAGCGCTTGGCGATGCGTCTCGAGCGCCGCGGGCACGTTGGGCTTCTCGGCGAATCCAAAGCGAAGTTCAACTTTTTCGAATCCCGCGGTGAGCACCTCCGTGCGCACGCGGTGCGACTCGGCGACGCGCGGCGTGCGTTCGGTCGTCACCTTCATCAATATTACCCGATCGTGCATGACGCCGTTGTGCTTGATGTTAAGCGCCAGCGCCGCCGGCACCTGCGTGGTTTGCTGGGTGAGATAGATGGCGACGCCGGGCACGCGCTGCGGCGCACGCGGCTTGTCGAGGCTGGCGATAAAATCTGGGAGAGGAATCGCGTTCTCGTCGCGTTTCGCGAAGGCCACGGCGCGCCCTCGCCGCCAGCAGAGCATCAGCGTCAGCGTGACCGCGCCAACCAACAACGGAAACCAGCCGCCCTCCGGAATCTTGTGCAGGTTGGCCGACACGAAGGTGAGATCTAGAACGAGGAACGCGCCCATCACCGGGGCAACGCCCGCCCACGGCCAGCGCCAGACGCCGCGCGCGACAGTGGCGAGGAGGAGCGTGGTCGCGAGCATGTCTCCGGCGACGGCGATGCCGTAGGCGTTGGCCAGCGCGTCCGAGCTGCGGAAGCCGAAGACCAGCGCCAACACCGCCGCCGCAAGCAGCCAGTTGATCTGAGGAACGTACACCTGGCCCACCGCTTCGTCCGACGTCTGGCGCACGTCGAGGCGCGGCAGCACGCCGAGCTGGATTGCCTGCTGCACGAGCGCGAACGCGCCGGAAATTACCGCCTGGCTGGCGATCACCGTCGCTGCCGTCGCCACCGCGACCGCGGGGAGCAATAGCGAGCTCGAGAACAGGCGGAAAAATGGATTGGCGGCGGTCGACGAATCCGCGAGCACCAGCGCGCCTTGACCAAAATAGTTCAGGAGCAGCGCAGGCATGACGAGGACAAACCAGTCGATACGAATGGCGCGTCGCCCGAAATGGCCCATGTCGGCGTAGAGCGCCTCGGCACCGGTGAGCGCCAGGAACACCGAGCCGAGCACGGTGAAGGCGATCCAGCCGTCGGCATGCCCGATGTACGCCAGGGCCTGGCGCGGGTCCAGCGCCAGCAACACGTGCGGCGCTCGAATAATCTGGGCGAGGCCTGCCCAGGCGAGAATTACGAACCACGCGATCATGACGGGCCCGAACACGGTTCCTACCTTGCCGCTTCCCCGGCGCTGGATTGTGAACAGGGCCACCAGGATCGCCGCAGTGATCGGAACGACGTAGGGCTTGAATACGGGCGTCGCGATCTCGAGCCCTTCGACCGCGCTCAGCACTGAGATCGCCGGAGTGATCATGGCGTCGCCGAGAAACAGCGAAGCCCCGGCCAAGCCGACCACCAACAGCGGCTTGCGTGCCTTGCCGGCCACGGGAATGGCGAGCGAAAGCAACGCCATCGTGCCTCCTTCGCCGCCGTTGTCGGCGCGCATCACGAACACAACGTACTTGAGCGCCACGATCAGCACCACAGCCCAGAAAATGAGTGAGAGCGTGCCCAGCACCGTCGCCTCGACCGCCCCGCCGCCGGCGGCGCGCAGCGACTCGCGAAAGGCGTAGATCGGGCTGGTGCCGATGTCGCCGAACACCACGCCGAGCGCTCCGAGCAAGAGCGCGGGCCGCGCAGGGTGGTCCGCGGTCGCGGGCGTGGAGGCGGCGGCTACGGAACTGTTCATGAAAGGATCGATGCGGTCGATGCGAAAAGCAGAACGCCGGACGCCGGACGCGCCACCTTAGCAGACACGAGTCGAAAGCGTATCGATTCAACAGGAATTCCTGCGCCGGGGGCAGGGGCGATCGAGACCGAGGCTCTCTGTCGCGCGGATGGCGGCGCGCCGCCGGAGAATGCGCGAGCAGGGTCCCCGGCGGGTCGCAACATGTGCAGCTGCGCGAGCGGGGAACGGCTCGCGCGCGCAGGACGAGCCGAGACTCAGCCCCTCCGCTCGATCACCACTTCCAGGTATCGCTCGGCAGCACCAGTGTCCTGTCGCCCGACCGGTTGCGGCTCTCGATCAGCGTCATGAGGTCGCGAGCGAACTCCGCCTGCT
>JBDTZQ010000058.1:0-17069 GCA_040005035.1 Betaproteobacteria bacterium | reverse complement strand
GCGATGCGCGACTACGGCTCGGACAAGCCCGACCTGCGCGTGCCGCTCAAGCTGACCGAGCTCACCGACGTGATGCGCGACGCCGAGTTCAAGGTGTTCCGCGCCGCGGCGGACCTTCGCGACGGCCGCGTGGCGGCGTTGTGCGTTCCGGGCGGCGGGACGCTGTCGCGCAAGGAGATCGACGACTACACCGCCTTCGTGGCGATCTACGGCGCGCGCGGCTTGGCGTACATCAAGGTCAACGACGTCACGCAGGTCGACGAGCGCGGACTGCAGTCGCCGATCGTGAAGTTCCTCTCGCCGGGCGCGCTGGCGCAGATCCTCAAGCGCACCGGCGCCAGGAATGGCGACCTGATCTTTTTTGCCGCCGACCGCGAGAAGGTGGTCGACGACGCGCTCGGTGCGTTGCGCACGCGTGTCGGTCACGACCGCGGGCTGGCGAGCGACGGCTGGCGACCGTTGTGGGTGGTCGATTTTCCGATGTTCGAGTACAGCGACGACACCAAGTCATGGGTCGCGCGTCACCACCCTTTTACCGCGCCGAAGGATGGTCACGAGGAGTTTTTCCAGTCCGACCCGGGCCGCGCCATCGCCAAGGCCTACGACATGGTGCTCAACGGATGGGAGCTCGGCGGCGGCTCGGTGCGCATCCATCGTGAGGAAGTGCAGGCGAAGGTGTTCGACGCGCTCAACATCAGCGCTGAGGACCAGCGCCGCAAGTTCGGGTTCCTGCTCGATGGGCTGCAGTACGGAGCGCCGCCGCATGGCGGGATCGCGTTCGGGTTCGACAGGATGGTCGCGATGATGGCCGGCGTCGACCAGATCCGTGACGTCATCGCCTTTCCCAAGACGCAGCGCGGACAGGACCTGCTGGTGGGCGCGCCCTCGCCCGTCACCGAGCGGCAGCTGCGCGAGCTGCACATCCGCATTCGCGCCTCCGACCAGGCAAAAACGGCGTAGCGCGCGGCGGTCGCGCTGCGCTAGACTTCCGACTCATGGGTGGAGGCGTGCAGGGGTTCCGCGCGAAATGGCGATGCGCTTCAGCGCTCGCCGCGATCGCGTTCCTGGCGGCGGGCGCTGCGATGGCGCCGGCCGCGGCCCGCGATGCGCCCGCGATATCGACGGTTTCGTTGCAGCAGCTGCCCGCCGAAGCCCGCTCGCTGCTCTCGGCGATCGCCGAAGGCGGCCCCTTCCCCTACCAGCGCGACGGCGTCGTGTTCGGCAACCGCGAAGGCTTGCTTCCACCGCGCGCGCATGGCTACTATCACGAATACACGGTGGCGACGCCTGGATTGCACACGCGCGGGGCTAGACGCATCATCTGCGCGGGCGCCAGGCGCAGCATCGACGAGTGCTACTATTCCGACGACCACTATCGGTCTTTCCGCAGGATACTGCGATGAGTGTTCCCGATCTTGCGCAAGCGGCGAGCGCCGGAGTGCGCGACTGGTCCGGCGCGACTGACGCGCTCAAGTCCGCGGCCGCGGCGGCGACGCTTCGTTTCCGACAAATCGACCTCCACGGCGTGGCCAGCAAGGCCGAATTGATGACGACGCTGGGCAAGGGGCTCGGACTGCCACCGCATTTCGGCGCCAACTGGGACGCGCTCGCCGACGCCATCGAGGACAGCGACTGGCTTGGTCCGCACGGGCTGGCGCTGGTGCTGAGACACACCGCGCCGTATCGCAAGGCGCATCCCGCGGACTGGGAGACGCTGACCGACATCATGGGCGAGGCCGCCGAGTACTGGCGCGATCTGCACAAGCCCTTCTGGGTATTCGTGGGGTAACCCCGGCGCTCTTACCGCATGAAGCAGCCGGTGTCGACGCTGGTGCTGGTGTACACGCCGGGGCTGCGCGTGCTCCTGCTGGAGCGCGCCGACTTTCCGGACCACTGGCAATCGGTCACGGGAAGCAGCGAGCCTGGTGAATTGCTGGCCGAGACCGCGGCCCGGGAGTTGCGAGAGGAAACCGGCATCGACGCGGACGCCTACTGTGGCGTTGCCGATTGGCAATCCTCCAACGTCTACGAGATCTTCCCGCAATGGCGACATCGCTATGCGCCGGGGACGACGCACAACACCGAGCACGTCTTCGCGGTGCAGGTCCCGCACGAGGTACCGGTGCTGCTCAATCCGCGCGAGCACCTGGCTTACGCGTGGCTGCCATGGAAAGCGGCGGCTGCCAAGTGTTTTTCATGGTCTAACCGCGCCGCGATCGAAGTGCTGCCGGCGCGGGTCGCCCCCCCAAGGAGCCTTGCATGAACCGCACTAGCCGCACCGCGAGCACCGTCGCGACGATCCTGCTCTTCGCATCGCCGGCGGCGCCTTCGCTGGCGCAAGCCCCGCAGATGCCGATGGTTCCGATATCGAGCGTCGCGGTCACGGCCACTGCGACGACCACCGTCAGCAACGACCGGCTGCAGGCCTGGCTTCGCACCGAAGCCGAAAGCGCCAACGCCGCCGCCGCCGCCGCGCAAGTCAACACGGCGAGTGCCAGGGCGCTCGCCGACGCCAAGACCTATCCGTCGATCCAGGTTGCGACCATGGGCTATTCCACGCAGCAGATCTCGGAGCGCGGCAAACCCACGCGCTGGCGCGTCTCGCAGACGATCACCGTCGACGCGAGCGACTTCACCGCAGCCGCGACGCTCCTGTCGAAGTTCCAGGACGACAACGGGCTGCTGCTGTCCAATATGAGCTTTTCGATCACCGACAAGACGCGGCGCGACGCGGAAGACCGCGTTACGCAGCAGGCGATCCAGGCGTGGCAGGCGCGCGCGCAACAGGCGGCGCAGGCGCTGGGTTTCGCCAAATGGCGCGTCGGCCGCGTCAGCGTTCAGACCAGTGGGGGACAAGCCATGCCGATGATGCGCGCGCAGGCCATGACCGCGATGGCGGCGCCCCCGGTCGCGCTCGAAGCCGGCACCACCGACATCAGCGTCACGGTGTCGGGCGACGCGGTGCTCGACGCTCCGCGCTGACCCCACTGACGGCGCTACGCGAGTCCTGGGAACCGCGTCAGTCGTAGACCCAAGCCCGGTGCAGCAGAAATGTTGCGACGGCTGCGATGCCAACGGCAATTACCAGCGCCACCGCCCCCGCCACATCTGCGTTCAATGATGCGAGGTAAGAAGAATATCTGAGCCACGTCGCCAGCAAGCCCACGACGACGATCTGTGCTAGCGCGACGGTCACGAATCGGATGAACTGGCGCGGAAGCAGGCTGTTCGATCCGCGCCTGAAGGTGAAGTGAGCGTGCAGAAAAAACCCTGCCGCAATACCCGCGGCGTAGGCGAAAATGACCGACGCCGGGTAAGCCACTCTGGATTCGGGCAACAGGCGCTCCAGAATCGCGCGGATGAGCAGTGTCGCCACACCCAGAAATGCACCTACAATCAGATACCTTACAAACTGATGTCGCATTTTCAGTCGTTGCCCTTGCGGTGATGACCGAACCGCCTGAAGTGCGGACATCGCGTCGTGAATCCAGACTTGTCGCTCAACCGATCATTTTAGCTTGCCATGTTCGATGATGTCCAAAATCGCCGGAAGCTGAGCCTTCCGCGCAAACTGAAACTCGGCGTCGACTTGGTGAGGGAAAGCGGCGTCGTTTATTTTGTGCTGCTGATGGGCTACTACGTGTCGGCATGGGCCGCAACCAGGCTGGTACATGCTCTCGCCTCGATGAAAGCGAAGGGCGTTCCCGGGGTCAACAGCATCCGGATGAACAAGCAGATCTGGGAAACCTGGGATTGGAACGCCAAGGGCGACGAATGGACCCTTTCACCTGCATGGAAGGACTCCATCGTGCGGTCCATCATGCGCCCGAACATCCCGGGTGCTTCGGACGTGCTCGAGATCGGGCCAGGCGCAGGACGGTGGACCGAGCATTTGCTTCCAATCGCCCGCTCGTACGTCGGTGTCGACATTTCCGCCGAGTGTGTGCGGATATGCGAACAGCGCTTTGGCGAATTCAAGGATGCACGGTTCCACTGCAATTCCGGCGCCGACCTAGCCGCATTGAGCGATCGCTCGATCGATCGCATCTGGTCGTTCGATGTTTTCGTGCATATCAATCGCGCCGAGGTGGCGCAGTATGTGCGGGAAATGCGGCGCGTCATGCGTCCCGGCGCGCTCGCCGTGATCCATCATGGCGATCATCGGGGCCGGACGGGCGGCTGGCGCAGTGATCTCACTGCCGAGGCATTGGTGCAGCTGCTCGTTGAGAATGGCCTGTCCCTCGAAAGCCAGGTAACGCGGTGGGTCGACGTCTTGACCGGCGAGCAGCATGCTCTTGAATACGAGGACAAGATCACCGTCTTTCGGAAGCCCGCTCCGGAAAGCTCCTAAGATGCCATGCAGCATTCGCAGGCACACCTGCCTCTCGTTGCCAAGGATCGGCCGCTAGACATGGCCAACGTCGTGCCCAATCGCCAATACAACCTCGCCGCGCCGGACAGCCTGGCAGCTCGTGTCGCCCATTGGCAGCGGCGAAGGATGTACGAACGCTTCGTCGAATGCTGCGCTGTTACCAAGGATGATTCGATCCTCGACGTCGGTGTGACTTCGGATCGCAGCTATGCCTCGTCGAACTACCTTGAGGCTTGGCATCCAAGCAAGGAACGCATAACCGCTGCGGGAATCGACGACGCGTCTTTCCTCGAGGCGCAGTATCCCGGAGTTCGCTTCGTCCACGCCAACGGCCTGAAGCTCCCGTTTCGTGATGAGGCCTTCGATGTCGTGCACTCATCTGCGGTGCTCGAACACGTGGGTGGCGCATCGAACCAAGCGGCGTATATCGGCGAATGCATCCGCGTTGCGCGCATGGCGGTGTTCATAACCACGCCGAATCGATGGTTTCCTGTGGAGTTCCACACCTCACTGCCCTTCCTGCATTGGCTGCCCAAGCAGAGTTACCGCCGGGCACTGCGCCAACTCGGCCTGGGATTCTTTGCCGAGGAGCGTAACTTGAACCTGCTGTCGCGTCGCGAGCTCGAGCGCCTTGCACCCCAAGGAAGCGGCCTCGACTTCAGGGTGAGCGCGGTCGCGTTGCTCGGGTGGCCGAGCAACTTGCTGCTGGTAGGGTTGCGCGATTCGGCGCGTCGCGGCGCCGCTTCAAACTAGGCCATGACGCGATGATTGTCGTAGCGAGCGAGCAAGCGAGCGCGCCGAAATTGTCGTCCGGTCTGGCCCGCGGCGCGATGATTGCCGTCTCCGTTGTGTACCTGCTGCTCGCTATGCACACCCCGATTGGCGTGAATACGAACGCGCCTCATGACGACGGCTTGTTCATGGGCCATGCGCTAAGCGTTCTGAACGGAGGCTGGTTCGGACCGTATGACCAGCTCACCCTGGCGAAGGGACAAGGCTATACATTTGCTCTTCTGGCTGGATACTTCGCCGGCCTCCCCGTTACCTTCACGCACGCGTTGCTGTATCTGCTGGGCGCATTGTGCGTGACGCTGGCGGTGGGCCGCTTGACGCATGCCGCATGGTTCACCCTATTGCTCTACGTCGTGTTGCTGCTGCATCCGGCGACTCAGCTGCCGCGCGTTACGCGCGATGCGATCTACGCCTCACAAGCCCTGCTGATCTGCGGCGCCTCGTTTTTCCTCATGATGGCGTGTCGGCGCGACCGATTCAGGGGATGGCTTGCAGCGTGCGCCGGCCTGCTGGTCGGCTGGTTTTGGCTGACCAAGGAGGAAGGCATGTGGCTCGTCCCAGGGCTGGCCGTCTTGTTTCTGGGAACGGGGTGGCTCCATCGTCGACGCGGCGGATCGATTCGGGCGCTGATTCAGACGTCGGCGGTGCTGGTGGCCGTCGCCATCACCGGGATCCTTGCGTATGCCGGGGTCAACATGCACGAATACGGCAAGTTTGTCGGTGTCGATTTCAAGGAGACGAACTTCGAGAGCGCGGTCGCCGCCCTGCAGGGCGTGCGGGTGGGGGACACCGTGCCCAATGTGCCGGTGCCCAAGCGAGTCAGAAACACGATCTATGAGGTTAGTCCGTCGTTCGCAGAGCTGAAAGGCGCCCTGGACGGCAATTCGCCTGCTTCAGGCTGGAGCGCCTTGAGCTGCCAAGCCTATCCAGCAACCTGTGGCGACATCGCGGGCGCCTGGTTCGTGTGGGCGCTGCGCGATGCGGTGGCCAGCAAGGGCTATTACAGGACTCCCGCCGCAGCGTCAGCGTATTACCAGCGATTGACCAGTGAAATCGAAGCTGCCTGCGACAGTGCCCGCTTGTCCTGCAATGCGTCGCTGCTGCCGCTCATGCCTCGAATCACGTCGACTCAACTTTTCACCATCCCCGCCAAGGTCGGCGAGACCATCGAGCTGCTGACGTTCATCAAGCGCGCGCCGGTGCTCGATGCCGAGCCGAGCCGCACGACTGCGCAAGTCGACGCGCTGCTGGGGCGACCGTTGCAAATGCCGCAGCGGGCCACCGACGGCGTGACTTACAAGATGGCGGGCTGGTACCACGCCAAAGGTGCTGAATGGTTTCGTCTTCGCTGCGAGGACGGCGACGATGCGAATGTAACGGTCCGCAGATTGGCGAGCCCGGACGTGGCCAAGGTGCTGGCTGACCCCGGCGCGGAGCGTCAGCGCTTCGAGATGACTGTCAAAACTGACCCTGCCTGTCCCCTCCAGCTCCAGGGCGTCGGCAAGCACGCTTTCAATCTCGCCGAGATGGTCGGCGGGCGCAAGGCGTTCGCGTTCGGCGAGGAGACGCTCTTCATCGATGCATACGAAGTAGTGGGGAGCAAGCCCCTAGTTGATCGGCCGGCCGAATGGGTTCGCTCACTCCGTCAAGGAATCCGATCGGTCTACGCCGTCCTTCTGCCAACCCTTGCTGGATTGGGACTGATCGCTTACGTCGCCGAGTTCGTCCTGATTGCCGCGCGACGCAGGCCGGTCACGTTGCAATTCGTCTTTTCGACTTCGTTGTGGACCCTGCTTGTCACTCGCATCGGGGTCGTGGTGTTGGTGGATGTCTCGTCCTTCTCCGCGATCGATCGGCTCTACCTGATGCCTGCGTACCCGCTGCTGTGCCTCGCAGCGCTGCTCTCGGTCTACGGCTGGTTTCCGGCCCGGCCAGGCAAGCCAACATGAAAGTGCTGTCGCGATGACCGCCGTCGACACCTGTGAGCTGACGATCCTGATGCCGTGTCTGGACGAGGCGGAAACCATCGAGACCTGCGTGCGCAAGGCGCGAGAGTTTCTGGAGCGCGCGGGACTGAGGGGCGAGGTGCTGGTCGCCGACAACGGCTCGCGCGATGGCTCGCAATCCCTCGCCGCCGCCGCCGGTGCGCGCGTCATCGCCGTCCCGATCCGCGGCTACGGGGCCGCGATTACCGCCGGGATCGAGAGCGCACGGGGGATCTATGTAATCGTTGGCGATGCCGACGATTCCTATGATTTCTCCCGCCTGGATCCGTTCCTCTCGGCGCTGCGTGAAGGCAGCGATCTGGTGATCGGCAACCGCTTCCAGGGCGGCATTGCGCGCGCCGCCATGCCGGCGCTGCACCGGTATCTCGGCAATCCGGTGCTCAGCTTCATGGGTCGGCTGTTCTTCTCGATACCCATCGGGGATTTTCATTGCGGTCTTCGCGGCTTGCGGCGCGAAGCCTTCATCGCTCTCGGGCTGAGCGCGACCGGAATGGAATTCGCCAGCGAGATGATCGTCAAGGCGAAGCTCGCGAAACTCAGGATTTCCGAGGTCCCGACAACGCTTTCGCGCGACGGCCGCTCGCGCGCTCCGCATCTTCGAACATGGCGCGATGGCTGGCGTCATCTGCGTTTTCTTCTGCTGCATTCACCCGATTGGCTGTTCTTCTATCCCGGCGTCGGCATCGCTGGACTCGGACTGCTGCTGATGGTGCTGCTCCTGAACGGGCCGCTGAAGGTCGGAATGGTGCGTTTCGATGTTCATACGCTGTTATATGGAATGGCGGCCGTCCAGATTGGCGTGCAACTCGTTTTCTTCTCGATCGTTGCCCGGCGCTACGCAATGAGTTCGGGGATGCTGCCCGATACGGCGAGTCAAAGCCGGGTGTTGCGATGGTTCTCGCTCGAGCACTGCCTGTTGGCCGGCGCCGCACTGTTCATCATCGGAGTGGCACTGGGTGCCGCTGCAGTCCACGAGTGGTCGCAAGTGGGACTCCAGGAGCTGGATCCCTCCCGCACCATGCGACTCGTCATCCCGTCGGTCGGGATGATCATTCTCGGCGGCCAACTGATCGTGAACGCGTTTCTGATGGCGTTGATCGCCGTCGAGCCGAGGTCGCAGCGCACCGATGCTCCCGCGACGGTGCCAGGCGACCTCCATTCGGGACCGCTGCACGGGCGGTCGGAGCTCTAGCGGCAGCCCGCCGACAGACGCGCTACGCGCCGGTCATGTCCTCGGGCTTGACCCACGCATCGAACTGCTCGCCGGTTACATGGCCCAGCGCCAGCGCCGCCTGCTTGAGCGTCGTGCCCTCGGCATGCGCTTTCTTGGCGATCGCCGCCGCCTTGTCGTAGCCGATGTGCGGGTTCAACGCCGTGACCAGCATCAGCGAGCGCTCGAGCAGCTCCTCGATGCGCTGCGTGTTCGGCTCGATGCCGCGCGCGCAATGCTCGTCGAAACTCTTCATGCCGTCGGCGAGCAGCCGGATGCTCTGCAGCACATTGTGCGCGATCAGCGGGCGATAGACGTTGAGCTCGAAGTTGCCCGACGCGCCGCCGATGTTGACCGCGACATCGTTGCCAAACACCTGGGCAGCGAGCATGGTCAACGCCTCGCACTGCGTCGGGTTCACCTTGCCCGGCATGATCGAGCTGCCGGGCTCATTCTCGGGAATGCGCAGCTCGCCGAGGCCCGAGCGCGGGCCGCTGGCCAGCCAGCGCACGTCGTTGGCGATCTTGAACAGCACTGCGGCGAGCGACTTGAGCGCGCCGTGCAGGTTGACCTGCGCATCGGCCGCGGCCATCGCCTCGAACTTGTTCGGCGCGCTGACGAAGGGAAGGCCGGTCGCCTCGGCGAGCTGCGCCGCGACGCGCGCGCCGAACTCCGGATGCGCGTTGAGCCCGGTGCCCACCGCCGTGCCACCCTGCGCCAGCTCGAGCACGTGCGGCAGCGCCGCTTCGATGTGGAGCTCCGAGTGCGCAAGCTGCGCGACGTAGCCCGAGAACTCCTGTCCGAGCGTCAGCGGCGTCGCGTCCTGCAAATGGGTGCGGCCGATCTTGACGATGCCGGCGAAGGCATCGACCTTGCTCGACAGCGTCCGGCCCAACGCGCGCAGCGCGGGCAATAAGGTCGTCACCGTCGCTTCGGCGGCGGCGACATTCATCGCCGTCGGAAACACGTCGTTAGACGATTGACCGCGGTTGACGTCGTCGTTCGGGTGAACGCGCCGGCCCTCGCCGCGCTCGCCGCCGAGCAGCTCCGAGGCACGGTTGGCGAGCACCTCGTTGACGTTCATGTTCGATTGCGTGCCCGACCCCGTCTGCCATACCGCCAGCGGAAACTCGGCGTCGTGTCTGCCCGCCAATGCCTCGTCGGCGGCGGCGATGATCGCCTCGGCGCGCTCCTTCGGCAGCGCGTCGAGGTCGAGGTTGACCCGCGCCGCGGCGCGCTTGACCAGCAGCAGCGCGCGCAGCATCTCGCGCGGCATCTTCTCGCTGGAAATGCGGAAGAGCTCGAGCGAGCGCTGCGTCTGCGCGCCCCACAGCCGGTCAGCGGGGACGTCGATCGGGCCGAAGGTATCGCGCTCGGTTCGCGTTGCAGGTTTGCTCATTGCATCGCCTCGAAAAGCAAAAGGGGGCCGCTCGGCCCCCTTTTGTCGACAGTGAACCGCGTCAGGCCGCGGGTGCCGCGGGCGCTTCGGCAGGCGCCGGTGCGGGAGCCGACGCCGCGGCAGCATCTTCCGCCGCCGCCTTCATCGACAGCCGCACGCGTCCCTTCTCGTCGGCCTCGAGCACCTTCACCTTCACGACCTGGCCTTCCTTGACGTAGTCGGAGACCTGGTTGACGCGCTCCTTGGCGATCTGCGAGATGTGCAGCAGGCCGTCGCGTCCCGGCAGGATCTGCACGATCGCGCCGAAATCGAGCAGGCGCAGCACGGTGCCTTCGTAAATCCTGCCCACTTCGACATCGGCGGTGATTTCCTCGATGCGCCTGCGCGCAGCGTCGCACGCGTCGGCGTTGACCGACGCGATCGTCACCGTGCCGTCGTCCTTGATGTCGATAACACAGCCGGTTTCCTCGGTCAGTGCGCGGATCACCGAGCCGCCCTTGCCGATGACATCGCGGATCTTTTCCGGGTTGATCTTGAAGCTGAACATGCGCGGCGCATGCTGCGACAGCTCGGTGCGCGCATGCGGCACGGCGTCCTGCATGAGCTGCAGGATATGCATGCGACCTTCGCGCGCCTGCGTGAGCGCCACGCCCATGATGTCCTTGGTGATGCCCTGGATCTTGATGTCCATCTGCAGCGCGGTGATGCCGCGATCGGTGCCCGCGACCTTGAAGTCCATGTCGCCCAGATGATCCTCGTCGCCGAGGATGTCGGTCAGCACCGCGAAGCGGTTGCCGTCCTTGATCAGGCCCATGGCGATGCCGGCGACGTGCGCCTTGGTCGGCACGCCCGCATCCATCAGCGCCAGCGAGCCGCCGCACACCGAAGCCATCGACGAGCTGCCGTTGGACTCGGTGATCTCGGAGACGACTCGGATCGAATAAGCGAATTCCTCGGCGGTGGGCAGCACCGCCATCAACGCGCGCTTGGCAAGCCGGCCATGCCCGACCTCGCGACGCTTGGGCGTGCCAACGCGGCCGGTCTCGCCGGTGGCGTACGGAGGCATGTTGTAGTGAAGCATGAAGCGATCGCGATACTCACCCTGCAGCGCGTCGATGATCTGCTCGTCGCGCGCGGTGCCCAGCGTCGCGACCACCAGCGCCTGCGTTTCGCCGCGCGTGAACAGCGCCGAGCCGTGGGTGCGTGGCAGCACGCTGTTGCGAATCGTGATCGGGCGCACGGTGCGCGTGTCGCGCCCGTCGATGCGCGGCTCGCCGGACAGGATCTGGTTGCGCACGATCTTCGCCTCGAGCTCGAACAGCAGGTTCGAGACGTCGTTCTTCTGCGTGGGCGTCGCATCGGCGGTGAGGCAGGTCGCCTCGACTTCGGCGACGATTTCCTTCAGCCGCTGCTGGCGCGCCTGCTTCTGGCGCAGCGCGTAGGCCGCGCGCAGGTTCGTTTCGGCGGCTGCCGTGACGCTCGCCACCAGCGCCTCGTCGCGCGCCGGCGCCTTCCACTCCCAGAGCGGCTTACCGCCCTCTTCGACCAGCTGATGAATCAACTCGATGACAGCCTGCTGCTGCTGATGGCCGAACACGACCGCGCCCAGCATGATGTCCTCGGGCAATTCCTTGGCTTCCGATTCGACCATCAGTACCGCGGCTTCGGTCCCCGCAACGACGAGGTCGAGCTTGGAGGTCGTCATCAGCTCGGTCTTGCTGGGATTGAGCACGTACTGGCCATCGACGTAGCCTACCCGCGCGGCGCCGATCGGGCCGTCGAAAGGCATGCCCGACAATAACAGCGCCGCCGACGCGCCGATCATTGCAGGGATATCGGGATCGATCTCGGGATCGACCGACATCACCGTCGCGATCACCTGGACCTCGTTGTAGAAGCCCTCGGGAAACAGCGGGCGGACCGGACGGTCGATGAGCCGGCAGGTCAATATCTCCTTTTCGGAGGGCCGCCCCTCGCGCTTGAAAAAGCCGCCGGGAATGCGGCCGGCCGCGTAGGTCTTTTCCTGATAGTCGACGGTCAGGGGGAAAAAGTCCTGGCCCGGCTTGGCGCTTTTCGCCGCCATCGCGGTGACCAGCACCACGCTGTCGCCGAGGCTCGCCAGCACGGCGCCCCCCGCCTGGCGGGCGATCTCGCCGGTTTCGAGCGTCAGCGTGTGACGGCCATAAGGAATCGATTTCTTGATGATGGGCACGTTAGTCCTCGGAATCGGGAAGAAAAAAATGGCCGCGCCCGGACGGCGCAGCCATTGTCAGATCAGGTGCGGGTCGCAAGCGCGCACAACCTGTGGCCGAAGCCCGGTCGCCGCGCTTTTGAAACGTCGATCATTGTTGTGATGCGCCGGCGGTAGCTATTTGCGCAATCCCAGCTTGTCGATCAGTCCGCGGTAGGTATCGACGTTGCTGGTCTTGAGGTAATCGAGCAGCTTGCGCCGACGCGAGACCATGCGCAGCAGTCCGCGGCGCGAGTGATGGTCCTTGACGTTGGCCTTGAAATGATCGCCGAGCCCGTTGATGCGCGCGGTCAAAAGCGCGATCTGGACCTCGGGGGAACCGGTGTCGCCCTGCGCGCGCTGGTGCGCCGCGATCACCTTAGATTTTTCGTGCACGGTGACTGCCATTCTAATTGCTCCGGAACTTCGCGAAAGACCGCGATTATAACCAGAAAAGTGCTTAGAATTCAAGCGACTCGATGGCAGCCCAGCACTGGATCGGCGCCTTCAGCCATCGGAGTTCGCCAGCAGTCGGCGCGCCCGAAGAACGCCCGCCGCCACTTCTGCGACGCCGACAAAGCGATGCGCCGAATAGGCGCGCACGACCCCCTCCGCCATCGCCGGACGCGCGACCGAACGGCCTTCGAGCAGCGCCCCTGCTTCCGTCGTCGAGAGGTCGCATCGGGGCAACGCCGCGCACGGAGAATCGGCGGGCAGCAGCGTCGCGTCGCGCTGCTCCGAACTCATCGTCTCCAGGGCGTCGAGGGTCACGGCGTCAGCAAGGTTGAATCCGCCGGTGGCTGTGCGACGCAGCGCCGCAAGGTGCGCGCCGCAACCCAGCGCAGCGCCGATGTCCTCGGCGAGCACGCGAATGTAGGTCCCCTTGCTGCACTCGACCGCGAGCTCGACATAGGGTGGCTCCCATGCGCCGCTGCGAAGCGAGCGGATCGAAACTTCGCGCGCGGGGCGCGGAATGTCGACGCCCTCGCGTGCGTATTCGTAGTAGCTGCGGCCCTGGTACTTGAGCGCGGCATGGCGCGGAGGCTGCTGCGAGATCGTGCCGAGAAAGCGCGGCAACACCGCTTCGAACGAGTCTTGCTGCGACAAGGCCTCGCGACGCTCGATCACCTCGCCTTCGGCATCGCCGGTCTTCGTGGTGACGCCCAAGTGCAGTTTCGCCAGATACGACTTGTCGGCGTCGAGCAGGAGCTGCGCGAACTTGGTGGCCTCACCGAAACAGATCGGCAGCAAACCGCTGGCGAGCGGATCGAGCGTTCCGGTATGGCCCGCTTTGGCGGCGTTGAAAAGGCGCTTGGCATGCTGCAGGACCGCGTTGGACGAGCGTCCGACGTCCTTGTCGAGCAGCAGCACGCCGTCGACGCGGCGCCTTGGCACGCGATGCGAGGCGCGTGGATCGGTCAATCGGACGGATGCTTGCGATCGTCGGCGACCGCGTCGTCGATCAGCTTCGAGAGCTTGAGGCCGGATTCGATCGAGTCGTCGTAGACGAAATGCAGTTGCGGCACCGAATAGAGGTCCAGACGGCGCGACAGCTCGGTGCGCAAGTAGCCGGCGGTGTGCTGGAGCGCCTCGACCGCCGACGCGGCGTGCTCGGCGCCAGCGAGGTGCGTGAAGAAGATCTTGGCATGCGACAGATCCGGCGACGCCTCGACGCCGGTCACCGTCACCATGCCGATGCGCGGGTCCTTGAGGTGAATCCGCAGCAGATCGGCCAGCTCGCGCTGGATCTGGTCACCGACGCGCTGCGCACGCTGCGAGTGCCTTTTCACGCGCAGCGCTACAGCGTACGCGTCACTTCGACGATCTCGTACACCTCGAGCTGATCGCCCTTCTCGACGTCGTTGTAGTTCTTGAGCGAGAGGCCGCATTCGAAGCCGGCTTTGACTTCGCGCACGTCGTCCTTGAAGCGCTTGAGCGAATCGAGCTCGCCATCGAACACGACGACGTTGTCGCGCAGCAGGCGCACCTTCGCGCCGCGCCGCACGAGCCCTTCGAGGACGTAACAGCCGGCGACTGTGCCGACCTTGGAGATCTTGTAGACCTCGCGTACCTCGACCAGGCCCAGCCGGCTTTCCTTCTGCTCGGGAGTGAGCATGCCGGACAAGGCAGCCTTCACCTCGTCGACCGCTTCGTAAATGATGTTGTAGTAGCGGATGTCGACGCCTGCATGCTCGGCGAGCTTGCGCGCGGCGACGTCGGCGCGCGTGTTGAAGCCGATGATCACGGCCTTCGACGCGAGCGCCAGGTTGACGTCGGACTCGGTGATGCCACCCACCGCGGCGTGCACGATGTTGACCTTCACCTCGGTGGTGGACAATTTCGTCAGCGCGTTGGCCAGCGCTTCGTAGCTGCCCTGCACGTCGGCCTTGACGATCAGCGCCAGCGACTTGATCTCGCTCTCGGCGAGCTGCTCGAACATGTCCTCGAGCTTCGCCGCCTGCTGCTTGGCGAGCTTGACGTCGCGGAACTTGCCCTGGCGGAACAGCGCGATCTCGCGAGCTTTGCGCTCGTCGCCGAGTGCCATCACTTCCTCACCGGCTAGCGGAACGTCGGACAAACCCTGAATCTCTACGGGAATCGCCGGGCCGGCGGAGACCACCACCTTGCCGGTCTCGTCGGTCATCGCGCGAACCCGTCCGAACACCGCTCCGGCGAGCACCACGTCGCCGCGCTTGAGCGTGCCCGAATGCACCAGGATCGTCGCCACCGGGCCCTTGCCCTTGTCCAGGCGCGACTCGATGACGATCCCCTTCGCGGGCGCGTCGCGCGGCGCTTTCAATTCGAGCACTTCCGCCTGCAGCAGGATCGCCTCGAGCAGCTTGTCGATGCCCAAGCCGGTCTTCGCCGACACTTGAATGAATTGCACGTCGCCACCGTACTCCTCCGGCAGCACGCTTTCCGCAACCAGCTCCTGCTTGACGCGATCCGGGTTCGCCTCCGGCTTGTCGATCTTGTTGATGGCGACGACGATGGGCACGTTGCCGGCCTTCGCGTGCGCGATCGCTTCCTTGGTTTGTGGCATGACCCCGTCGTCGGCAGCGACGACCAGCACCACGATGTCGGTGACCTTGGCGCCGCGCGCGCGCATCGCCGTGAACGCCTCATGACCCGGAGTGTCGAGGAACGTGATCACGCCCTTCGATGTCTCGACGTGGTAAGCGCCGATGTGCTGCGTGATACCGCCCGCCTCGCCGCTGGCCACGCGCGTGCGGCGGATGGTGTCGAGCAGCGATGTCTTGCCGTGGTCGACGTGTCCCATCACGGTGACGACCGGCGGACGCGGCAGCGATTCGGCAGAAGACGACTGCGAGCTCTCGGCAAGTAGCGCGTCCGGATCGTCGAGCTTGGCGGCGATCGCCTTGTGGCCCATTTCCTGGACGACGATCATCGCCGTCTCCTGGTCGAGCATCTGGTTGATCGTGACCATGGTGCCGAGCTTCATCATCGCCTTGATGATCTCCGCCGCCTTGACCGACATCTTGTGCGCGAGTTCGGCGACGGTGATGGTCTCCGGCACCGCGATCTCGCGGGTCAGCGCCTCGGGTGCGCCGCCAACCGCTTCGCCGGTCTCCTCGCCGTCCTCGTGACGATGACGGCCAGTCTTGGGCTGCTTCCATCCTGAAGTCCCCGCTCCACCGGTGACATCGCCGCGCAGCTTGAGCGCGCGGCGTCGCGCCGCTTCTTCCTGGAACGCGGTCGCCGAAGGCTTGCGCGATGACTTGTCCTTCTTGGCGCCCGGCTTGGTCGCCGGCTTGTGCAGCGTGCCCTCGGTCTTGACTTCGGGCTTGACCTCGGCGGGCGCCTTGGCGACCGCGGCAGCCGTTGCTTCCTTCGCCACGAGCGCCGCGGCCTCGGCTGCCTTGGTCGCCGCTTCCTCGGCCTCGCGTTCCTTCTTGGTCTGGCGCTTTTTCGCCTGATCCTGTTTTTGCTGGATGTCTTCCTGCTGCTTGGCGATCAACGCGGCGCCCTTGCGCGCCTCTTCCTCGCGCGCCGCCTGCTCCGCCGCGGTGACGACCGGCTGCGCCGGCGCAGTCTCCTCGGGCATCGGCGCCGTTTCGGGACCGTCGCGCTTGACGAACACGCGCTTCTTGCGCACCTCGACCTGGATCGTGCGCGCGCGGCCTGTGCTGTCGGCGGCCTTGATCTCGGTGGTTTGCTTGCGCGTCAGCGTGATCTTCTTCTTGAGCTCGACGCCGCCATGCTGCTTGCGCAGGTAGTCGAGCAGGCGAGTCTTGTCCTGCTCGGAGAGCTTGTCGCCTTCCTTCTTGACGCCGACGCCGGCAGCGCTCAGCTGCTCGAGCAGGATGCCCGGAGGCATCTTGAGTTCGGTGGCAAATTTCTCGATGGTGGTCAAAGCCATGGTGTTCTCCGCTGCTGCTCTCGGTTGCGTCTGCGTTGCTTCGCGTTGCGTCTATCCCTAGGTGCCGTGATGCGCCCCCTCTGCATCGGCGGGCACCTCAGCCTCGAACCAGTGAGCGCGTGCCTTCATGATCAGCTCCTGCGCGCGATCGCTGGACAATCCGGTCAGCTCGACCAGCTCGTCGCCGGCGAGGTCGGCCAGCGCATCGCGATTGGTGATGCCCTTTTCGGCGAGCAGGCCCGCCGTCTCGGTATCCATGCCCTCGAGATTGAGGAGGTCTTCCGAGACATTCTCGACCGATTCCTCGCGCACGATCGCCTCGGTGAGCAGCGCGTTGCGCGCGCGGCTGCGAAGCTCGTTCACGGTGTCCTCGTCGAACGCCTCGATCTCGAGCATCTCGGTCAAGGGAACGTAGGCGATCTCCTCGAGCGTAGAGAAGCCCTCCTGGATCAGGATGTCGGCGACCTCCTGGTCGACGTCGAGCTTTTCCATGAACAGCGCGCGGATCTTCTCGCTTTCCTGCGCGGTCTTCTGCTGTGATTCCTCGACGCCCATCAGGTTGATTTCCCAGCCGGTGAGCTCGGAGGCGAGCCGCACATTCTGGCCGCTGCGCCCGATCGCCATGGCGAGGTTCTCCTCGTCGACGACGACGTCCATCGCGTGCTTCTCCTCGTCGACC